>NZ_VBUM01000061.1 GCF_005774735.1 Microbacterium sp. 5K110 | reverse complement strand
CCCGTCTGCCGATCGCGCGCTCATCCGCATCCGTCCCGCCGTGTACACCGAGCGTGCGCTGTGGGACGCGCTCCCCGAATGGGACCGGTATCTCCTTCGCGTCCACGCCTACGCGCTGATCCGTCCGCGGGCGATCTTCTCGCACGAGTCCGCAGCTGCGCTGCTGGGGCTCCCCCTGTTCGGTCAGCCCTGCGATGTGCACGTCTTCGACCCCCGCCGTCCACGATCGCTGCGGTTCGGCGACGTCGCGGTGCACACGAGCGCGGACGCGCGCGCGTTCTGGGACGGCCCCCTGCGCACCACCACCGCGGTGGATACGGTCATCGATCTTGCTCGGACTCTGCCTCCGGCGTTCGGACTCGCGGTCGCCGACGCTGCGGCGCGCCGCTTCGCCGTCACGACGGAAGCCCTCAGCCTCGAGGCCGCGAGACAACGCAGCGTGCGAGGACGCCGGCGCCTCGAGTGGACGACGGAGCGGCTCGACCCGCGGGCAGAGTCGGTTGCCGAGTCGATCAGCCGTGCGGTGGCGGAGTGGTGCGGGTTCCCCGCGCCTGTTCTCCAAGCCGAGCACCCCGTGGGCGGCCGACGGTATCGCTCCGACCTGTGCTGGCCGGATCACCGCGTCATCGGTGAATGCGACGGCTGGTCGAAGTACGGCGCCGGCGAGAACGCCGCGGGTGCCGTTCGCGACGAGAAACTCCGCGAGGACGCGCTTCGGAGAGCCGGATGGCGCGTCGCTCGGTGGGACTACGCCGGGGCACTCCGTGTGGACGGCCTGCGCACGGCGCTGGAGTCCGCCGGTCTCCCGCGGATTCGCCCGCAGGACTCCGCCCATCTGGCGACGCTCCGTCGAAACCCTCGATCCATCGATAAACGGGGCGGCGAGTGAGAAACGGTGGCGGATGCTGTGTCTCACTCAGGGGAGCGTTTATCCCGAGGGGGACCGACACGCGGAACGCCCCGCGCGGCACAGGCCGGGCGGGGCGTTCGCGAAAGACGCAGAAGGCGTCAGATCATCTTGGTGACCTGGTCGAACGACAGCTCGACAGGGGTCTCGCGCTCGAAGAGCGACACGAGCACCGTGAGCTTGCCGCTCTCGGGCTTGATCTCGCTGATCGTGCCGGGAAGACCCGCGAACGAGCCCTCCTTGATCGTGATGGTCTCGCCGGTCTCGAAGTCGACCTCGGCGGGGATGACGCGCTGCGCGGTGGGGGCACCCTTGGCGGCGCCGCCCTTCGCGGGTGCGGACTCCTTGACCTCGACGAGGCTCTTGAGCATGTTGAACGCCTCGTCGAAGCGCAGCGGCGTCGGGTTGTGAGCGTTACCCACGAAGCCGGTGACACCGGGGGTATGACGCACGACCGACCAGGTGTCTTCGTTGAGATCCATGCGCACGAGCACGTAGCCCGGGATGCGCACGCGCGTGACCATCTTGCGCTGGCCGTTCTTGATCTCGACGACGTCCTCCATCGGGACCTCGACCTGGTAGATGTCGTCCTCGACCTCGAGCGTCGACTTGCGCTGCTCGATGTTGGCCTTCACCTTGCGCTCGAAACCGGCGTACGAGTGGATGACGTACCACTTGCCGGGGAGCGAGCGCAGCTCGGCGCGGAAGGCCTCGTAGGGATCGAGGTCCTCGTCGTCGGCGGAGTCCTCGTCGACCGGCGCCTCGGCGGCGTCCGCGGGGGACTCCGAAGCCTCGACCTCGTCGACGACGCTCGCCGCTCCGGCGACCTCGTCCACGAAGTCCTCGTCGAGCACGGGCTCGTCGGGCTCGCCGTTGATGTCGGGGCCGTCGTACGGGGTGACCTCGTCCGCGGCCTCGGCGGCGTCTTCGGCCGCCTCTTCGGCGAGGGAGTCGTTGAGGACCTCGGCGGCAGCCTCGGCTTCGCTGGTCTCGTCGATCTCGAGAGCGTCGTTCACGATCGCGTCCGCCTCCGGGTCGGTGATCTCGACGTCGCCGAGGTCGGCGACATCGTCGTTCTCGTCATCCACGATGTGGACGGCGTTGTGCTCGGCGGCGTCGGACGCGTGCTCCTGCGCGGCGAGCACGTTGCCCTCCTGGGCTTCGTCGTCCTCGCTCGACTGCTCGGCAGCCGTCGCCCAATCGGCGTCGTCGACATATCTTTCAGACACTGGTGATCTCTTCCGTTCTGGGGCGGCCGCTCGTGGGGCCGCGCGTCCGCCGAAGCGCCGGTCAGGCGCCAGCGGCACCCGGGACGCCGAACACGGCGCTTGTCAGCCACACGAACAGCACGTCGAGGCCGTACACGAGCGCCATCATCACGATGACGAACCCGAGCACCACGGCGGTGAACTTCACGAGTTCCTGCCGCGTGGGCGTCACGACCTTGCGCAACTCCGCGATGACCTGACGGATGAAAAGAGCGATCCGCGCGAAGAAGTTGAGCTTCTTCTCACGGGGCGCGCCGCGGTCTGCGACGATCTCGCCTCTCGCCTCGTCCTGCGTCATCGAACCACCTAGGTCGCTTCTTGTTGCCAGCGTGCGCTGTGCGCAGGGCGGACAGGAATCGAACCTGCAACCTGCGGTTTTGGAGACCGCTGCTCTGCCAATTGAGCTACCGCCCTAAGACCCTCAAGGGATCCGGGATGCGAAACCGACACACTTTCGCCAGGAATCTCTCGGGGAGGGATGCCGCCTGTGCACGGGGCACGGCGAAAGAATGCAGATTTCTCCTGCACGATCCAGTCTATGCCATGTCCCCCGACGTGGCGAACCGCGCCGGGGGATGGACACGACCTAGGCCGTGCGGATGAGCTTCTTGTTCACGAACTCATCGGCCGCGAGAAGGCCCAGCTCCCGCGAGGTGCCGCTGCGCTTGACCCCGCCGAACGGGAGCTCGGGCGAGTCGGCGAGCACGAGGTTGACGTAGACCATCCCGGCCTCGATGCGCTCAGCGATGCGCTCGGCCTGCGCGGCATCCGTCGTGAACACGTAGGAACCGAGACCGAAGCCGGTGTCGTTCGCGATGGCGACCGCCTCGTCCTCCCCCGACACGCGGTACACCGTCGCCACGGGTCCGAAGAACTCCTCGCGGTAGGCATCCATCTCGGGAGTGACATCGGTGAGCACCGTGCCCGGGAAGAACGCGCCGTCGCGCGTGCCGCCGACCTCCAGCGTGGCGCCCTGAGCCACCGCGCGCTGCACCTGCTCGTCGAGGCGCTCCGCCGCGGCGAGCGAGGAGAGGGGCCCGAGCACGGTGTCCTCGGCGAACGGGTCGCCGACCTTCGCCTCGCCGAGGGCCGTGCGGAACTTCGCCAGGAACTCGTCGTACAGCTCGTCGACGACGAGGAAGCGCTTGGCGCCGTTGCAGGACTGGCCGTTGTTGTCCAGCCGCGCGTCGGCCGCCGCCTGCACCGCGGCGTCGAGGTCGTCGGTGGAGAGCAGGATGAACGGGTCGGACCCGCCGAGCTCGAGCGCGACCTTCTTGAGGTTGCGACCGGCGATTTCGGCGACGGCCGCGCCGGCGCGCTCGGAGCCGGTCACCGACACACCCTGCACGCGCCGGTCGGCGATGATCGTCGCCGCTTGGTCGTTGGTCACCCGGATGTTGACGTAGGCCCCTTCCGGGAGCCCCGCGTCGCGGTAGATCAGCTGCAGCGCCTCAGCCGACTCGGGGCACTGCGGCGCGTGCTTGAGCAGGATGCTGTTGCCCACCGCCAGGTTGGGCGCCGCGAAGCGGGCCACCTGGTAGTACGGGAAGTTCCACGGCATGATCCCCAGCAGCGGCCCGAGGCCCGAGCGGCGGATGACCGCGGTGCCCTCCCCCAGGATGTCGATCGGGGTGTCGCCGGTGATCCGCTCGATGTTGTCGGCGTAGTACTCGGTGATGTCGGCAGCGAAATCCACTTCGCCGAGGGCGGCCTCGAGGGGCTTGCCCATCTCGCGCACGATGATCGCGGCGAGATCGTCGCGGCGCTCGCGGTGCAGCTGCGCGACGCGGCGCAGGGCCTCGGCGCGCTGGGCCGGGGCCGTCCGCGACCAAGCGCGATAGCCGTCGTGCGCGGCGGCGAGGGCGGCCTCGACGCCGGCGTCGGAGAGGGTGTCGTACTCGGCGAGGGTCTCCCCCGTGGCGGGGTTGATGACGGCGTAGTCGCTCATGTGGGCTCCCGTTTTCGTGTCGTGGTCGAAGGTCACTGCGCCAGGTGGCGCGCGCGGCGGGCGCTGGGCGGGGCGTCGGTGGCGAGCGTCTCGCCGCGGAAGAACGCCGGACGGCGGAAGTACTGCACCACCATGATGACCGCCCCGAGCACGATGATGGTCACGCCGAGGACGAACACCAGGCCGACCCCGCCGATCTCCGACCCGCTGCCGTACTCGGGGTTCATGCTGTCGATGAGCGTGGTGACGAAGATCACGGCCAGGATGACACCGCCGACGAGCGGGAACAGGAACGTGAAGAACACGTTGCGCGCGGAGTCGAACCACTGCTTGCGGAAGTACCAGACGCAGGCGAAGGCCGTGAGCCCGTAGTAGAAGCAGATCATGATGCCGAGCGTCAGGATCGTGTCCGAGAGCACGTTGACGCTCACGACGCGCATGACCGCGTAGAAGCCCGCGGCGACGACGGCGGAGACGATCGTGGCGTACCCCGGGGTGAAGAACCGCGGGCTGACCGCGGCGAACTTCGGCGGCAGGGCGCCGTAGTGCCCCATCGCCAGCAGGGTGCGGGCCGGGCCGACGAATGTCGACTGGAGCGAGGATGCCGAGCTGGTGAGCACCGCGAGCGAGACGAAGGCCGCGAAGGGACCGAGGATGGGACCGGCCAGCGCGAAGAACGCGTTGTCCTGGATGTCGGGGTTCCCCAGCCCGAACTCGCCGTCGCCGATGCCGGCGAACATGATCATCGACACCGCCAGCAGCAGGTACAGCGAGACGATGGTGACGACCGTGATGGTCGCCGCCCGCCCGGGCGTCTTCTCGGGGTCCTTCGTCTCCTCGTTCATCGTGAGGGTGACGTCCCACCCCCAGAAGATGAAGATCGACAGCGAGACGCCCGCGGCGAACGCGCTGAACGACGACACCGCGAACGGGTTGAACCACGACCAGTCGACGGGCGTGGGGTCGTAGGCATCCCCGCTCACGACGTGCACGATCGCGACGACCGCGAACACCACGAGCACGATGACCTGGAAGCCCACGAGCACGTACTGCAGCTTCTGGGTGGTCTGCATGTCGCGGTAGGACACCACCGTCGCCCCGAGGACGAACAGCAGGCAGACCGCGATGTTGATGGGCAGGTTGGATGCCAGATCCGCGATGCCGGGCTGCCCGGTCAGCTGCGAGATCAGGAGGAACAGGAAGTCGACGGCGATGCCGGCGAGGTTGGACAGCACGATGACGGTGGCGGCGATGAGGCCCCACCCGGCCATCCAGCCGATCCACGGGCCGAACGCGCGGGCCGCCCAGGTGAACGACGTGCCCGAGTCGGGCATCCGGTTGTTCAGTTCGCGATAGCCGAAGGCCACGAGCAGCATCGGGATGAACCCGACCAGGATGATGGCCGGCACCTGCACGCCGACGGCTCCGACCGTGGGGCCGATCGCGGCGGTGAACGTGTAGGCGGGGGCGATGCACGAGATGCCGATGACGACGGCGCCGAGCAGGCCGATGGTTCCGGCGCTCAGCCCCTTCTTCGACAGGCCGCCGGCGTCGCTGCCGGTCGTGGGTGCGGGTGCGGTCATGGCCGCGTTCCTTCCGAGGACGAGACGTCGGCACGACTGCGTGGCACGACGACGAGGGGTACGGGCAGTTCGTGCAGCATCTTTGCCGCGGTCGAACCGAGGAACAGCCGTCGCGGCTGTGCGAGGCGGCTGCTGCCGACCATCACGAGCTCGGCGGGATCCCAGGGCAGGTCGCGCACGGCCTCTTCGATGTCCTCGCCATCGGCGACGAGGACCTCGGCCGCGATGTCGGCGGGCAGCGCGGACTGCGCCTGCGACAGCACGTCCTCGGCGTGGGCGGCCCCGGCGATGCGGATGGCGCCGGTCTGCAGCCCCGGGGGCAGGTCGACCGTGATGAGCGACAGCAGGCGCAGCGGGACGGATGCCGCGGCGGCGAGCGCGACGCTCTCCTCGCGCAGCACGTCGGCGCCGGGACGGCTGCCGATCGCGGCGGTGATCCGGCTGATGCCGACCGCCGGGTCGACGCGCCGCGAGCCCTCGGGGGCGAGGACGACGGGGACGTCGGAGGAATGCAAGAGCTCGGACGCGACCGTCCCCAGACGATGCCGGCCGCGGAGACCGCCGTTGGCCGCGCCCACGACGATGTACCCGGCGCCGATCTCGTCCGCGAACGCGACGAGCCCCTCGGCGAACGAGTCGCCGTGACGAAGGTGCTCGCGGTGGGGCACGGCATCCCGGATCACGGTCGCCGCGTCGCCGAGCCACTGCTCGGCCTGCTCGCGGACGAGACGGGCGTAGGAGGCGTCGGGCGGGGTGATGACGCTGCGCGCGTCGTCGGGCAGGACGAGGACGACCTCGAGCGGGGCCTGGATGGCCCGGGCCAGACGGATGCCGAGCGCGAGGGCGTCGGCACCCGTGTCGGTCGCGGTGTATCCGACGACCACCGGCGCGGTCATCGGCGTGCCCGTTCGAGGATCTCGTCGGCGGCACGGCGACCCTGGCGGATCGCACCGTCCACGTGCTGGTAGCCGGCACCGGCCATGTCGCTGCACGCGAGGTGGATCGGGCCGATGGGCTCGCGCAGGTCGGCGCCGTAGCGGTTCAGACCGCCCATGTCGAAGCTCGCGGCGTACGCGCCCCGGGTCCACTCCTCGGTGCCCCAGTCGCTCTCGTAGTAGACGACCGGGTTCTTGGCTTCGGGGCCGTAGTAGTGCGAGAGCGACTCGAGGATGCGCTCCTTGCGCTCCTCGGCGCTGATCTGGAAGAGGTCGTCGGCGTTCTGGTCCGAGACGAAGCCCACCAGGGTGCCGCGCTCGTCGCCGTGGTTGGTGTTGTCGTACGCCTCGTGGGAGAGCTCGTAGGGGCTGAACGCGGTACCCGAGAGCCCCTGCTCGCGCCAGAACGGGCGGTCGTAGACGGCGTGCACCTTGATGACGAAGCCCATCGAGATGTGCTGGTGCATCTGGTGCTGCAAGCGCGGCAGCGGCGGCTCGAACGAGATGCGCGGGTACAGCACGGGCGCGAGCGCGAGGATCGCGAAGCGGGCCCGCACGGTGACGCCGTCGGCGATCACGGTGACGCCCGACGAGGAGGACTTCGCGGCCTCGACACGTGCGGTGAGCGCGCGCAGGTCGTCGACCCGGCGTCCGGTCACCGAATCCGCGGGTCGGTCCGGCGCCACGGACTCGGGCCCCCAGATGATGCGGCGCACGGGCTGGTTGAGCAGCACGTCGTCGCCCAGACGCTCGGCGAGCAGCTCGGGCACCTGCTGCAGACCGCCCACGACGCGCTTGTCGAGGATGAAGTCGGCGTCGACGAGGTGCGAGTACGAGCCCGCGGATGCCGCCATGAGCAGGGACTGCAGGAGAGAGAACGTGTGCGTCGGCTTGGTGAGCATCGCCGATCCGGTGGCGAAGGCGAGATTGCGCACGGCCTCGTCGTCGTCGGTCTGCTCGCGCAGCCACGCGTCCCACGAGATCTTGTCCCACTCCTCGGCCTTCGGGTGCTCCCACGGCTTGTCGGGGTCGATCTCGGCGACCATGGCATCCAGGCGCGCGGTGATCTCGTCGATTCTCGCCTCGGTCTCGGGCGCCACCGGGAACATCTCCCCCGTGAAGCGCTTCGCGACGCCGTCGGGGCCGACGTAGACGCTGTCGCCCTCGCGGTAGCGGCTGAAGGTCGTCAAACCGAGGTCGGCCACGGTGTCGATGAGGGCCTGCTGATCGGGCGAGACCCACTGTCCACCGATCTCGAGCATGGCCCCGTCGACGACGTCGGTCCACAGGCGCCCGCCGACGCGGTCGCGCGCCTCGAGCACGACGACCGACAAACCGGCTTTGCGCAGGTCGTTCGCGGCGGTCAGGCCCGCGGCCCCCGCGCCGATGACGACGACGTCACGCGTGATCTCGTCCATGAAATCTTCTCTCTCTGCGTCGGTGACCCGGATGGTGCGACGAGGGGGCGGCTCGTTCGGGTCGTATGCCGCCCCCTCGGGTCTGGTGTTCAGTGGCGGGCGAGCACGCCGGCCACCACGTCGATGCCCTCGTGGAGGAGGTCGTCCCCGATCGAGAGCGGCGGAAGGAAGCGGATGACGTTGCCGTAGGTTCCGCACGTCAAGACGATGACTCCCTCGGCGATCGCGGCTTTGGCCACAGCCCCGGTGAGGGCGGCGTCGGGAGCGCCCGTGGCCGGGTCGACGAACTCGGCCGCGATCATCGCGCCGCGACCACGGATGTCGCCGATGCGCGGGTCATCCTGCTGCAGGCGGGTCAGGCGCGAGGTGAGGATCTCGCCGATCTCCTGAGCGCGCTCCAAGAGGCCGTCGTTCTCGAACGCGTCGATCGCGGCCAGAGCGGCCGCGCACGCGATCGGGTTGCCGCCGTACGTGCCGCCGAGGCCGCCCGTGTGGGAGGCATCCATGATGTCGGCACGACCGGTGACGGCGGCCAACGGCAGACCGCCGGCGATGCCCTTCGCGGTGGTGATGAGGTCGGGGACGATGCCGAAGAGGTCGGAGGCGAACATCGCGCCGGTACGGGCGAACCCGGACTGCACCTCGTCGGCGATGAAGACCACGTCGTTGGCACGGCACCAGTCGACGAGCGCCGGGAGGAAGCCCTCGGCGGGAACGATGAACCCGCCCTCGCCCTGGATGGGTTCGATGAGGACCGCGGCGAGGTTGTCGGCGCCGATCTGCTTCTCGATGATCGAGATCGCGCGGGCGGCGGCCTCGGCGCCGGAGAGCCCGTCGCGGAACGGGTACGACATGGGCGCGCGGTAGACCTCCGACGCGAAGGGCCCGAAACCGCTCTTGTACGGCATGCTCTTGGCCGTCAGCGCCATCGTGAGGTTGGTGCGTCCGTGATAGGCGTGGTCGAAGGCGACCACGGCCTGACGGCCGGTGTGCTTGCGGGCGATCTTGATCGCGTTCTCGACCGCCTCGGCGCCGGAGTTGAACAGCGCGCTCTTCTTGGCGTGGTCGCCGGGGGTGAGGCGGTTGAGCGCCTCGGCGACGCTCACGTAGGAGTCGTAGGGCGCGACCATGAAGCACGTGTGCGTGAACGCGGCCACTTGCTCCTGCACGGCCGCTACGACGGCCGGGTGGGCGTTGCCCACCGTGGTCACGGCGATTCCGGACCCGAGATCGATGAGCGAGTTGCCGTCGGCGTCGACGATGACTCCGCCGCCGGCGGCCACGGCGTGGATCGGGGCGGTGTGACCGACGCCGGCGGAGACGGCCGCGGCCTTTCGCTCGAGGAGCTCCTGCGAACGGGGGCCGGGGATGCTCGTGACCAGGCGGCGCTCCTGAGGGAGGGAGGGTCCGCCGACGGGGGGCGCGGTGACGGTGTGCGGTGCGGTCATGCTCGGGAGCGTAGGGAACGCCACCGCAGCCAGGCACCCTCCGTCCTGTACATTCTGGATACCCGGCTGTACGAGACGTACAGCATGACCTCGCGAAAGCCCTCATGGACGCCACCGACATCCCCACTCTGGGCGCACTGCTGCGCCGCACCGACCTGCACTTGCGCCTCGAGAACGACGACGTCGCCCCCGAGGCGCTCGACCGTCCGGTGCGCTGGGTGCACAGCAGCGACCTCGCCGATCCCACTCCCTTCCTCTCGGACGGCCAGGTGCTCCTGACCACGGGCACCCAGTTCCAGGGCCGGGATGCCACCTCCGCCGAGGACTACGTCCAACGGCTCACGGCCCGCGGCGTCGCCGGTCTCGGCTTCGGTACGGAGGTCGTACGCGACGGCATCCCTCCCGAGCTCGCCGCGGCCTGCCGTGCGGCCGGGCTGGTGCTGTTCGAGGTGCCGTACCGCACGCCGTTCATCGCCGTCGCCCGTGCCAACGCCGAGGCGATCGCCGCCGAGGCCTTCGGCCGCCGCACCTGGGCGCTGTCGGCACAGCGCGCGATCGCGCTCGCGGCACTCCGCCCCGACGGGCTGGGGGCGACCCTCGCCGAACTGGCCCGGCAGCTCGGGACGTGGGTGGGGCTGTACGACGCGGCCGGCGAGCTCACGCGCGAGCACCCCGCCGGCGACCTGGACGCGGCAATGTCGGGCGCGCTGAGCGCCGAGGTCGCCTCGGTGCTGCGGCGCGGAGCGCGCGCGGCATCCTCCCTCCGCATCGGCGGGCGGCCCTTCACGCTCCAGACGCTGGGGCGCGGCGGACACCTGCGCGGCGTCATCGCGATCGCCGCCGGAGAGCTCGATCACGAGGGCCGCGGCGTCGTGACGGCCGTGATCGCGATGGCCGGCCTCGCCTTCGAGCAGCACCAGGGCCTCGGCCGGGCACGGGGGGCTCTGCGTGCGGGGCTCGTGCAGTCCCTCCTGACGGACGACCCGGCCCTCGCGCGCCGCATCGCCCGCGACGCCTGGGGACCGCTGCCTCCGGCCCCGATCGTCGTCGCCCTCACCGACGCGGCCTCGACCCGCAGCGGCGGCCTCGTCGAGCTGCTCGAGCTCCGGGCGGAGGAACGTCGCGGGGCCGTGTTCTTCGGCCGCGCCGACGACGGCGTCGTCATCGTCGTCCCCGCGGATGAGCGCCAGGCGATCGACGAGGCCGCCGAACGGTTCGGAGCCCGGATCGGCGTGTCCGGTCCCACCGGGTACGACCGTTTCGCCGCCGCCGTCGAGCAGGCGCGCGTCGCGCGCGACCGCGGGCGCAGCGCGGTCACGAGCTTCGGCGAGGTCGCGGCCTCGGGCGTGCTGTCGGCGCTCGGTCCCGAGGCGCCGACCCTGGCGGCCGCCGAGCTGGCGCCGTTGACCGCGCACGACGACGCCGAGGGCTCACGGCTCATCGAGACGCTGCGGGCGTGGCTCGATCACGACTGCTCGCACGAGGCGACGGCGCAGTCCCTCGGCGTGCACCGGCACACGGTGCGCACCCGGTTGGCCCTGGCCGAGCGTCTGCTCGAGCGCGACCTCGGCTCGTTCGCCACCCGCGCCGAGCTGTGGGCGGCGCTCCGGGTGCAGCAGCCCTGAGCGTCGGCCGCTTCAGGCCGCGCAGCCGCAGCTCGCCCGGACGACGAGCCTCGGTTCGAACACCACGTCGAAGGGGCGGTCGGCGGGGCCTGCGACACCCGCCAGGATCCGGGCCGCCGCGCGCCCCATCGCCTCCATCGGCTGCCGCACGGTCGTGAGCGGCGGGCTGCTCAGCCGGGCCGCGAGCGTGCCGTCGAACCCCGTGACCACGACATCGTCCGGCACACGGAGGCCCTCGGCGGCGAGCGCGTCCAGCACCGCGAACGCGTGCTGATCGGTCGCGCACACGAGGGCGCGCGGCATCCGCCCATCGGCGATGAGCGCGCGCAGCTGCGGGATCAGCTCGTCTTCGCCGCGCACGGTGGCATCCACCACGTCCGGACGCAGCGCGATGCCGAGGTCGGCCAGCCCCGCACGGACACCCGCGAGGCGTTCCGCCGTGTCGGACGACTCGGGACGCCCGACGAAGGCGATGTCCCGGATGCCGTGCTCCCCCGCCAGATGCTCGGCGAGCGCCCGCATGCCGGCGGCGTTGTCCACGCGCACCCGGTGATGATGATCGTCGCCGGGCGCGGCGCTGAACAGCACGATCGGGATGGTCGGGGCGTACCGGGCGAGCGCGGGGGCCGTCTGCGGCGACGGGAAGATCGCCAGCCCGTCGACGCGGCCGGCGGTGTCGGCGACGGACACATCGGTGCCCGCGCCGCTGCTGAGCATCACGGGGCGGCCCAGGGCCCAGCACTCCAGCTCGAAGCCGCGCTGGACCTCGTCGACGTACAGCGGGAACGCCCGGGGATCGGACAGCACGTCGTCGTCCGTCTGGTTCCACGGGATGACGCCGTCGGCATCCAAGCGGGGCGCCGCCAGGCCCGTCAGGGGGGTGGACTGGGCGATGGGGTCGGCGCGCTCGAGCAGCAGGTCGAAGGCGTGCAGACCGAGGGATCCGGTGCGGCCGTGCGCGAGACCACGGGCCGCGGCGCTGGGGGCGTACCCCAGACGCCGCGCGGCCTCGAGCACGCGCGCGCGCGTGGCGTCGCTGAGCTTGTCGGGGCGGCGGAACGCGAACGACACCGAGGCGATCGAGACCTGGGCCTCCTGTGCCACGTCGTAGACGGTCGGTCGTCTCGTCGCGTCCGCTTCGCTCATCGGTGCGCGTACCCCCTCATCGGTTCCGGCTCGTCCTCCACGCCCGACAGATCGAGTCCGAAGTGCACGGGGAAGACGGGGTCGCCGGTGTCCGACGGTACATCCTCGCGCGAGGCTCGGACGGCATCCATCGACCGCGGGATCTCGATCGGCAGGCGTCCGCGCGGGGCGACGCGCCCCGTCAGGGCGTCGAGCACCGCCCGCGCGGAGCTGCCGTAGTCCGCGACGATCGCCGCGGCGTGTCCCACGAACGGCGTGAGGATCGCCGGACGGTCGAGGTTCACCACGAGCACGAGCGGGCAGGATGCCGCGATCTGCTGCAGCCGGTACACGAGGCCCGGCGCGAACTCGAGGGACCCCTGGTGGAACCACGCCTCGAGGAAGAGGTCGTCGCGGGGGTCGAAAGGCGCGCCGATGCGCACGAGCGCGACATCGGCGACCGCCGGGTCGTCGACGACCGCACCGAGCTCGGCGACGTCCTCGGGGCGGAAGCCCTCGACGTACACCGTGCCGGAGGCGCGCAGCGGCAGGGTCGGAACGCCCACCCGCTCCTCGTTCACCAGCACCGTGAGCGAGCGTGACTGCGCGTGCTCGCCGAGCGCCCGGAACTCGGCGTTGCCGACGATCCGCTCGGCCTCCTCGACGTCGACGTACGGGTCGTCGAACAGCCCGAGGGCGAACTTCACCCGCAGCAGGCGGCGCGCCGAGGCATCGATCCGCTCCTCGGACACCCGACCAGAGCGGACGAGGTCGATGAGCATGTCGACGCACTCCTCGCCGCCGAACTGGTCGGCTCCGGCATCCAGGATCTTCTCCATGCGCTCGATCGCCGTGAGGTGCTCGACGCCCCAGGCGCGCGCGGGCAGCACCTGATCGCCGACATGGTTGTCGTTGACGAGCTCCCAGTCGGTCACGACGACGCCGTCGTAGCCGAGCTGCTCGCGCAGCAGGCCCGTGACGATCTGCCGGTTGTACCCGAAGCCGACCTCCTCGATCGGCTCGCCGTCGAGCTGCAGGCCCACGGGCATGCCGTAGTACGGCATCATCCCTGCGGTGCCGCGGCGGATCGCCTCACGGAACGGCTCGAGGTGGTAGTCGAACAGACCGCCGGGGTACACCTGTTCACGGCCGTACGGGAAGTGCGCGTCCTCGCCGCCCTGCTGCGGGCCACCGCCCGGGAAGTGCTTCGTCGTGCACGCGACGCTGTCGGGTCCGAGCTCCTCGCCCTGGAACCCTCGCAGGTACGCCGCCGTGAACTCCGCCACGCGAGCGGCATCCTGTCCGAAGGTCTGCGCCTGACGCCCCCACCGCGGCTCGGTCGCCAGGTCGATCTGGGGGTGCAGCGCCGCGCGGATGCCGACGGCCCGGTACTCACGGCGCGCGACCTCGGCGAATTCGCGCACCGTCTCGACGTCGTCGAGGGCCGCGAGCCCGAGGCCCTCGGGCCACTGCGAGAACGGCCCGGCCGAGAACGCGACTCCGGTGTTCTCGACGAACGCGTGACGCGGATCGGTGCTGATCGTGACCGGGATGCCATGGGGGGTGGTCTCGGCCAGCGCCTGCAGCCGGTTGTTCCACTCGGCGGCCTGGCGGGCGGTGCGGATCGCGTGCACGTTGAAGTGCGTCATGTTCTTGCCGACGACGACGGTCGTGGTCGGCGACTTCGAGATCTTGCCCGGCGCCTCCAGCAGCTCGCCGTCGTCGCCGACCTCGATGACGGTCTGGAACATCAGTCCGCACTTCTCTTCGAGGCTCAGCCGCCCGAGGAGGTCCTCGGTGCGCACGTCGGCGCCGAGACGCGAGTCCTCGTACGGGTCCATCACGCCGTTTCCGTTGAGGTCGCGGAAGCGGGTGCCGTCGGAGGAGGTGAGGTGGCGGGGGGTCATGGCATCCTTTCGGATCGGTCGCGAGGTCACTTCAGGCCGGTCGAGGCGATGCCCTGGATGAAGTACCGCTGCAGGAAGACGAAGAGCAGGATGATCGGCGCGATCACCAGCACCGAGCCGGCCAGGAGCAGGCCGTAGTCGGTGGCGTTCTGACCGGTCGAGTACAGCGACAGCGCGACGGGCAGGGTGTACTTGCCCTGCGTCTGGGCCGCCACGAGGGGCCAGAGGAAGTTGTTCCACGACGCCAGGAAGGTGAGGATGCCGAGAGTCGCGAGCGGCGGGCCGCACAGGGGCATCACGATGCGCGCGAAGATGCGCAGCTCCCCCGCGCCGTCGATGCGCGCGGCCTCGAGCAGCGGATCCGGGATGCCGAGCATGAACTGCCGCATCAGGAACACGCCCAGCGGCGTCGTGACGAACGGCAGGATCAACGCGGCGTACGTGTCGACGAGACCGATCGAGGAGACCATCACGAACAGCGGCACGAACGTCACGACGCCCGGGACCATGAGTGTCACCATCACGACGACGAACAGGGCCTTCTTACCGGGGAAGTCCATCTTGGCCAGGGCATACCCGACCATCGAGCAGAAGACGAGGTTGCCGGCCACGGTGACCACGGCCACGAGGAGGCTGTTGCCGAAGAACTGGCCGAAGTTCAACTGTCCGAACCAGGCGGCGAAGTTCTCCCACGTGAACTCCTGCGGCCACCACGTGGGCGGGCGCTGCAGGATCTCGCGCTGGGTCTTGACCGAGCCCAGCAGCATCCAGACGAACGGCACGATCCACACCAAGAGCCCGAGGACCAGGACGGTGGAGGTGAGCGCGCGGCCGGGGGTGAGGCGGGTCTCGGAGCGGCGGCGTCGGCGCGGCGGCTCGACGGTGTCGGCGACGACGGCCGGAGCCGTGGGGGACGTGAGTGTCATGGCATCCTCCCTCAATCCTTCGAGCGCAGCAGCCGGAACTGCAGCAGGCTGAGCAGTGCGATCGCCAGGAACAGCAGGTAGCTGGCCGCCGAGGCGGTGCCGTACTGCCCGAAGCCGAACTGCTTGAACGTGTAGTAGGCCACCGAGAGGGTGGAGTTGAGCGGACCGCCCTGCGTCATCACGAAGGCCTCCTCGAAGAACTGCAGGAACCCGACCGAGATCAGCACGGCGCCCAGCAGCAGGGTCGGCCGCAGCAGCGGCAGGGTGACCGAGGTCAGGCGTCGCCACGCGGAGGCGCCGTCCATGAGGGCCGCTTCCTTCACATCGGTAGGAATCGCCTGGAGCCCCGCGAGGAAGATCACCATGAGCGTCCCGACGTTGCGCCACACCGCCATCGCGATGAGCGAGGGGAGCGCCGTCGAGGTGTCGTTGAGCCAGTCCGGACCCTGGATGCCGATGACCGCGAGGGCCGAGTTCAGGAGCCCCTCGGGCTGGAGGATATAGCGCCAGACGACGGCGACGGCGACGATGCTCGTCACGACGGGGGCGTAGAAGCCGACCCGCAGGACCGACACGATGCGACCGCGGCTGGCGTTGAGCGCGAGCGCCAAGGCCAGCGCGATCGCCATGGTCACCGGGATGCCGACCACCACGAACGTGGCGGTCACCCCGAGCGAGGTCAGGAAGACGGGGTCGCCGAGCACCGCGGCGTACTGCTCGAGTCCGATGAAGTTGACCGAGAACGGCGAGCGGATGTCGCGCGCGCGGAAGTCGGTGAACGACATCGCGAACGATCCGACGATGGGGACGACCATGAACACCGCGAAGACGGCGACGAACGGCAGGGCGAAGCCCCACGCGACCCATCCCTGACGGCGGCGCCGGCTTCCTGCGCCGCCCGCCCGGGCGCGACCGGGGACGCCGCGCGTCCCGGTCGCGCCCACGACTGCCTGGGTCATGGCCTCAGCCCAGACCCAGCGAGTCGGCGGTCTTCTGCAGGTCGGCCAGGCCGTCCGCCGGGGTCAGCTGACCGAGACGGATCTTCTCCAGCATCCCGTCGCCCGCCGCGGCGACCTGCACCCAGGTGGTGACGGCGGGCACCGGCTGGGCGGTCTCGAGCTGCGTGCCGAAGGCGGCGAGGGTCTTCGACGACGACAGGGCGTCGGACTTCCAGGCATCCTGCACGGCCGGGAGGTCACCGGTCGCCTCGTACCAGGCTGCCTGGGTGCCGGGCTCGGTCAGCCACTGCACGAGCTTCCACGCGCTGGCGGCATTGTCGGAGTTGTCGAACACGGCGAGGTTCGCGCCGCCGCTGAACGAGGTGGACGACTTCTTCGCGGGCAGCACGGCGGTCGAGATCTTGTCGCCGAAGCCCTCGCCGCCGAGGTCGTTGAGCAGACCGATGAACGCCGGTCCGTCGATGAACATCGGTGTGGCGCCCGAGACGAAGTCGGCCTCCTGAGCACCCGCCGAGCGGTCGGCGGCGGGGTTGGCGACACCGTCGGTGTAGAAGCTCTGGTAGTACTCGAGCGCCTCGGCCATCTCGGGGGTGTCGAGGGTCCAGTTCGAGCCGTCCTCCAGCTCTGCGCCGTTGGACCACGGCATCCACAGGTTGCCCTGGAACGAGTCGTTGCCGGCGGGAAGACGGATGCCGTAGTCGGCGCCGCCCTTCGACTGCATGTCGGCGGCCATCTGCTTCAGTTCGTCCCACGTGGTGGGCGCCTGGTTCCAGCCGGCCTGAGCGGCGATATCGGTGCGGTAGTACAGCACGCGGGTGTCGACGTACCACGGCACGCCGGTCGCACGGTCGTCGATCTTCGTCGAGGCGACCGCGCCGGGGAAGATGCCGTCGGTGGAGAGATCAGTGGGCACGGTCTGCAGCGCGTCGCCGAAGTCCGCCATCCAGGTCGAGCCGACCATGGCGAGGTCGGGGGTGTTGCCGCCGGCGATCGCCGTCTGGAACTTGCTGTACGCGGCATCCCACGGCACGGGGGTGACCTCGACCGTGACGCCGGGGTTGGCCTCTTCGAACGTCTTCACGAACTCGGGCAGCGCCTCGCCCTCGGCACCCATCGCCCACATCGTGAGGGTGCCCTCGGCCTTCGCGTCGCCGATCGTGGACGCTTCGGCTGCTCCGCCCCCGGTGTCGGAGGGGCGTCCGCACCCGGTCAGCACGATCGCGGCCGCCGCGACGACGGCGACGGCACTCCATCGGGTCTTTCTCATGGTGTTCCTCCTCGAACGGGCGCCCCACGTCGGGCGCGGTGTCGTGGGCTATTTAAGCGCATAACTAGCGACGCGGCAACCCGGTGCCCACCGAACGCCCGAACGGCACGAACCCGGATGCCGGAGCCTCAGTCCGGCGGCTCCAGATACCCCCGCACGAACTCGGCGAAGTGCGCCGACATGTCGACGGACTCGTCGAGCAGCCACTGCTGCTGGAGGCCGTCCATCACGGCGCTCAAGAGCCGCGCCGCCCGGTCGGGATCGATGTCGGGGCGCACCTCCCCCGCCGCTTGACCGGCCCGCAGCAGTTCCGCGGCGCGGGCGGCGCTCTCCCGGTAGCGGGCGGCGAAGGAGGCGTGCGCCGGATGCTCGGGATCGCTCGCCTCGGCGACGACCACCGTGTACAGCGAGGTGAGGCCGCGGGTCGTGGCGTTGTGGGCGACGACCTTCGCCATCTGTTCGACGAGCGTGTGCTCGGCCGGGTCGCCGGCGGCCGCGCGGACGCGCTCATCGCGCTGCCGCAGCACCTCGGTGAAGAGCTCTTCCTTGGTCGCGAAATGGTGCAGCACACCGGCGGGGGTCAGCCCCACCCGCTTCGCCACCTCGCGCAGCGAGCCGCTGGTCACCCCCGAGCGCCCGAACACCAGCACGGCCTCATCGACGATGCGCTGGCGCCGTACCTGGCCCTTCGCGTAGCTGCCCCGAGGAGCGCGCGGCATCCCGTCCCCCGTCATCCGGGTCTCCCTCCGCACGCACCGATGCCCGGTCCCGTGAGGGTACCGGGCATCGAAGCGGACGCGTGCGATCAGGGCCGACGGTCGCCCCAGGACGAGCCGAAGACCTGCTGCTCCATCGCGGGACGCAGCCGCTGCTCCATCTCGTCGTCGACGAAGTAGTCCTTCAGCGTGTCGCCGGTCAGTGCGTTGCCGATGGCCGCCATGATCATCGACTGATCCAGCGACAGGTACCGCTCGGCGACGGTGTCGCTCTTCACGGCGACAGCGTCGTAGAACCCGCCCGGCCCGTACGCGCCGAGCTTCTTCTCGATCCCGCGCAGGTTCTTCAGCACGCCGGGACGGTCGTACGGCAGCGCGAGGAACGCCGCGTGCGGTGTCACCACGCCGTCACCGAAGGTCGGGTCGGGGTTCGTTCCTTCGGTGCAGCCGGGGCGGTCGATGTCGACGTCGGTCTTTTCGGCATCCGAGGTGTACCCGTCGGACCGGATGCCGGCGATGTCGACGCCGTACTCCGCGTACCCGCCGAACGGGTTGCTCGCGGGCGAGAAGCCCCAGTAGCCGTAACCGGCTTCGCGGAGGCCATGGCGCTTCTGGACTTCGACGGTGATCGGGTGGTTCTTCGCCCACGAGTGCGGGCCCCACTCGGTCTCGGGGACGAGCAGGTCGGGCATGAGCGACTCGAACATGCTCCCACCCCAGCTCGGCACGAACGACATGCCGTCGTAGGAATACACGCCCTCATAGACGTCGAACCCGTCGTAGGTGCGCGTTGCGCCCGTCGGCAGCTGCTCCTGCCAGGCCCAGTCGCAGCCCGCGGGCATCGTGCGGTGCGTGCCCGAGAGCGCGGTCGCCGGGATGCCGCCCTCGGCGATGCCGAGGTACGTGGCGATGCGACTCTCGCTCACGGTCGTGTCGTAGTGGTGGCACGTGTAGAACGCCTGCTCGCCACTGCCGTTGTACATCGGGGCCGGGACGGCGCAGCCCTCGCCGGGAGGTGCCTCCCAGAAGCCGCCGCGGTTGGTGCCGGCGGGCAGCCCCGGCGCACCGGCGGTGTCGAAGAACGCCGAGAAGTCCATCGAGCGATACAGCGCATCGGCGCGGTCGGCGAGCGTCGGCTCGGCCTCGCGGACGATGCGCAGCGCCGCGGCGAGCCACCCGTTGTCGACCGTGCTCAAGAACGGGTGGATGACCTCGCCCGAGGTCGGGAAGATGTCGAGCTTCGCGCCCGTCTCCGGCGAGTACCAGTTGTAGTACATGCCGCTGCCGCCGTTGCGCTCCATGCGCTCGAGGGTCGAGACGGTCGCCGCGAGACGGTCGCGCGCCTCGTCGGCGCCGATGATGCCGAGGTCGCGCGCGGTGACGGTCGACCACAGATATCCGCCGATGTTGGTCGGCGAGGTGTAGCCGGATGCCGTCGCAGGGTCCAGTTCGCCACCGATGTTGTCGTCGGGCAACCCCGTGTTCGCATGGGCCATCGCCGCCATCGACGTCCAGGTGTCGGCGGCGTAACGCTGCAGCTCGCGCGAGCCGGGGCCGGCGTGCCCGGGGCCGCCGGCGTGCGGGGGCGGTCCCGCGTGCGGGGGCGGTCCCGCGTGCGGGGGCGGTCCCGCGTGCGGAGGCGGAGCGGCGACGGCGGGTGACGCGACGGCGAGTCCGCCGACGACGAGTCCGACGATCGCGGTGGATGCCAAGCGGGTGTGCTTCATGACGGGCTCTCCTCATCGAAAGCGCTCCGGGGGGGGATGGAGCTCGGTGCCCAAAACCTTACATGCGTACGGTTTATTCGCAACCGCATCGTCCCCGACATCGCCGCGCACGCCGAGCGCTCACGTTCGAGCCGAGGACCCACGTTGTGGACGACCGGATCGCGGGTGCTCGACCGGATCGTGCGCTCTCGACGGCCGATCCTCGCCTCACTTCGGCGCGTGCGCCTCGAGGAACTCGTACACCTCGGTCGTGTCGACGCCGGGGAACGCGCCCGTCGGCAGGGTGGCGAGCAGCGTCCGCGGCGTGCGGACGTTCGGCCACGCGTTGTCGCGCCACGCCGTCTCGAGCTCCGCGGGAGGGCGGCGGCAGCACACTTCGACCGCGTGCCGCGAGACGCCACGGTTGGGGGTGTCGCGCCCGCGGAACCACTTCGTGTCGTCGAAGCGCACCCCCACGCTCACCGAGTGCGCACCCTCGCTCGACTGCTCCACGCGGGCGGTGCACCAGTACGTCCCGTTGCCGGTGTCGGTGTACTGGTAGTACGGGTTGAAGCGGTCGTCCTCGTCGAAGACCACGCGGCTCGTCCACCGGCGGCAGCACATCTGCCCCTCGATCGACCCGAGCCGGTCGGTCGGGAAGTTCACGTCGTCGTTCTCGTACGCCTTGGTGATCGTGCCCGATTCGTGCACCTTGAGGAAGTGCACGGGGATGCCGAGGTGCACCGTCGCGAGGTTGGTGAACCGGTGCGCCGCGGTCTCGTACGACACCGAATACGCGTCGCGCAGGTCCTCGATGCTGAGCGAACGACGCGCTTTGGCCTCCTTCAGGGCGGCCACGACGTGCGCCTCGGGGAGGAGCAGGGCACCGGTGAGGTAGTTCGTCTCCACGCGCTGCCGCAAGAACTCGCCGTAGCTCGTCGGCTCGCGGTGCCCGAGCATGCGGCTCGACAGCGCCTGCAGGACCGCCGCGCGCGGGTCGCCCTTGGCCACGCGCGTGGACAGGTACAGCCGGCCGTTCTTCACGTCGGCGATGCTGCGTGTCGTCTGCGGCAGGTCGGGCACGTAGTGGAGCGAGAACCCGAGGTACGCGGCGATGTCGCTCGCGGCGCGCTGCGTGAGCGGACCGCCCGGGTGGTCGACGGCGGTGAGGATCTCGGATGCCGTGCGCTCGAGCTCGGGGAAATGGTTGTCCTGCGTGCGCATGAGGCGGCGCAGCGCCACGTTCGCCCGCCGCGCCTCTTCGGGGGTGGCGGACCGTTCGTCGCGGAGCCGCTCGATCTCGGCCTGCAGTGCGAGCATCGCCGCAAGCGCCTCGTCGGGGACGGTCTTGCCGACCCGGAACGGGGCGATGCCGAGCGCCTGGAACGTCGACCCGCGCATCGCGCGTTCGACCGCGACTTCGAGGGAGGCACGCTCGTCGAGCGGCTCGGCATCCAGGAGCGCGTCCAGGCCCGTGCCGAGGGCCCGCGCGATGGCCTGCAGCAGGGTGAGCTTCGCTTCGCGGCGGCCGTTCTCGATCATCGACATCTGACTGGGCGCGCGACCCACCGCCGCGGCGAGGTCGTCGAGGGTCAGCCCGCGGGCCGTGCGCAGCTGACGGATGCGCTTGCCGATCGTGAGAGCGTCCACCCCCTCATCGTCGGGGGCGTCGGCGGGGTCGATCAGGGAGACACCGGTGTCCATGTCGCGATGATCTCACCAGAACGGAAGAACGGTCAATCTTCACACCGAGAATCCTCGGATCGAGCCGGATTCTTCGCCCACAGTGGTCTCCACGGGCACCGAAGCCCGCGACCCGAAGGAGGACGACATGACGATCCAGGCCACC
>NZ_VBUM01000060.1 GCF_005774735.1 Microbacterium sp. 5K110 | reverse complement strand
GCGTACCGGGGGTGCCCGGCGTACCGGGGGTGCCCGGCGTACCGGGGGTGCCCGGGGTTCCAGGTGTGCCCGTCTCGGAACCGACCGTCGTGCTGTCGCCGATGACCGAGACCGCGTTTCCGCCGATGGTGACGGGGAGGCTGATCGGAATGATCAGCTGGTTGCCGCCGAGGATGCTGTCGCTGCCGTCGGTGGTCACGCCACCGATCAGGCCGCCTGAGCCGCCGCCGGTGGTGGTGGCATTCTCGGAGGTGCTGTCACCGACAACCGAGACCGCGTTGCCGCCGATGGTCACGGGCAGGCTGATCGGAAGGACCGCCTGGTTGCCGCCGAGGATGCTGTCGGATCCGTCGGTCGACACGTCGCCGACCGCTCCGCCCGTGGTGCCGGCGGTCGTGCCGGCGTCCTCGGTGTGGCTGTCGCCGATACCGGAAACCGCGTTGCCGCCGATGGTGACCGGCAGGCTGATCGGAGCGATCAGCTGGTTGCCGCCGCCGAGGCTGTCGGTGCCGTCCGTCTCGACGTCGCCGACGCTGCCGCCCGAGGTGGAGCCGCCGGTGGTGGTGGCGTCCTCGCTGTGGCTGTCGCCGATGACCGAGACGGCGTTGCCGCCGATGGTCACGGGAACGGACACGGGCAGGACGGCCTGGTTGCCGCCGAGCACGCTGTCGGTGCCGTCAGTCTCGACGTCGCCGGCGCCGCTCGAGGTGGAGCCGCCGCCGGTGGTGGTGGCGTCCTCGGTGTGGCTGTCGCCGATGACCGAGACGGCGTTGCCGCCGACGGTGACGGGAGCCGAGACCGGAGCCTCGGCCTGGTTGCCGCCGCCGACGCTGTCGCTGCCGTCGGTGGTGACGTCGCCCGAGCCGCCCGAGGTCGAGCCGCCCGAGGTCTCGGCATCCTCTGTGTGGCTGTCACCGATGACCGACACGGCGTTGCCGCCGACGGTCACGGGCACGTCCACCGAGACGAGGCCCTGGTTGCCGCCGAGGAGGCTGTCGCCGCCGTCGGTGGTGACGTCCGGCGCCGGCTGCGACGCGGGCACCGAGGTCGTGGCATCGGAGGAATGGCTGTCGCCGAGGAGCGACACGGCGTTGCCGCCGAGGGTGACGGGCAGGTCGACCGAGATGATCGCCTGGTCGCCCGAGAGGAGGCCGTCGGTGCCCGACGTCTCCGCGGCATTGGCCATGCCGGTTCCGACGACGGCCAAGCCGCCGCCGATCAGCGCGCCGAGGATGGCGCGCGAGTAGATCTTGCGCATGAGAGTTCTCTCCTGAGGTGTGAATGAGGTGCGCGAACGCGCGGGACCGTGTGTCGTGCCGGAGCACGACGCGGCCCGCCTCAGTCAGGAGAGACGTCGGTGGCGAAGGTAGGTGCGCCGGGGAGATCGTCGTCGACGAGTGCGCTGCGAGAGAGAAGAACGAAGGTCGGCGAGCCCGCGCGGTCATCGAGGCGCGCGGCCGCGGGGGCGGCTCCGCCGGACGGCACAGATGCCGAAGACGAGCCCGGGATGCCATCGCCCAGGGCGTGCGAGACGGGCGATCCGGCGGGCGCGGGGGAGCCGCTGGCGTGGACGGAGCTCTCGCCCGGACCCGACGACGCCGAGGCGGCGAACGCCGCGGCCGCCGCACGGACGCGCTCTGCGGGGGAGCCGTGCGCGACGGTGGTGGCCGCGGACGTGGGTGCCGTGGCATCCGTCGTCTCGGGCTGCGCGGGGACCGCGGTGCCGTCGAGAGGGGGGATGCCAGGAGTCGGCGTCGCGGGAGCGGAAGGGGCGACGGGGTCGATGACCTCGTTGACCGTGCCGCCCGGGATCGTGGGCAGCAGGGGGTCGGTGGCCCCGGGCGTCCCGACGACGGCAGGGACGACCTCGTCGACCGTGTCGGCCACGCCCGTGAGCACGTCGTCGAGGCCGACCTCCGAGACGATTCCGCCGACCACGGGCACCGAGACGACGGTCTCGACGACGGGGGTCACGACGGTTCCGACGACCTCGGCGTCGGCGACCTGCGACACGGTCTCTGTCACGGTGTCCACGGCGCTCGCCGCGGTGTCGTCGACGCGGTGGACGACGGTGTTCACGGCATCCACCGTCGTCTGCGTGACCTCGGTGACGGGCCGGCGGACGGGTTCGGGAACGACGGCCGTGACGGGAGCGGTGACCGGCTCGACGGTCTGGACTACGGATGCCACGGTGTCGTCGACCGTGCCGACGAGGCCCTTCACGGTGCTCGTGGTGTCGTTCACGGTGTCGGAGATCGCGCCGAGAAGGCCAGAGGGGGAGTCGTCGTTCGCCGACGCGGACGAGGTCGAGAGAGTCAGCGACAGGATGACCCACGCGAGGGCCGCGAGGAGTGAGAGGCCGAGCAGGCGGAGCGCAGGAGGTGCGCTTCGCCGGGCCACGGCATCCATATCTGACTCCCCACAGTCGATCGACACTCGTCTATGACGTGCCTATGACGCGCGACTCTACGCCGCTCGCCGAACGAAGGCCAGAGTCTCAGCGAACCCCCAGTTACCAGCCGGTGACCAGCGGGGAAGCGACCGACACGCCGCATGCGAACGTGACTTGACAGCGAGCGCGGTTGTCAGTAGCTGACCGGCGCAGTTATCCCCCGAGTTGTACACATGTTCTTGTCAAGTCCGAGAACCTTCAACTCGTCCTTCAAACAGGATTCCCCCAGCTTTCCTGTGGATAGATAAATGCCTGGTCGTGGACGCTTTTCAAAACGGGATTCCACATGATCCACGGAGTTGTCCACAGCAGTTGTGCACAGCAATCGCGGCGTTTCTCGCAAGCTGTCCACAGAGTTATCCACAGGGCTGTTTGCGTGGAGGAGGGGTGGTCCTTAGCGTGGGTGCATCCCATCGGGCACACCTGTCACCATCCGCGCGTCGATGTCGGAACTTGGTGATTCGATGCTGCTCGAGGTCGTCGTCTCGACCCACCCGACGTGATCCGTTGCCGGACGTCGTCGATGGGGCGAGTGCGTCCGAAAACTGAGAAGGAGTGCCTGTGTCGATTGCCGACATCGCCAACGAGCGTCTCGGGGGACCCCAGCGTCAGGAGCGCACGCCGCCGCACGACATCCTGGCCGAGCAGAGCGCCCTGGGCGGCATGCTGCTGTCGAAAGACGCGGTGGCCGACGTCATCGAGACGCTGCGCGGGCCCGACTTCTACGTCCCGAAGCACGAGCTGATCTTCGAGGCGATCCTCACGCTCTACTCGCACGGTGAGCCGACCGACGTCGTCGCCGTCACCGACGAGCTCATCAAGACGGGTGAGCTGCAGCGCGCCGGCGGAGCCGACTACTTGCACACGCTCACCTCGATCGTGCCGACGGCGGCCAACGCCGGGTATTACGCGTCGATCGTCGCCGAGCGTGCGCTGCTCCGCCGCCTGGTCGAGGCCGGCACGCGCATCGTGCAGATGGGCTACGCGGGCGAGGGCGACCCGACCGAGCTCGTCAACAGCGCCCAGGCCGAGATCTACAACGTGTCGGGCGACGACAGTGCCGAGGACTACATCCCCCTGACGATGGCGGTGGATGCCGCGGTCGAAGAGATCGAGGCTGCTCGCGGTCGCGACGGGTCGATGACCGGCATTCCGACCGGCTTCGCCGGCCTCGACCAGCTCACGAACGGTCTGCACCCGGGCCAGATGATCGTGCTGGCCGCGCGTCCCGCTATGGGTAAGTCGACGCTCGCGCTCGACTTCGCTCGCGCCGCCGCGATCAAGTCGAACGCGCCCTGCATCTTCTTCTCACTCGAGATGGGGCGCAGCGAGATCGCGATGCGTCTGCTGAGTGCCGAGGGGTCGATCCCACTGCAGAGCATGCGCAAGGGAACGCTCGACTCGCGCGACTGGACGACGGTGGCCTCGACCCGCGGTCGCATCAACGACGCCCCCCTCTACATCGACGACAGCCCGAACATGACGCTGGTCGAGATCCGGGCGAAGTGCCGTCGCCTCAAGCAGCGCGAGGGGCTGAAGATGGTGGTCATCGACTACCTGCAGCTGCTCACAAGCGGTAAGCGCGTGGAGTCGCGCCAGCAGGAGGTCAGTGAGTTCTCGCGTGCGCTGAAGCTGATGGCGAAGGAGCTGCAGGTTCCCGTCATCGCGCTGTCGCAGCTGAACCGTGGTGCCGAGCAGCGTGCCGACAAGAAGCCTGCCCTGTCCGACCTGCGTGAGTCGGGATCGATCGAGCAGGATGCCGACATGGTCGTGCTCCTCCACCGAGAGGCCGCGTACGAGAAGGACTCGCCGCGTGCCGGTGAGGCCGACCTGATCGTGGCGAAGCACCGTAACGGCCCGACCGACACGATCACCGTGGCGTTCCAGGGGCACTACTCGCGGTTCGCGGACATGGCGCCGGGGATGTAGTCGGGGCATCGAAGCCGCTCGGTTGCTTTAGTGCTCGGAAAATTACATTTAGGTGTAATATTCAAAGCGCCGATGGGAGGTGGCGCGATGCGAGCTGTAGATGCGCTGGAGGCCCTCGAGCTCGCGGGTTCTACGCAGCGCGGTCTGGTCACGACCGCTCAGGCGCGCGAAGCGGGTCTGGCCGGGGTAGATCTGACACGCCTTGCCGACGCCGGCCGGCTTCTTCGCGTTCGCCACGGCGTGTACGTACTGCCTTCAGCGGGCGTGGATCGCCTGCAGCAGCTGCGGGCCGCATGGTTGGCAGCCTCGGCGAACGGCGACGTCGTTGTCTCGAGGGCGTCTGCGGCGGCTGTGCATCGCCTCGGCGACCTCGTCCCCGCGACGCATGAGTTCACCGCGGCCGTGCGCAGACAAAGCACGCTGCCCGACGTTCGTTTCCACCGCGCCGCTCTGAGCGACGACGAGGTGGTTCTGGTCGATGGCCTTCCCGTCACGAGCGTGGTGCGCACTGTCGGCGATCTCGCCGCGTCGTCGCTGGATTCGGATCAGCTCGCGCGTGTGCTGTCCGATGCAGTCGAGCGCCCCGGTGTGGGTATGGAGGCTCTTGCGACCGCGCTCACACCCCATGCTGCCCGGTACGGATTCGACTCGGGACGCGCATTGCTGGCGGGGATGGCACCCGGGTACCTCGCTGCGGCGCTCCGCGGTGTTGTTGACGAAGCCGTGATGCTTTCGAGCCAGTTTCGACAGCAGGCGCTGGATCTGCTCGAAGAGCCGGGCGGCTCGAACGCGCTCCTGGCACTCGTCCACGACCGGCTCGCTAGAGGCAAGTCACCCGTGCGTGAGGACACCTAGTGGCGCCGACAGCAGTCGAACTTGGCCGCCTTGCTCGTTCGCTCGGCGCGAAGCTGAACGCGAAGGCCCGCCAGCGGGGCGTCGCAGCGGATGTTATCCGCAAGCAGTACGTCTTCACGCTGTTCCTGAGCAGACTCTTCGACGCGGACCCGCAGCCGCCGTGGGTGCTCCTCGGGGGGAACGCACTGCTCATCCGAACGGGTGGAGGACGTTTCACACAGGACATCGACCTGGCCCGTCAGAGTGCATGGACAACGGGCGAAGACGTGCGACGCGAATTGCAGTCGCTCGCTGACGCACCGGCTGCTCGGGACCCGTTCACCTTCGTCATCGCCTCGGTCGAAGAGCACTCCGAAGTGGACCCGTTTGGCTATGGAACGAAGACGGCAAACGCCAAGGTGCAGGCTCGACTTGGTTCACAGGTCTTCGAGGCATTCACGATCGACCTCACGGAGCGGCGTCATCTCGACGTGCCCGTCGACCGAGTGCCACTCAGGGCGGTCATCGAGCACGAGACTTTGACCGACCTTCCGTCGGTGCCGACGACTCCGCTGGAGAATCACCTGGCCGACAAGGTGTGCGCCATGTATGAGTTGCATGGCCGCGGGGGGACATCTCCGTCAACTCGCTACCGAGATCTCGCCGACATCGTCCGCATCTTGGATGCCGGTCCCCTGAACGCTGCACGTTTGATCACGGTGCTGCGCCGTGAATCAGGTCGACGCAGGATGACGTTGCCAGACCGTCTGGTGGCGCCGTCAGATCAGTGGCGCGATGCTTTCCCGCGCCAGGCGAGAACGTTCGCCGAATACCCGAGCCGGCTCTATCCGCTCGATGCGTCTTTGGACGAGGCCCGTGCGTGCCTGGATCCGATTCTGTCGGGTGAACGAACGTCCGGTACCTGGAATCGAGAAACGCGGTCCTGGTTCGAGTGAGTCGGGTGGGTCGCACCTACTCCACCCAGAACCCCACCGCGCACAGCAATCGCGTCTCCTCGTCCGCGCCGGCGGGCGGCTCGATCGCGGGCGGGAACACGCCCCACTGCCGCCACTCGTCGGCGTGCGGCACGACGTGCTCGTTGAGCCCGGCAATGAGCTCGGGGGAGAGGTGGAACGGGATGCCGAAGTGCTTCGCGATCGACCAGGCCTGGAACGCGCGGTAGGTCGACATGTGGGCGAAACCCTCGGCCGCGGGGTAGTCGCCGTAGGTGAACCGGAACGTCTCCGCGAAGTCGCCCGCGCGTACGGCGGCGGTGGCCGCGTCATTCAGCGCGTCGTAGGACGCGATCGGATCGTCGCCGAGCAGGTCGGCGTCGGCGTACGGATCGCCGTCGGCGGCGGCGCGTCCGGCGATCACGTCGGGGATCCACGCTTCGTCGTAGGCGTGCCGGCCGATGATGCCGAGCAGCGTCGGCGACTCGAGCTGGCTCCACTCCTTTGGAACAGGGGCCGAGAAGTCGGCGGGATCGATGCGGTCGATGACTTCGCGAATGGCGGCGTCGGCATGGAGGAAGAGCTCGTCCGGTTTCATGGCGCCGACGGTACTCCCGGTCACCGACATGAACCAGGAGTACGGGCGAGACCTAGCGCCCACGGCGACCCTCGGCGACAGGCGCGGAGGTCGCCCGTGCGATCCGGCAACGAATCGGTAACGACCTTTTGCGTCAACGCGTTTGACGCTCCTACGGTCACATCAAACGTTTGACGCGGGTTCTCACCGTAAGCGTCAAACGATTGATGTCGAAGGAGCCGTCGTGATCACGTTGAAAGACCTCGCTGCTGCGGTGGGCGTATCGCCCTCCGCCGTGTCGCTGGTGCTCAACGACCGCCACGTCGGACGAGTGAATGCGACGACAGCGGCCCGCATCCGTGTGATGGCTGCAGACATGGGGTACATCCCCAACCAGCTCGCGCGAGGACTCAAGACCAAGCGCACGCACACGATCGGGGTGTTGTCCGACCAGGTCGCCAGCGTGCCATTCGCCGGGCGGATGCTCGAGGGGGTGCAGAGCGAGGCGTGGGACAGCGGTTACCTCGCGATGATCATCGACACCACCGATCGCGCCGAGATGCTCGACCAGTCGTCGCGCGCTCTGCTGCAGCGCGACATCGACGCCGTGATCGTGGCAGCGCAGTTCCATCGCGAGGTCGGGCTCCCTGTCATCCCGCCGACCCTGCCGGTGGTGGTGCTCGACGGGTTCGCCGCCGCCAACGCTGTCGCGGACGGCGTGGTTCCCGACGAACGCGGCGCCGCCTTCGACGCCACGACCCACCTCATCCGACACGGCCACACACGGATCGCGTTCTGCACGGTGCAGAGCGGAACGTTTGTCGCCACGGAACTGAGGCGCGCCGGATACCAGGACGCCCTCGACGCTGATGGCATCCCGGGCGACGCGTCGCTCATCGTTGAGCTGCCCGAACCCGCGACCGCCGCAGCGTATGCGCCGGTCCGACGGCTCCTGGAGCGATCCGACCGGCCGTCCGCCGTGTTCTGCTTCTCCGACCAGATCGCCTTCGCGGTTTTTCAAGCGGCGACCGATCTCGGCCTGCGCATCCCCGACGACCTGTCTGTCGTGGGCTTCGACGATCAGCTGTTCATCGCCGACGCCTTGCGACCGGGGCTCACGACGATGCGCCTGCCCCATCACGACATGGGCGCATGGGCGGCCCGCCGGGCGATCGACCGCATCCACGGCAACGTGTCGGCGCCACCCGGCGTGACGACATTGCCGTGCCCCCTCATCGAGCGCGGGTCAGTGGGGCCTCCGCCCCGAACGTAGCCACCACCCCGAACCGTCCGACCGTGCACGCGCATGGCCGGTATCCGGCGCGCCCGCGAACGCGGCCGCCCCCATTAGAGGAGAGAAATGAAAGCGACCAAGCGCAGTGCGGCGCGTGTCGGACTCGGCATCCTCGCCGCGACCGTCGTGTCCGTCTCACTCGCCGGATGTGCCGGCTCCGGCGCCGACACCGGCGACAACACCTTCACGATCCTGCAGTACGAGAACCCCGACACCGCTCAGGGACAGGGCTGGGCGCTCGCGCTGCAGTTGTTCAAGGAGAAGCACCCCGATGTCGAGGTGGACTATCAGACCACCAGTTTCGACGCGGCCCGCCAGAACTCCAAGATCACGCTCACCGGTGGCAGCGTCCCCGACGTCATCGAGTTCAACAAGGGAAACGCCGATGGGGGCCAGCTCGCGGCTCAGGGGCTGCTCGAACCCCTCACCGACGTCGTCGCCGAGCGCGGCTGGGACGAGAAGATCACCGGCGCCATGCAGGCCTTCGCCCAGTACGACGAGCAGGGACTGGCCGGATCGGGCGACTGGTACGGCATCCCGAACATCGGCGAGTACGTGATGTTCTACTACAACAAAGACCTTTTCGCGCAGGCGGGTATCACGGAGGAGCCGACCGATCTGGCGAGCTTCGAGGCCGCCATGGACAAGTTGGTGGCCGCGGGGATTACCCCGATCTCGTCGTCGGCCGCCACGAGCCAGGGCTTCAACCAGATGTGGGTCTGGTACTCGCTCGTGTCGGCGGGGGCCGACCGAAAGTCGATCGACGACTTCATGTTCCTTCGTGAGCCGGTGGATTTCTCAGCCTCGCCCTGGATCGACGGCGCGAAGAAGTTCGAATCGTGGATCGACAAGGGGTACGTCGGCACCGAGCTCGGCGGACTCAACTTCGAGCAGGCGACCGTCAATTTCTTGAGCGGCGAGAAGGCCATGCTGATCTGGAACCAGGGCGAGTTCGCGCGCATCCGCGAGCAGGCGCCCTTCGAGTGGGGCTACTTCACGCTGCCCGGCGCGAACATGCAGATGGGCTCGAGCGGCCACCTCTGGGGTGTGCCCGCCAACGCGACCAACAAGGAGCTCGCGTACGACTGGATCGACATCACGCTCAGCGAAGAGGTGCAGAACAAGATCGGCCAGCTCGGCGGACTTCCGCTCGCCGGTGACGCCTCCACCATCGAAGACCCGTTGACGCGCGAGTACACCGAGCGCTTCAACGAACTCCTGGATGCCGACACTCTGAGCTTCTACCCGGACTACCCCGTGCCCGGCTTCCTCGACTTCATCCAGTCGGGGATGCAGGCGATGTCCAACGGCAACACCTCTGCCGACGAGTGGACCGCGAACCTGCAGAAGTTCTACGACGAGGGCCGCGAGACCGCGCTCGCCGGCTGACCCCCGGGCCCGCCCGCTGGCGCGGGCGGGCCCCCTTCCCGGAGACACCACACCATGAGCGACACCAAGCGCGCCTCCTCGGAGCGACGGGGCACCTACTGGCTCTATCTCTTACCCCTGGCGGCCGGGTTCCTCGTCGTCGTCGCGGCGCCGTTCGCGATGAACGTCTACACGAGCCTGTTCCACTGGAAGGGCGGGCAGAGCCCGATGCGGTGGGCGGGGCTCGAGAACTACGCGACCCTCCTCGCCGATGAAACGTTCTGGCGCTCGTTCCAGAACAGCATCGCGATGATCGTCGCCATCACCGTCATCCCCACCATCATCGGCATCCTGCTCGCTGCCCTCCTGTTCGACTATCTGGGGCGCCGCTTCGGAGATCGGGCGATCGCTGTGTTGCGGGCGACCTACTACCTGCCGCAGATCCTGCCGATCGCGGTCGCGGGGTTCATCTGGTCGACGATTCTCAATACGCAGCAGGGCTCATTGAGCGTGCTGCTGAAGAGCATCGGGATCGCCTCGCCGCCGGACTGGCTCGGCGACCCGGCGATCGCGATCTACTCGGTCATGCTCATGCTGGTCTGGCTGCAGATCGGCTACCCGGTGGTCATCTTCATGTCGGCGTTGCAGCGCGTCGACCCGGAGTTGTATGAGGCGGCGGAGCTCGACGGTGCCGGGTGGTGGCGGCGCTTCCAGGCGATCACCATTCCGCAGATCCGCCCGGAGATCTTCGTCGTGGTCCTGACGGCGACCATCGCCGCGCTCAAGGTCTTCGCTCCGATCCTCATCCTCACCGGGGGAGGACCCGAGAACTCCACCGTGGTGCCCTCGTACTACGCGTATCGCAGCTTCTTCGAGCTGTCCCGCGTGGGCTACGGCTCCACCATTGCCACGGTCATGTCGGTCGTGATCTTCATCGTCGCCGCGGTGATGCTCACCTGGCAGCACCGCGAGAGCCGGAAGGAACGCCGCTGATGTCGGCCACCATCACTCACCGCACCCCTCGCCGGAGCCTCGCGAACTGGGCGATGCTCGTCGTCGCAGGTGTCGTTGCTCTGCTCATGGCGGCTCCGTTCCTGTTGCTGGTGCTGAACGCATTCAAGACCGGGGCGGACTATTCCACGAACGGTCCGTTGGCGTGGCCGACGACGTTCACGTTCGACGCCTTCGCCGACTACCTCGGCCGCGTGGACTTCTTCCGGGCGCTGTGGAACTCGATTCTCAGCTCCACGGTGATCGCCTTCGCCGGCACCGGGCTCGCGCTGCTCGCCTCGTACGCGATCGGCATCGGTCGCATCCGGGCGAGCACGGCGATCACGGCGCTGCTGCTGGTGGCCACGATGGTGCCGCACGAAGCGCTGATTTACCCGCTGTTCTACGGCGCGCAGGCCACGGGCACGCTCAACTCGATCTGGTCGATCATCATCGTGTTCGTCGTGCTGTGGGCGGCGTACGGCACGTACATCCTCTCGAGCGTGCTGTCGACGTTCCCGCGCGAGGTGTTGGAAGCGGCAGCGATCGACGGTGCGGGGCGCTGGCGCATCCTCTGGACCGTGGTGTTCCCGATCGTCCGGCCCACGCTCAGCGTGCTCGTGGTGTTCATCTTCATCTGGTCGTGGAACGAGTTCTACATCCCGCTCATCCTGCTGGGCGACCCCGCATCGCAGACCGTTCCCATCGCGCTCTCCACACTCCGCGGGCAGCACTCGATCGACATCACCGTCGTGAATGCGGGATCGCTGCTGTCGCTCATTCCCACCCTCGTCTTCTTCCTCCTCTTCCAACGGACGATCAGCCGCGGTGTGACCGCGGGTGCCGTGAAGTAACTCGACACGAAAGAATCACCATGCCCACGCAGTGGAACAGCCTTCGCAACGACGGAACCCGACGCAGCCGCGCCATCAACGCCGAGAACCCCGACGGGGCGCCGGGCGCGGCGGGGTCTGCGAGCTCGCACCTCGGCCCGGGCCGCAAGGGAAGCGCCTGGTACGCGTTGCCGGCCGGTGAGACTGTGGTTCTCGCCGACATCACCGGTCCCGGGGTGATCCGTCACATCTGGATCACCGTGACCGACAAGACGCCCGCGGGTCCGTTCGTGCTGCGCGATCTCGTGCTGCGCGCGTTCTGGGACGACTCGCCGCACCCGTCCGTCGAGGTGCCGCTCGGCGACTTCTTCTGCAACGGCTTCGGCGAGCGGGCACTGGTCACGTCGGAGCCGATCGTGGTCGCTCCCACCGGCGGCATGAACTCGTACTTCCCGATGCCGTTCCGCACCGGCGCGCGGTTGGAACTGCACAGCGAGCACGGCGGCGACCTGGGGCACGTCTTCTTCCAGGTCGACTACACCACGGGCGACGACTTCGACGAGTGGCCCGGCTACTTCCACGCGCAGTGGCGGCGGAGCAACGGCACGACGGCCCTCGGCGAGGACCACGTCATTCTCGATGGGGTCCGCGGAACTGGCACGTACGTGGGCACGTACGTCGCGCTGACCTCGCTGCACCGGTATTGGTGGGGCGAAGGCGAAGTGAAATTCTTCGTCGACGGCGATACCGATCTGCCGACGCTCTGCAGCACCGGCCTCGAGGACTACGCGGGCGGTGCGTGGGCATTCCAAGACGCGCTGCGGGCCGACCCGGAGCCCCGCGCGCTCACCTTCTCGGCGCCGTACTTCGGTTACCCGTTCGCCAGCGCGGTCGACACCACGCGGGCGTCGGAGTTCACGACGGCGATGATGCCCATGCACGGCCTGTACCGCTGGCACCTGCCCGATCCGATCTTCTTCGGCGAAGACCTGCGGGTGACGCTCCAGCAGATCGGCACGTGGGATCACGGGCTGTTCGAGCGGTCGGACGACATCGCGACCACGGCGTATTGGTACCAGTCGTCGGTCGGGTCGCGTTTCCCTGAGCTGCCGCGCGCGGCCGACCGGATGCCGCGCTGAGGCGGCACGGCCGTGCGGGCCTCGGCGCTCGCACGGCCGGATCCCGGGCACCGTGGACACGACGGGTGGGGCGGTGTCATCGACGATGGGTGCTGATCGCGCCCGGTGCGGTCACCGAGATGGAGTCGATGTCGTGGATGCCCCCGAGCCGGGGCGGCATAACACCGCCCGCCGCCGGCGTACCGCCACTCCCACGACCACCGTTGAGCTGGCGCGTCCGGTTCCCGCGCGGCGGAAGCGTGTGGCGCGTGCGGAGGTGGCGGTGCCCGGGGCGTTGGCGGTGCTCGCGTCGATGCCGTCGGCGGGCGTTGCTGCTGGGGCGGCGGAATGACGTGCTGGCGTGGAATCCGCTCGGGCATGCGTTGGTGGCGGGGCATCTGGCGTTCACGCATCCGGATGATCGGGCGACGCGTCCGAACCAGATGCGCCTGCTCTTCTCAACCGGCACACGCGTGAGCTGCATCGCGACTGGGCGGACGAGGCGGCGTCGGCGGTGGCGTCGCTGCGGTATGTGGCGGGGCAGTATCCAGACGATCGCGCGCTCGCCGAGCTCGTGGGGGAGTTGTCGATGAAGAGTCGGGAGTTCGCGCGCCTGTGGGCGAAGCACGACGTGCGGTTGTGTTCGAACGGAACGAAACGGCTGCACCACCCGCAGGTGGGCGACCTCGACCTGCATTACGAGCTGCTGCACCTGCCCGACAGCAACGGCCAGCGGTTGCTCACGCACACGGCGGCGGTGGGGAGCGCGGCGGCGGATGCGCTGGCGCTGTTGGGGTGAAGCACGTTGCCGGGCGCATGGATGCCGCGCCCTACCGCGGGGCTGCACGGTCAACGTCGCTCTATCCGGAACGCGAGGGTCTGAAGATGGTCGTCATCGACTACCCCGGTGAGGCGGATCTGATCGTGGCGAAGCACCGTAACGGTCCGACGGACACGATCACCGTGGCGTTCCAGGGTCACTACTCCCGGTTCGCGGACATGGCGCCGGGGGTGTAGTCGGTTCTTGTAGGGATCTTTCTGAAATGTCCATTTCGCAGTTGAAATGTCCACGCGATGTCCATATGGACATTTCGGACGCCGGCCGACCGTCGCGATCATGTGGGCGGCGGTTTCACAGCGCCTCAGCTTCTCTGCTGGATCGCGGCTACGCGATGTCTCCCCTTTCACGTCTGAGTGGCCATCGGTCTGATCGGGCCATGAGCAGGATCAGTTTCGCGCGTCGCCCCCGCCCTCTGGTTCCGCGCTGCGGGCGTCATCGTCGTGGCAGGCTTCTTCGCGTCGTTGGTTACCGGTGTCTGCTGCCCCGGCGCCCCCGCCAGCGGAACATCGACGTGCGGAACGTTCGAGCGCTTGACCGCCGGGATCGACAGATCACGTGGCTCTGGCTCGCACGGACGGTCATCGTAGGCGCCATCGCGGCGCTCGAGGTGGGCGTCTTCGGTCGAGTCACCCTTGGCCGACTTCCTTGCGGGCATGGCACTGTTCGGGAGCTCGAGCGGACGCAGGGAGGTCATGAAATTGCCTTTCGCGGATAGCGGAGGCGATGAACGCTGCGTTCACCTATGGTTGGGGTCGTGGTCGCATTGCGCCCATACGATGTGCGGCGAACCCGAAAGGTGATCACCGGCTACATGAACTCGCCCCTCAACGAGCCGCCGCTCGGCGGAACCATCGACCACATCCTCTCGATCCTGCCGTCGCTCGTACCGAGCGCGCAGCGCGTCGCCCGCATCTGCGCCGAGCGACCCCACGACGTGGTCGACATGTCGGGCGCCGACCTCGCCGAAGCCGCCAACACGTCGCCGGCCACCGTCAGCCGCACCGCCCAGGCGCTGGGGCTGCGCAGCTTTCAGCACCTGCGCATGCTGCTCGTGCGTGACCTCGCCGCCGACGCCACCGCCGCGCCCGACGCACCCGCCGGCACCGAGGGCTTTCTGCGGTGGCTGGCCGAGGGGCGGGTGGGATGCTGCAGACCGCGCTCGCCTCGATCGACCCGGTCGCGTTCGACGCCGCTGCCGACGCCATCGCCCGCGCGCCGCGCCTGCTGATCTCGGGCACCGGCGCCTCGCACGCCGCCGCCCAGGCGTCGGCCGTCGCGTTCGCCGTCAACGGCCGGCCCTGCGAAGCGCCCGCTGACGGCGTGGTCGCCCACCTCACCGCCCGCGTGCTCGCCCCCGGTGATGTGTGCCTCATCGTCAGCTCGAGTGGCGCCAACTCGGTGACCCTCGCGGTTGCGGACGCCGCCGTCGACGCCGGCGCCACCGTGATCGGGGTCACGAGCTTCGCCCGTACCCCGCTCACCACCCGCGCCGACCACCTGCTCGTCGCCGGTGCGCGCTTCCAGGCGTGGGATCAAGGCATTCTCGGCAGCGGGCTCGTACAGCTGCTCGTGCTCAACGCCCTGCAGATCGCCGTCGCCGACCGCATGAGCGACGCCGCCGACCGCGCGCGCCTCGCGGTGCGCGAAGAGGTGCTCGACATCGTCGCCGACGACGGCTCCGACGCCGAGGCATCCGACGTGCCAGACGTTATCGACCACGGCGATGGGCGTTGACACTCCGTTTGCAGGAAATTCACTTTCCTCGATTGCAATAGCTCTGCAAGCGGATTTCGCGGGAAGGCCCCGGTTCGTCAGGTCGCTTGCAGAAGGCGACTCATGGGAACGATCCAGCTCTCTGGTGTCGGTCGCTCCTTCAAGAGCACCGCCGCCGTCAGTGATATCGACCTGATCATCGAAGACGCCGCCGCGCAGATCACCGAGTCCACCGGTGCCCCCTCGATGAGCGCGTCGTGCGTGATCACCGGCGGCAGCTGGTGCATGCAGGGCCTCTTCCTCTCGAACGGCGCCCAGGTGCTGAGCGATGACCGCACGACGATCGAGTTCGGCTCGGACGCCGCGATCGATACGGTCGCGACCTTCACCGAGATGTACGAGGACGGCGTGCTCACCAACGAGGACTTCACCAGCCAGTACGAGGCGTTCGCGCAGGGGAAGACCGCGATCCACGTCAACAGCTCGGCCCTGCAGGGCGCGTTCATGATGGGCGCCGAGGCCGGTGGCTGGACCCTCGACGCTCACACCCTGCCCGCGTTCGGAGACCAGGCGGTCGTGCCCACCAACTCGGGCTCGTTCCTCGCGATGTTCGCCACCGACCCCGCCAAGCAGGCCGCCGCGTGGGAGCTCATGCAGTTCATGACCAGCCCCCGCGCCTACGAGATCATCTCGACCCAGATCGGGTACCTACCGCTGCGCAGCAGCATGGCCGACGAGGGCGGACCGCTCTATGACTGGGTCGAAGCCAACCCGCTCGTGAAGCCCAACCTCGAGCAGCTCGACGCGCTCGAGCCGTGGGTGTCGTACCCCGGCGACAGCTACGCCCAGGTCGACCAGGTGCTCGCCACCGCCATCGAAGACGCGGTCTTCTACGGCGCCGACCCGGCCGCCACTATGACCGAGGCCGCCGAGCGCGCGCAGGGGCTGATCGAATGACCATCGACCTCGACCTGACGCCTTCGGCGACGGATGCCGCGGCCGCTTCGTCGCCGGATGCCGCGACCGCGGCGCCTCGTGAGCGTCGCCACGCCGTGGCCGGCCTCTACAACCTGCGCGACACCGGCGGCTACCGTGCAGCCGGCGGCACCAGCCGGTGGGGCAAGCTGCTGCGGTCAGATGCTCTGCACCGCATCGACGCGACCGGTCGCGACCGGCTGGCCGAGATCGGCGTCGCCCACATCATCGACCTGCGCGGCGGCGACGAGCGCGCCACAGCGCCGAGCGCGGTCGACGGGCTCGAGGTCACCGTGCACCACCTGCCCGTGTTCGACGACGCCGACCCGGCCGCGCAGGCCACCACGCACGTCGGACTCGTGCCCGTCTACGACCACATCGTCGACGAGCGCGGGGCGCAGCTGGTCGACGCGATCCGGGTGATCATCGCGGCTGACGACGACGACGCGGTGCTCGTGCACTGCACCGCCGGCAAAGACCGCACCGGTCTCGTCGTGGCCTTCGCGCTCGCCGCCGCCGGGGTCGACCGCGACGACGTCGTGGCCGACTACGCCGCCACCGCCGAGAACCTGCGCGGCGAGTGGTCAGACGCGATGACCGCCGTCTTCGAACAGCGCGGCATCGAACTGACCGCGGGAATGGTCGAACTCATCACCGAGAGCCCCGCCGAGGTGCTCGAGGCGCTGCTCGAGCGCATCGACCGCGAGCACGGGTCGATCAGCGCCTACCTCCTCGCCCACGGACTCACCCCCACCGAGCTCGAGCGTCTCACCGCCGTGATCATCGACCCCGCCGCCACCGCGGTCTGATCGGAAGGAACACACACCATGTCGCACATCGCGAGCCAGCATCCCGCTCCCGAGCACTTCATCCTGCATGTCTCTGACACCCACTTCGTGGGCGACGGCGACCTGCTGCACGAGCGCATCGACAGTGACAAGAACCTCGCAGAGCTGTTCGACGGCTTCACCAAGGCCAACGCCCGCCCCGAAGCGATCGTGTTCACCGGCGACCTCGCCGACACCGGCCGCCCCGACGCCTACGAGCGCCTGCGGGCCATCGTCGAGCCCGCCGCCGAGAAGCTCGGTGCCCAGGTGATCTGGGTGATGGGCAATCACGACGAGCGCGTCGCGTTCCGCCGCGGCCTGCTCGACGAGGAGGCCGACCAGTCCGAGCCCGTCGACCGCGTCTACGACGTCAACGGTCTGCGCATCATCGCGCTCGACTCGACGGTGCCCGGGCAGCACCACGGCGAGATCAGCGACGAGCAGTTGGCGTGGCTGCGCCGCGAGCTCGAAGTCCCCGCGCCCGACGGCACCCTCATCGCGCTGCACCACCCGCCCGTGCCGAGCCCGATCGGGCTCATCGCCCTGGTCGAGCTGCGCGACCAGGAGCGCCTCGCCGAGGTCATCCGGGGCACCGACGTGCGCGGCATCCTGGGCGGTCACCTGCACTACTCGACCACCAGCACGTTCGCGGGCGTGCCCGTGTCGGTCGCGTCGGCGACCTGCTACACGCAGGACCTCGCCGTCGCCTACCCCGGTGCCCGCGGCCAGGACGGCGGCCAGTCCTACAACCTCGTGCACGTCTACGGCGACCGGGTGCTGCACTCCGTCGTGCCGATCGGGCAGTTCCCGACCGTCTACGAGATGACTCCCGAGATGCTCGAGGCGTTCATGAACATGACCCCCGACGAGCAGCTCGCCGCCGTCAACGCGTCGGCGGGAGAGTAGTCAGCCCGTGAACAATAATGTCTCGTATCTACATCTCCTCGAACGGAGCAGTTCATGACGGATTCCACGCTCGGCGCAGTCTCTGCGACCGCGATCACGAACACCAGGGTCTTCGACGGACACAGTCTGAGCGCCCCCACGACGGTCGTCGTCCAGCCCGACGGGCGCATCGGTGACGTATCAGCGGATGCGGTCGTCGTCGGTGCCGCTGTCGTCAACGCGGAAGGTACGGTGCTCCTTCCTGGCCTGATCGACTGTCACATGCACCTGAAGGGGCGCGAGTCCCTCGAGACGCTCGCCACGTACGGTGTCACCACCGGCCTGGACATGGCGACATGGCCCGCATCACAGTTCCAGTCGTTGCGGGGACTGAGGGGAGTCGCTGACTTCCGCACCGCCGGCATGGCGGCGACATCTCAGGGCAGCACGCACAGCCGCATTCCGACCTATCCGGACGTCGCGCTGGTCGATTCCCCCGACAAGGCGGAGCGGTTCGTCGAGGTGCAGGTGGCAGACGGGGTGGATTACATCAAGATCATCGCCGATCTGCCCGGTCCCACCCAGGACGTGCTCGATGCACTCGTGGCTGCTGCGCACGCGCGGGGGCTCAAGGTCATCGCGCACGCAGCCCTGTACGAAGCTGTGCGTATGAGCCTCGCTGCGGGGGCCGACATGATCACCCATGCTCCACTCGACCGCGCGCTCGACGATGCGACGGCTGAGACGATGCTCGCCCAGGGCACGGTGTTCATCCCGACCTTGACGATGATGAAAGGCGTCGCCGCGAATCTCACCGCAGCGGGCGTTCCCGGTGTGAGCTATGCACACGCCCACGAGAGCACGCGCGCGATGCATGCCGCGGGCGTTCCGGTCCTGGCCGGCACCGACGCCTACATCGGGTCCTTCACACGGGCATCGCCGCCATACGGCGAGAGCATGCACGACGAAGACGCCTACATCGGGCTCCTCGAACGGGCAATGCCGCCATACGGCGAGAGCATGCACGACGAACTCGCTCTGCTCGTGGACGCCGGCCTGTCAACAGCCGAAGCGCTGCGCGCTGCCACCTCGACGGCCGCGCACGCGTTCTCACTCGACGATCGGGGGGCGATCACCCCCGGATTGCGAGCCGACCTCGTGCTGGTGGACGGCGATCCGCTCACCGACATCGCTGCCGCGCGTCGCGTTCTGCGTGTGTGGTGCGGCGGCATCGAGGTGTGAGGGCGTCCTCTCGACCGCGGTGTCACTCCACGGCGGTGTTCGCGCCGTGGTGCCACGCGAGCACCCGGTTCTCGACGACGATGAGCAGCAGGTTGAACACGTACCCGAAGATCCCGATGAGCACGATGCCCGACCACATGTCCGTGATCGCGAACGACCTCTGCGACTGAAGAACGAAGACGCCGATCCCGTTGCCTCCCGCCATCATCTCGCTCACGACGACCATGATGAGCGCGAGCGAAAGACTCGTGCGCATTCCGGCAAAGATCTGCGGAGCTGCCGCGGGAAGTGCGACCTGCAACTCGTAGCGGAACCAGTGGATGCCGTACACCCGGGCGGTCTCGCGCAGTCCGGGGTCCATTCCTCTGATTGCAGCTTCGGTATTGAGGAGCACGGGCCAGAGGCAGATGAAGGTGATCAGAATCACCTTCGCGGTGTCGTCGAGGCCCAGCACGATGATGACGAGGGGAATCAACGCGACCGCAGGGATCGCGCGCAGGAACTCGAGCACGGGTGCGAACATCGCCTGGAGGCGGTGCGCCTGACCGAGAACGAACCCCACGACCACGCCGATGACCACAGCGCCGATGAACCCGATCATCATCCTGGAAAGACTCGGCAAGACGTCGCTCGCCATCCGCGCGAAGAGCCAGTTCTCCTGGAAAGCGACTAGGGCGTGTCTCCCAAAGGTTTGGGCTGGTCGCTGGAACGCTCGGTGTGTGTCTCGAACGGAGTTGCTGACTGATGCGCAGTGGGAGCTGATTGCTCCGTTGATGCCGTCCTCGCAGGGGCGTCGTGGTCGGCCGTTCGCCGATCATCGCACCGTGGTGGAGGGCATCATCTATCGCTACCGGACCGGGATCGCGTGGCGGGACTTACCCGGGTGCTTCGGGCCGTGGCAGACGGTGTGGAAGCGGCACCGCCGCTTCAGCGGTGATGGGACGTGGGACAAGATCCACAGCGTCCTGCTGGCCCATGCCGACGCCGCCGGGCTGATCGACTGGGAAGTCTCGGTGGACTCCACGATCAACCGCGCCCATCAGCACGCCACCAACCTGCCCCGGGACACAGGGGGACCTGACGAATTACACGAATCTGCGCATCGAGCCGCCTGATCACGCCATCGGCCGCTCCCGCGGCGGCCTGTCGACGAAGATCCACCACCTGTGCGACGGGAACATGCGGCCGCTGGTGATGCTGCTCGGGCCCGGGCAGGGCGGGGACTCCCCGATGTTCGAGCACGTGATGAACGCCCTGCGGGTACCGCGCCTGGGTGGGGGCCGGCCACGCACCAGGCCCGACCGGGCGCTGGGTGACAAGGCTTACTCTTCCCGGGCCAACCGCAAGCTGTTGCGCCGGCGCGGCATCCAGGCCGTCATCCCCGAACGCGATGATCAGATCGCCAACCGCAAGCGCCGCGGCGCCAAGGGTGGTCGCCCGGTCACCTACGACACCGAGGCCTACAAGCGCCGCAACGTCGTCGAGCGCGGATTCAACATCTTCAAGCAATGGCGCGCCTTGGCCACCCGCTACGACAAACTCGCCCTGACCTATCGCGGCGGCGTCGTCCTACGCGCCATCACCATCTGGCTCAAGGCTTTAAGAGACACGCCCTAGCGCCCGGGTATTGTCGGCACGATGCCGTTGCCGCGTATCCGTTGTTGAAGGGGTGAGTATGTCTGCTGTTGTTGCGCGACTTGACGTGGACCTCACGGATATTGAGTGCATTGTGAAGGTCACGCGGCCACTGGTCGGAGTACCGGACTCCGTGAACTGGACGGAGTTGCCGTCGGGCGTCGCGAAGATCTCCGCTGACGCGACGTTGTACATCTTCGATGACGACGACGAGGGGGAGCCGGAGCGTCGTGTCATCGCGCGCGCTACTGCGTACACCGTCGACCTCGACCGGGTGGGTGACGTCGTTGACGTGTTCGATCAAGTAGGCGGCGAAGCATTCGAGATCACCGAGTCGATTCTCGGTGATGAGAACGTCTTCGAGTGGCTCGACTCCCGCGATCCGCTGGTTGGCGAGCAGGTGTCGCAGCTCGTGATCGTCGAGGGCGTCTTTGTGGAGCCACCGTACCGGGGTCAGCGCCTTGGTCCACGTCTGCTCACGACGCTGGTGGAGACGGTGACCGGCACGGGGAGGGAGACTCTCATCGTTCTCCGCGCGCAACCGGTGCCGTGGGAGCACCTGTCCGAGATCGAGTTTCGGCGCTCCCGAAAGAAGGTCGCTGCGTCGTACGAAAGCGTCGGGTTTGCGCACTTCCGGGACAACATCTATTGGCGTCACAACGCGTTCGTCGGGACCGAGAACCTCGAGGCGTGAGTCACGCCCCCGGGTATTTGGGAACCTTCAGGTCGACCTCCCCGGCCAGGTGGCGAGCGTCGTCGGGCGGGTCCAGTTGCGGCGGGCGGTGCGCTCCGTGGTGAGATCGTGCGGAGCGGCAACGATCCACACGGTCGCTTCCCGCGTCGATCAGATCCGACGAGCCCTCACTGACTATCACCACGATGGCTCACCAACGTCTACGACGAAGACAACCCGGCCGGATCCTCCACCACACCAGGGGACAGGACCATCAATCAAGAAGGGTTTCTCATGCAGTCAGCGCCTCGAGGATGAGACCGCGCACGTGATCAAAGTCGAGGTCGGCCGGAAGCTGGAGCCACGCGTTCTTCTGACCCTTGTAGTGTGTCCCGACGCCGGCGTCAACGAGAGCCGCCGTGCGCATTGGGTCAAGCTTCACCACCACCTGCCCGCCGCTGGTCATGGCGCGCACGGCGCCACTGCTGCTTCCCGAGACGATGAGACTGCCGCGGTGGTTCCGTGACACACCGTCAAGCGCAGTCATCTCGTGAGCGATCGTGTCGAACACTTCATCCCCAGTCATCACGGTTCTCCCTTCATGCGCGGTCGACGACCCCAAAGCGATCCCTACAGGTGGCCCTCAGAAGAAGTGTCCCACTCAGGCTCCTTCACGCGGAAGACCACGGCGCGCAACGCTTCGGGCGCAGAGCTGCGGATCAAGGCCGCCGGGTTACCGGCTCGCAAAACGTTGGAGGACTTCGATTGGGATGCGCAGCGGAGGGCGCTCGCAGACCAGTTCTGACGACCGACAGCAGTTCATCGTCAGCCGGTTCCTACAGATGTCACGCTCCGAGTTGTCCATTTCGCAGGGGAGATGTCTACGCGATGTCCATATGGACCTTTCGGGGCATTGGGGCGAGTCGCTTCGGTGGGATTCGCAAAAAACGTCGAGACGCCGACTGACCGGCGCTCGTAGATTCGAAGCGTGTCCTCAGTCGTCCTTCCACTCACCGCTCAGCGGCATGCGGAACGTGTGAGCCGGGCACTTCACTGGATGGAGGAGCGTCTCGAGGAGCCGGTGACCCTCGCCGAGATCGCGGCGGTCGCTGGTCTTTCGCCGCATCACTTTCACCGCGTCTTCCGTGCGGTCGTGGGTGAGAACCCGAAAGCGCACCTGCGCCGGTTGCGGCTTGAGCGAGCGGTCTACCGACTCAAAGTCAGTACGGACACGGTGCTGCACATCGCGTTGGAATCGGCCGCGTCCGTTTGAGTGGTGGTCTTTCGCTTCGTTGCGATGATCAGCTGTCGTTAGTTTAGGCGGCGGTGATCTCGGGGAGTATCACCGCCTCGTCGATGGTGGGGGTGGTCGCGGTGAGCTCGG
>NZ_VBUM01000005.1 GCF_005774735.1 Microbacterium sp. 5K110 | reverse complement strand
GCCATCGTGCGGTGTCGTCTTTCTGTGTGAGTTCTTGGTCGTTCTCACTGACCATCGCACGATGGCTCACCCCGTCGCGGTCACGACGCCGCGGGCCCGAAAGACCACCACCCCGCGGGACTCCAGGGGGCGAGCAGCCCGGCCCGATCGCCGCCGAGTACGTGGATGGCTGGCGACTCCTCGCCCGTGAGTCGGCGACCGATCCGGTGCCACAAGTCGCGATCGGTAATGTGCCGACGGCTCTTTGATGCTTGTTGAGCGACGACCTGCATGTCTGTCTGTCGAGCTCCCGGGGCTGGCCCGCTTGCCGCCTTCGAGTGCCACATCTCTAGTCTGACGCGCCCCACTGTGCTGATCTCGATCACGAGGTGGTCGGCGATCTCACCGCCGCCGTCGTTGAACAGGACCCACCGCCGCCGGTCACTTGGTGACGGGTGAGCGAGCAAACGCGACTCGACTGCATCGTGGATAGAGTCGTGGCGACCTGCTCTTTTCGTTTCGCGTTGAATATCGATGCCCGTCCATTCCCAGGGGAGGAAATTGATCGCGTCAGGAAAGAATGTTTCGACGTTGCTCGGATGGTAAGTCACTCCGCCGGCCGCAGTCGTTCCATCTAGGAAGTAGATGGTGGGAGGGTTGATGGTTAGGAGATCGCCGAGAGCAGACTCCACTCCCGACATTCGTCTGGCCGCCGCGGATTCGAAGTGTGTGGTGAACCGGCCCGTGACGTCCTGCGCCCCTTCCCAGATCGTATTTGACTCATCGCGGCGGTCGATCACCCGCAGATGCACGTGGTCGACAGTCGCCGGCCGCGCGGGGTCAATCTGGAGCTCAAGTGTTTCGATCGGTCGACCGTCGGTCAACGTCCAGCCGCGGTTGAGGATGCTCGGACTAAATTCGGCCTGGATTGCCTCGACACTTGGAAACTCCTCAGTCCGCATTGCTCTGGCGACGTTGGGTAGTAGTGGCCCAGACATGGTCGAACGTGGAAACCAATAACGACTGGCGAGTTCGGTGGAGAATGCCTCGTACTCCCTCAATCCGAGGTAGCGCGTCTCCCAGTACTTGGACTTTCCGGCCGCCATGCCCGCGGTAACTGGGCGGCCGCTTGCCGCTGCTTCCACTTGTGCCATGGCGTGCCCGAGTGCCCGACTGTTGGTATCGGCCTCGCTGATTCCTCGTTCGATGCCGCTCCCGGCGAACATGGCGTAGGAGGGCGTGCCCGCCGTTCCTGCATACGTGTTTCGCACGCCCACCGATGAAACGGAGATGCGCTCCAGACTGTCGAACGCATCTTGCAAGAAAGCCGGATTGCTGTTGCGAAGCTGACTGGTAGGGTCGAGCAATTTCATCAGCGCGGACATCACTCGTTTGTCCTGGCTGTTGATAAACAGGAGATCTCTGCGGTCGGTTTGTGGTCTTTGATGCCAGCTAACGACATGCAGATCGAACACCGGGCGAGTGAGGCCGTCGTCATTGATGTACCACGAGGGTGTTTCGAGTCGACGTGTCAATACCACGAGTTGGGTTGACGCGGCGTTGAGCCCCGAGTAGACGACGGTTTGGGCCGCGAAGACGGCACCGACCTCGAGTTCTTCCGGAACCGCCCCCAGGGTGAACGAGGGGACCCAACCACCACCCTCGGGCGCCTCGTACAGTACTGCCCTAGCGAGCGGGTTGATAGCTGTCAGCGAGATGTTCGCGGGAGACTCCGGGAACTCCGAGAGATATTCTGCGTCAAGTCTTCGGGCGCGTACAGGCTCGTCAATCAACTCCGGTAGCACCTCGGCCCAGTCCGCGTCTTCCTTGTAAAGTTCGCGTAGCGCCCCCTGGAGTGCGGGATAAACGTCCTCGTCGTGCACCGTCACGAGGACGGATTCTTGAGGATGGCTGCCGCTCGCTCGTGCTAGGCGACCAATGAACTGCATGGTCGCTGGCACCGATTTATGCTTGTCGTGATACCCCACGATGCGAAGGCTCGGAAGATCGAAACCTTCGGCAAGCATGTCGACGGTGATCACAGCCCGAAGGGACTCGTCGCGCCAGGCGTCGATGATGCGTCGTCGATCCGTTTCTCCAACTCCGTTCGTCAAGATCTCGCTAGCCAACCCGTGGGTTGCGTAAAGGGTCTTCAGCTTCTCGGCGCGGAGCACGCTCTTGGCGCGAATCAGAATCGCGCTGTTCGCGTGCTCCGGTCGATTCGCGGCGGCGACTACCTCGACAGCAATCGCAGCGTCTCGTGAATCGATAGTCGATTGCGGGCCGGCGGCGAGGATGCGTGGCTCGATCCGCTGGTAGATGCCGTCTGCCATTGCTAGGCGGAGCGGGTAGTGGAACGCATGCGTTCCCGGCAGCGGCTTGCCGTCGGTTCGTCTAGGGGTTGCAGTCAGTAGGACGGCTCGCGCGTCTGGGTAATGCTCCAGGATTGACTGCCATGTTTTCGCCGGTGAGTGGTGGGCTTCATCGATGATGATCAGATCGAAGAAGCCCGAAGGGGGAGCTTCTCCTTCCGCGAAGTGTGACGGGCTGATCGAATTGGGGAGTGCGACCACGACGTCTGCCGTCTCGAGCGCACTCCAGTCGATCGACCGTCCTTTAAGTTCCTCTACGATCGGGCGGAAGGATGCGGTGACCGCACCGATCCGACGCAACACGTCTTCGCTCCGGAAGTTCGCCGCAAGTTGAGACCTCAGTTCGGTGCTTGGTACGACGACGAGCACGCGGTGTGCTCTCGCCAGGTACGGTAGCGCGGTCGCAACCCCGGTCTTTCCTGATCCAGTGGGCATCGAGACCAGCAGCCGCTCCACGGGGCTCAACGTCCAATGAGCAATGACGGCGGAGATAGCGCCCAGCTGTGGATTCCTCCACGCCGGCTGCTCGGGCCGCCCGATGAACGAGAACGTCGAATGCTGGGTTTCGTAATGCGACTCCCTGGGCATGGCCAAACAGTAGCGGTGGTGGCCGTCAGTAAGCGGCATTGTCGCCTCATTGCCCTGGCTCTAGCCCCTATCGTGACACCGCCCAAACTGTCGTAGCTGCTACCGTCACCGCATGGGGAGCGCGCACGAAGAGATGGTGGTGTGCCTGAAGGTCGATTTTGACGGCAGCGGATATGGGGCTGTCGTCAATTCGCGCAGAGTGAACATAGTAGGTGGGCCCGCGGAACTGTTCGAAGGCGCGCTCGTCCGCGCCCTTGGGCGACCTGATCATGGCGCGAAGTTTCACGTGATCGTGCGGGGGGCCGATGGCCGTTCGTCGCGCTGGCTTGGCGCAATCGATGAGCACGTGACGCTCGGCGACATGGTGAGATTCGCTGACGGGGACGTCGTTCACATCGACCTCGGTGGGCGTGGCGGCGGTGGGCTTCCGCTGCTGTGGGACGTCATTGGAGGGGTTTCGACGCTCGCATGGCTCGTGCAGCTAGGGCTTGGCGCGAACGACCGGATAGAGGCCGCGCGATACCGTAACTCGAGGACCGCGGCACGCGAGTGGGTGGATGCAGGCGTCGACGCCGAGCCCTCGATGGCTCTGAGGGTGTTCGTCTGCGAAGAACGGGACTGGGATCGTCGTGCATTCGACCGTCGGTTCGCGCTTGATCACGCATCTGGCTCTGCCCTCCTGCGGAAGTTGGGCTACCGGAAGGTGGGCAACGATCCCGAGGTGTGGTCCGAGGGAGATTGATGCCCACGCGAGGCACCGTCGCTGCGGCGTCTCCGTCCGGATGGTCTCGCGCTGGGGATCGGTGAATCCCGGAGTCGCAGGGTGCTGCGGCCTTCGGCGGGATCGAAATCCACCTCGCCGGTGTCGCGCGCGAGGTCGCGAATCGCCTGCGCGGAACGTCAACCGTCGAACTGGACCCGCCTCGAACTGGACGTTTCACGACGAGCCAGGCTCTCACTCGCGACCCACGGATCGAGTAGCCGTCACAACTGTGGGCCCCGTGGGGCTCGAACCCACGACCCGCGGATTAAAAGTCCGATGCTCTACCGACTGAGCTAGAGGCCCGTGGCATCCAGCCTACCGGCCCGTGCGGGATGGGTCGTGCAGCCGCCGGGGCGCGGGATGTAGGTGGGGTGCACCAAAGAGCGACGGCCGGACCCCCTCGCCTGGGGTCCGGCCGTCGCCGTCAGATCCGATCGTTCATCGATCGGTCGGATGCGTGATGATCACGCTCCGAGGATCACATCGGGGGCATCAGCACCGAGTCGATGAGGTACACGGTGGCGTTGGCGGTCTGGACGCCTCCGCAGATGACGTTGGCGTCGTTGACCTTGATCGCGTCGCCCGAACCCGAGACGGTGACTTCCTGGCCCTCGACCGTGGCCTGCGCGCCGTCGATCTGGTCCGGGGTCAGCTGGCCGGGGATCACGTGGTACGTGAGGATCTTGGTGAGCAGGTCGGTGTCGGTCTTCAGCGTCTCGATCGTGGCGGGGTCGATCTTCGCGAACGCGTCGTCGACCGGAGCGAAGACGGTGAACTCGCCACCGTTGAGGGTGTCGACCAGGTCCACGTTGGGGTTGAGCTGGCCGCTGACGGCCGCGGTGAGCGTGGTCAGCAGCGGGTTGTTCGAGGCGGCGACGGCGACCGGGTCAGCGGACATTCCCTCGACCGAGCCGGCACCCGAGGGGACGGCGGCGGCGTAGTCGGCGCAGCCGGGGCCGACGAGGTTGGCGGCCGGGTCCATCATGTTGGACGACGCCGAGGGCGACGCGGCCATCGAGGGAGCCGAGGACTCCTCGGTCATGGAGCCACCCGAGGTGGTGCCACCCGAACATGCGGTGAGAGCGAAGGCCGAACCCAGAACGAGGGCGAGACCGGCGACGACAGGCTTCTTCTTGATGAGCATGACATTCCTCCGAAATCGTTCGGACCGCGGCTGCGACCCGTTTAGGACACCCCGGTGCGGGGGGTGGTTCGCCGTGTTGCGGCGTACACAGGGTCTTCGGGACCCCGCGCCGTTCGGATTGCGAGTCGTCGCGAGATAGCGGCCGATCCGCACGCTGTGACGGAGGAAAAGCCTGGTCAGAGGGTTGTAAATATTCTTCAGAATGTTTTCTGGATGCCGTTCGGCGTCGCCGGGACGCCCACCGCGGGGGCGGCCGATCACGGTTGCGTACCTCATGCGCGCCACGCGCGCACGGGGAAGGGAAGAGTTCTTCTCGTACGGCATGCTGGGGTTCATGGTGATCGACGGTTTCTCTCTCCCCGATGACGGGGCGGACCACGTCGACCACGTCGGAGAATTGCTGCAGAAGGTCGCCTCGGGTGACCGGAACGCCTTCGCCGAGCTCTACGACACACTGTCTGCTCGCGCGTTCGGTCTCATCCTGCGGGTGCTCGTCGACCGGTCGCAGAGCGAAGAGGTGCTCCAGGAGGTGTTCCTGGAGATCTGGCAATCCGCCGCGCGCTTCACTCCGAACAAAGGTCAAGGAAGATCGTGGGTTCTCACGATCGCTCACCGACGGGCTGTCGACCGCGTGCGGTCGTCGCAGTCGAGTGTCGATCGAGACGTGCGCGCGGGCTTCCGGGATGTGGACGTCGCATATGACGACGTCTCTGAGAAAGTAGAACTCAAGATCGAAGGGCGGCGCGTCGTCGATGCACTGGCGACGCTTCCCGACGCCCAGAGAGAAGCACTCACGCTGGCCTACTTCGGTGGGTACAGCCAAAGCGAGATCGCTACCCTCGTCAGGGCGCCGCTCGGTACGGTCAAGACCAGAATGCGTGACGGATTGTCGCGCTTGAGAATCGAGATGGGGGTGGACAAGTGAACGAGAGGGATTTCGCCGACCTCGCTGCCGGTCACGCGCTGAACGCGCTATCGGAAGCAGACGAGCGCGCATACCAGGAGGCACTGGCGGGCAATCCGCACTGGTCCTCCCATGTCCGGGATGCCGCTGACGCCGTCGCCGCGATCAGTGCGACGATCGATCCCGTAGAGCCCCCGGCATCCGTCCGAGACTCGCTCCTGGCTCGCATCACCGACCTTCCGCAGAACACGGCGCCCGAACCGGTGTTCGACACCGCAGCCCTCGAGGACTTCGCCGCCGCAGGCCCCGCGCCGGTGGATTCGGAGTCCGAAGCGGCCAGCGCAGGCTCGACCTCGGGTTCGGGCTGGGGACCGCGTCGCTGGTTCACGCTCGCGGCATCCATCGTCGCGGTTCTCGCGCTGGGCTTCGGGGCCGTCACGGTCAGTCAACAGCTCACGCGTCCCGCCACCCTGATCGCACTCGAGCAGGTCACGACGGCCCCCGACGCCCAGTCGGCGACCGCGACGATGCCCGGTGGAGCCGTCGCGACGGCGCACTGGTCGGCATCCACCGGTCAGAGCGTGCTCGTGACCGAGGGCATGCCCTCGCTTCCCAGCGACCAGACCTACGAGCTGTGGTTCGTCCGGGACGACACTCCGATCGCCGCCGGGATCTTCGAGACGGATGCCGACGGTCGCGCGACCGCGATCCTGCAGGGCGACTTCCACTCGGGCGACATCATCGCCGTCACGGTGGAGCCTGCGGGAGGATCGCCCGACGGTACGCCGAGCTCGGCCCCCGTCATCGCGGTGGCCACTGCCTGAACGTCGGCCCTGCCCGGCCCGGGGCGAATCGCTCACGCTCTAGCCTGGAACGATGAGCGATTCCCCTCGCGAGTTCCACAAGCCCGTGCGGCGCCCCGCCGAGCTGTTCGACCGCCTCTTCGCCGCCGAGGACCCGGCCGAAGTGTCGCGTGTCGCGCACAGCACGGCTCAGGCCCTGTTGTCTCGTGTGCGCGCCGACCCGACCGTCGACGTGGTCGAGAGACTGGTCGCGTTCACCGACGATCACGGCATCGACGACATCGCCGAACTGTGGTCGCGGTCTCCCGCGCGCTCGCTGCCGGGGGCGCTCTGGCGGCTGTATCTGCTGCAGTTGATGATCCACGACGACGCGCCCACCGCGGCGCTGCTCTTCGAGCGCGGGCGCGCGGAGATGGCCACGGTCGACCCGGTCGTGGTCGGAGCGCCCGCCCCCGCCGGACCCGAGGAGCTCGTGCAGCTGATCGACACGATCCTGCGCGGCCTGTTCGAGGGAGACTTCGCCGTCGCCCTCGACCGCGCGGCGGCGTTCTGCAGGGTCCAGGCCTCGGGCTCGACGCATCTCGCCGACGACTACGAGAACACCGAGTCCGAACGCGCCAGCGCCCTCACCACGCGTGCCTTGCGCCTGTCGACCTATGCCGACGACTTGTCGGCCGCGGCGGCGCTGTGGCGGCGCGACGCGCTGACCTGAGCCCCGCGTGCGTGCGCGGCCGGGATACCGGAGGAGCGGCACGATACGACGGGACGTCGGCGATGCGCGCCGGAAAGAGAAAGTGCCGGGCCGCAGAACGCCTCTCGGCGCAAGGCCGCTCACAGCGGCAGAAGATGGAGCCCGGGGTTACTGCGGCCCGGCTATGGAAGTGTAACAAGGGCTGCGCCGAGGCATTCCCTCGGCCGGGCCGGTTGGCGCAACCCGGGCGTGTCGGTGGCAGGGCATAGGGTCGTTGCATGGCTTGGCGTTTCGCGCTCGTGATCGATCCCGTGGCATCCGACGTCCGGCGGGACGACCACGCCGACACCTTCACCGTCATCGATCCGACGGCTCCCGCCCTGCCCGTCGGTGAGCTCAGCGCCCAGCGCGGCGACGGGGTTTTCGAGTCGATCGGCGTCGTCGACGGGCACGCGCAAGAGGTCGAGCCCCATCTCTCGCGCCTTGCGCATTCCGCGCAACTGTGCGACCTGCCGGAACCGAACCTCGACCAGTGGCGCGCCGCGATCCGCCGCGTCTCCGCCGAGGCCGGCACCGGTGAGAGCGTGATCAAGCTCATCCTGAGCCGCGGGCTCGAAGACGGAGCCGCGCCCACCGCGTGGGTGACACTGGCCACGGCGCCCGACAACGCCCGTGCCCGCAACGAAGGCGTGCGCGTCGTGACCCTCGACCGCGGATACCCCCTCGAGGTCCCGAATCGGGCTCCCTGGCTGCTGCTGGGGGCAAAGACCCTGTCGTACGCGGTCAACATGGCCGCGATCCGCGAAGCGAAGCGCCGTGACGCCGATGACGCCGTGTTCGTCACGACCGACGGGTTCGTGCTCGAAGCGCCCACGGCATCCGTCGTCCTGCGCTTCGGCGACCGATTCGTCACCCCGGCACCGAGCGCCGGCATCCTGCACGGCACCACGCAGCTGAGCCTGTTCGGCCATCTGGAGCAGCGCGGCTTCGCGACCGCGTACGAGACCGTGGCCGTGGCCGACCTCGCGCGCGCGGACGCCGCCTGGCTGCTCTCGAGCGTGCGCCTCGCGGCGCCGATCGCGGCGGTCGACGGCGTGGCGAAGGCGATCGACCGCGCGCTCACCGACGAACTCAACGCCTACTTGCTGTCTCCGCGCGACTGACGCCGGAAACGACGATGGCCCCGCCGAAGCGGGGCCATCGCGGGGGAGCGCTGCTTACCCGAAGCGTCCCGAGACGTAGTCCTCGGTCGCCTGCACGGTGGGGGCGGTGAAGATCGTCGCGGTGTCGTTGTACTCGATGAGCTTGCCCGGCTTGCCGGTGCCGGCGATGTTGAAGAACGCCGTCTTGTCGCTCACGCGCGACGCCTGCTGCATGTTGTGCGTGACGATGACGATCGTGTACTGGTTCTTCAGCTCGCTGATGAGCTCCTCGATGGCGAACGTCGAGATCGGGTCGAGAGCCGAGCACGGCTCGTCCATCAGCAGGACGTCGGGCGAGACCGCGATCGCGCGGGCGATGCACAGACGCTGCTGCTGACCACCGGAGAGGCCGCCACCCGGCTTGTCGAGACGGTCCTTGACCTCGTTCCACAGGTTCGCGCCCTGCAGGGACTTCTCGACGAGCGCGTCGCCGTCGCTCTTGGAGAGGCGCTTGTTGTTCAGCTTCGCCCCGGCGAGCACGTTCTCACGGATCGACATCGTGGGGAACGGGTTCGGGCGCTGGAACACCATGCCGACGTGGCGGCGCACGAGCACCGGGTCGACCCCGGGACCGTACAGGTCGTCACCGTCGACCAGCACGCGGCCCTTGACGTGACCGCCGGGGATGACCTCGTGCATGCGGTTCAGCGTGCGCAGGAACGTGGACTTGCCGCACCCCGACGGACCGATGAAGGCCGTGACGGTGCGGGGCTGGATGTCGATGGAGACGCCTTCGACCGCGAGGAAGTCGCTGTAGTAGACGTTGAGGTCTTCGACCTCGATGCGCTTGGACACGGATGCCTTCCTGGGATCAGCGGGACTTCGGTGCGAACACCGAGGCCACGATGCGGGCGATCAGGTTGAAGATGACGACGAGGACGACCAGCAGGAACGCCGCGCCCCAGGCCTGGGCCTGAGAAGCGTCGATGTCCTGTCCCGGGAAGCTGTACGCGGTGTACGCCATGACGGGGAGGGTCTGCATCGGGCCGTCGAACGGGTTGGAGTTGAAGTTGTCGGTGAAGCTGGCGGCGATGAAGATCGGCGCGGTCTCGCCGACCACGCGGGCCACGGCCAGCACCACGCCGGTGATGATGCCGCTCGCGGCCGTGCGCAGCACGACCTTCACGATCGTCGCCGAGCGGGGCACCCCGAGGGCGAGCGACGCCTCGCGCAGGTCGGCGGGGACCAGGCGCAGCATCTCTTCCGTGGAGCGGATGACGATCGGGATCATCAGCACGCACAGGGCGATGGATGCCGAGAACCCGCTGAACGCCTTCGGTCCGACGATCAGCGCGAAGAACGAGAACGCGAACAGACCCGCGACGATCGAGGGGATACCCGTCATGACGTCGACGAGGAACGTGATCGTGCGCCGCAGCGGGTTCGTCGGCAGGGCATACTCGACGAGGTAGACCGCGGCCAGAACACCGATCGGCACCGAGATGAGGGCGGCGATACCGGTGATGATGAGCGTGCCCACGATCGCCTGGAGGGCACCGGGGGTCGCGACGACCTCGAGCGTCTCGGGGTCGAACGCGCTGCCGCCGGTCTGGGTGATGAAGTTCCAGTTGACGACCGCGAGGCCCTTGGACACGACGGTCCACAGGGTCGAGATGAGCGGCGCGACCGCGAGGAGGAAGGCAGCCGTGACGAGCCCGCGCACGACGCGGTCGACCGCCTTGCGCCGGCTCTCGACGATCGAGGAGCCGACGCCGATCGCGATCAGGTACAGCAGGGCGGTCAGGATCAGCCAGCTCGGAAGGTGGAAGCCGCCCAGGAGCAGCTGCACTCCGGCGATGAGCACCGCGACACCGACGAGGATCGCCGGCTCGATGTAGGCGGGAAGGCGTCCGCTGGTCAGGGCGAGCGGTGCGGAGGCCGACGGCGCCTGCGGGGCGTTGGTGGTGGTCACGAGCGCTTCCCCTTCCGGCGACCCTTTGCCCCCGGGCCGGTCGCGCTGATGATGTAGCGGGCGAGGATGTTCACCGCGAGGGACACGACGAACAGCATCAGGCCCGTCCCGATGAGCGCGGAGCGCTGCAGGTCGGTGGCGATGGGGAAGTTCAGCGCGATGTTGGCGGCGATCGTCTGCGAGTTGTATCCGTCGGTGAGGACGAGCACCGAGTAGATCAAGCTCGGCGAGATGATCAACGCGATGGCCATCGTCTCGCCGAGGGCGCGACCGAGGCCCAGGAGCGTGGCTGAGACCATGCCGCTGCGGGCGTAGGGGAAGACCGACAGGCGGATCATCTCCCACCGCGTCGCGCCGAGCGCCAGAGCGGCCTCTTCGTGCAGTCGCGGGGTCTGCAGGAAGATCTCACGCGTGATCGAGGTGACGATCGGGAGGATCATGACCGCGAGCACCACGCCACCGGTCAGCATCGTCGAGCCGGTGCTGGACACGGGGCCCTGGAACAGCGGGATCCATCCGAAGTAGGTGTTGAGGAACTCGCCCAGCGGGATCAGCAGGGGGCGCATCACGATGATGCCCCACAGGCCGAACACGATCGAGGGGACCGCCGCGAGCAGATCGACGACATAGCCGAGCGCGCCGGCGATGCGGCGCGGGGCGTAGTGCGAGATGAAGAGGGCGATGCCGATGGCGACCGGCGTACCGAGCACCATGGCGATCAGAGCGGCCCAGATGCTTCCCCACAGGAGCGGTCCGACGTACTCCCCGAAGTTCGTCCACGAGCCGTTCTGGTAGCCGGCGAGGTCGCCCTCGGTCCAGTTACCCGTGATGGCGGGCAGGCCCTTGATGATCAGGAAGATCGCGACGCCCGCCAGGATGATCATGATCGAGACGGCGGCCGTCATGGACAGGCCCAGGAACGCCGTGTCTCCTGCGCGGCGCTTGCCGACGATGGTCGAGCGGGCCGCCGCGGGCGGCGCAGAGACGGTGTCAGCCACGGCTGACCTCGTGCTCGGCAGTGGTCATGGTGTGCTCCTCGGGTCGGGTTTCTCTCTGAGGATGATCGGGCTCAGCGGAAGCGTCGACGCGGACGTCGACGCTTCTGATCAGCCCGAACCGGCCCGCACGTGTGTGCGGACCGGTTCGGATCCGAGAGATGTTTACTTGATCGCCTCGAGGGTCTTCGCGGCGTCGGCGAGGACCGAGTCCGGCAGCGGAGCCGAACCGGCGTTCTTCGCCGCGACCGACTGGCCGAGCGTGCTGGTGACGAAGCCGAGGTACGACTTCACGAGCTCAGCCTGCTTGGTGTCCTTGAACTCGGTGCAGGTGATGGCGTACGAGACCAGCGGGATGGGGTAGGTCTCGGCGGTCAGCTTGCTGTAGTCGAACTTCTTCGACAGGTCGCCGGTCACGCCGTTGGAGGCGTCCACGGCCGCGGCCGCGAAGGTCGCGGTGACGGCCTCGGGGCTGTAGGGGATCGCGGTGCCGTCCTGGATGATGGCGGCGGCGTTGAGATCACCGATGGCCGAGTGGTCGGCGTAGCCGATGGTGCCGGTGCCGGCCTTGACGGCCTCGACGACGCCCGAGCCACCCTTCTGCTTCGACACGTTGCCCTCGATCGGCCAGTCCTTGCCCGCGGGAGCGGTCCAGACCGACGACTGGGTCGCGGCGAGGTAGTTGGTGAAGTTCTGCGTCGTGCCCGAACCGTCCGAACGAGCGACGGTGGTGATGGGGCCGGCGGTGAGCGCAGTGCCGTTGTCGGCGGTGATGGCCGGGTCGGACCAGTCGGTGATCTGCAGCGCGAAGATCTTCGCGATGGTCTCGCCGCTGAGCTTGAGCTCGGTCACGCCGGGGATGTTGAAGATGATCGCGACACCGTCGAGGTAGACGGGGATGTTGACGCCACCGTCGGTGCAGAGGGCCTGCGACTGCGTGGTCTGGTCCGCGTTGAGCGGCGAGTCCGAACCGGCGAAGTCGTACGCGCCGCTGAGGAAGTTGGTGACACCGCCGCCGGAGCCCTGCGACTTGTCGTAGTTGATCGTCACGCCCTTGGCGGTGGCGTTGTAGGCGGTGGTCCACGCGGCCTGCGCGTTGGACTGGGCGCTGGAACCACCGGCGGTGATCGTGCCGGAGAGGTTGGGGTCGATCGTGAACGCCACGTCCGAGGAGGTGGCGGACGGGGAGGACTCCGTGGTGCCGCCACTGGAGGAGGCGCAGCCGGCCAGAGCAAGAGAGGCCACGGCGGCCACGGTGCCCAGCTGGGCGAGTCGGGAGAGCTTCACTGTGTGAATCCTTCGCATGTCGGGGACACGAACCCGGTGCAGGGTTCTCCCGCACGTTAAACACCGACTCTTACCAGAGTGCGTTGCACGGGTGAACGGAAGGTGAACCAGGATGGCCCGTCCGGGGTGTTTTCCTGGCCGGTATACGCTTCACCTCCGTGACGACCCCCGCATTCTCCGGCCAGGAGCTGCTCGACCGCACGGGCGCCGCCGCGCCTCCGCGTACGCTCATCGACATCCTCTCCGACGTCGCTTCGCGGCATCCGGAGGCCTCCGCGATCGACGACGGCTCGGGTGCGCTCAGCTACCGCGAGCTGCTCGCGCGCGTGTGGCGGACCGCCGCTGCGCTGCACGGGGCGGGAGTGCGCCGTGGCGATCGCGTCGGGGTGCGGATGCCGTCGGGATCGAAGGAGCTGTACGTCTCGATCCTCGCCGTCATGGCCGCGGGCGCCGCGTACGTCCCGGTGGATGCCGACGACCCCGACGAGCGCGCCCGCCTCGTGTTCGGCGAGGCCGGGGTCAGAGGCATCATCGCGGGCAACGGTGAGTACGTCGGAGAGGACGACGATCTCGTCCGCCTCTATGACGGGGAAGCTCCGCACCCGAGCACGAGCGCCGTGCCGATCGTGGCGCCCCCGACCGTCGACGACGACGCCTGGATCATCTTCACCTCCGGATCGACCGGGGTGCCCAAGGGCGTCGCGGTGAGCCACCGGTCCGCGGCGGCCTTCGTCGAGGCGGAGGCGCGACTCTTCCTGCAGCCCGAACCGCTCGGTCCCGGCGACCGCGTGCTCGCGGGGCTGTCGGTCGCCTTCGACGCGTCTTGCGAGGAGATGTGGCTCGCGTGGGGGCACGGAGCCTGCCTCGTGCCCGCGCCCCGCTCGCTCGTGCGCTCCGGCGAGGATCTCGCGCCGTGGCTGCTGCGGCAGGGGATCACGGTGGTCTCGACCGTCCCGACCCTCGCGGCGATGTGGCCGGCCGATTCGATCGAGAACGTGCGCCTGCTGATCTTCGGCGGCGAGGCGTGCCCGCCCGAGCTCGCCGCGCGACTCGTCGCCGACGGACGCGAGGTGTGGAACACGTACGGGCCCACCGAGGCCACCGTCGTCGCCTGTGCCGCCCCGCTGGACGGGTCGCTCCCCGTGCGTATCGGCCTGCCGCTGGACGGCTGGGCTCTCGCGGTCGTGGACCCCGAGGGGCAGCCCGTGGCCGAGGGTGAGGTGGGCGAGCTCATCATCGGGGGAGTGGGCCTGGCCCGCTACCTGGATCCGGCCAAGGATGCCGAGAAATACGCGCCCATGCCGACACTCGGCTGGGAGCGCGCGTATCGCTCCGGCGACCTCGTGCGTTTCGAGAGCGCCGGCCTCGTGTTCCAGGGGCGTGCGGACGACCAGGTCAAGGTCGGCGGACGCCGGATCGAGCTGGGCGAGGTGGAGTCCGCGCTGCAGGATCTTCCCCGGGTCTCTGCCGCGACCGTCGCGGTGCGCACGACCGAGGCCGGAGTGCCCGTCCTCGTGGGCTACCTCGTGATGGAGGAGGGGGCCGAGCTCGACCGCGCGGCCGCCCGTGCGCTGCTGGTCGAGCGTCTCCCGGCCGCGACGATCCCCCTGCTCGGCGTCGTCGACGAGCTGCCGGTGCGGACATCGGGCAAGGTCGACCGTGCCGCGCTGCCGTGGCCGCTTCCCGGCATCGACGCTCCGGCATCCACCGATTTCTCGGACGACGAGGCGTGGCTCGCCGCGCAGTGGCAGGCGGTGCTCGGGCTGGCGGTCACCGACCGCAAGGCCGACTTCTTCGACCTCGGCGGAGGGTCGCTCGCCGCCGCGCAGTTGGTCTCGCGGATCCGCGCGCGCGTGCCGGAATTCTCGGTCGCCGACATCTATGACGTCCCGCGCCTGGGCGCGATGACCAAGGCGCTGGGACCGCAGCTGAGCGACGACGCTCCGGCGGCCTTCCACCGTCCGGCGCCGACGCCCCGGGCGACGCAGTGGGTGCAGACCCTCCTCGGTGTGCCGCTGTTCATCCTCTCGGGGGTGCGGTGGCTGCTGTACCTGCTCACCGCCTCGACGCTGCTGCAGCTCGTGCCGGGCTTCGAGGTGCTGCCTCGCGTCCCGTGGCCGGTTCTGGTGGTCGGTCTGCTGCTGTTCGCCACCCCCTTCGGCCGCATGGCGATCGCGGTGGTGTCGGCGCGGGTGCTGCTCGCGGGGCTCCGCCCGGGCGACTACCCCCGCGGCGGCTGGGTGCACGTGCGCCTGTGGCTCGCCGAGCAGATCGCCGCCCAGGTGGATGCCGTCGGCCTCGCCGGAGCCCCGTGGGTGTCGTACTACGCCCGGGCGCTCGGTGCCCGCATCGGCCGCAACGTCGATCTCCACGCCCTGCCGCCCGTGACGGGCATGCTCGTCGTGGGAGACGGCGCCTCGATCGAACCCGAAGTCGACCTCACCGGCTACTGGATCGACGGCGACCTCGTCCGCATCGGCGAAGTGCGCATCGGCGCCGAAGCCACCGTGGGTGCGCGCTCGACACTCGCGCCCGGCACCCGCATCGGTCGTCGTGCCGAGATCGCCCCCGGTTCGGCGGTGTTCGGTCGCGTCAAGGCGGACCAGGCCTGGGCCGGATCGCCCGCGGTCCGCGTCGGCGGCACCGCGAAGGGCTGGCCGACCGGTCGCCCGGCGGCACCCACCCGATGGCTGTGGGCCTTCGCCGCGTCGGCCGTCCTGCTCGCGCTCCTCCCGCTGTCGTCCTTCGCCGTCGGCGGTCTCGTCATCGCGCAGGGGATGCGCGGAGCGGACTCGCTCGCGGCGGCTGCCGGAGCGGCGTTCGCGTGGCTCGTGCCCGGGGTCGCCGCGACCGGCCTCGTGTTCGCGGCCTCCGTGCTGCTGCTCGTGCGCCTGTTCTCGATCGGCCTGGTCGAAGGGACGTTCCCCGTCCGCAGCCGCGTCGCGTGGCAGGCCTGGACGATCGAGCGCCTGCTGGACTCGGCGCGCACGATCCTGTTCCCGCTGTACTCGAGCCTGTTCACCCCCGTCTGGTTGCGGCTGCTGGGCGCGCGCGTGGGCCATGACGTCGAGGCATCCACGGTCCTGCTCCTTCCGACGATGACGCGCATCGAGGACGGGGCGTTCCTCGCCGACGACACGATGGTGGCGTCGTACGAGCTGCGGGCGGGGTGGCTGCGCGTCGGTCCCGTGCGGATCGGCAAGCGCGCGTTCCTCGGCAACTCCGGGATGGCCGCCCCCGGCCACCGGGTTCCCCGCGGCGGCCTGGTCGCCGTGCTGTCGGCGGCGCCGCTCAAGGCCAAGCCCGGATCCTCGTGGCTCGGTTCGCCCGCGGTCCGCCTGCGACGGCTCTCGGCCGAGGGCGACGCGTCGCGCACGTATCGCCCGACGCCCGCGCTGCGCCTGGCGCGCACCCTGTGGGAGCTGTGCCGGTTCGTGCCGGTCGTGGTGACGTGCGGAATCGGGCTCGGGGTGCTCTTCGCGCTCGCTGCCCTGTGGGAGACCGTCGGACCGGTCTGGACGCTCCTGCTCTCGGGCGTGGTGCTCCTGGCCGCGGGAGCGGTCGCGGCGGGCGTGTCGACGATCGCGAAGTGGGCGATCGTCGGTGTCATCCGTGCGGGGGAGCAGCCGCTGTGGTCGAGCTTCGTGTGGCGCACCGAGGTGTCGGACACGTTCACCGAGATGGTCGCCGCGCCCTGGTTCGCCCGGGCGGCGGCCGGGACGCCGGCGCTGGCGGTCTGGCTGCGGTCCCTCGGCGCACGGATCGGACGCGGGGTGTGGTGCGACAGCTACTGGCTGCCCGAGCCGGATCTGGTGACTCTGGGCGATGCATCGACGGTCAACCGCGGGTGCGTCGTCCAGACCCACCTCTTCCATGATCGAATCATGAGTATGGACACCGTCGAGCTCGAACCCGGTGCGACCCTCGGGCCGCACAGCGTGGTGCTGCCGGCCTCGACCCTGGGGGCGCACGCCACGGTCGGACCGGCGTCCCTCGTGATGCGCGGAGAAACCGTCCCCGTGGGTTCGCGGTGGAGCGGCAACCCCATCGGCCCCTGGCGCGCGGTGAAGGTGCGCGCCTACCAGTCGACCACGTGAGCGCGGTCGATCCGTACGCTCCGCACAGCGGCGACGCCGGGTACCGCGTCGAGTCGTACGACCTCACTCTGGGCTACCGCGTCCGCACCAACCGGCTCGAGGGGACGGCCCTCCTCGCGGCCGTCGCGGTGGAGGGACTCTCGGTCATCGCCCTCGACCTCGTGGGTCTCCGGGCATCGCGGGTGCGCGTGAACGGTGCGCCCGCGCGCTTCACGGCGGCGGCGGGGAAGGTGCGGGTGACGCCGGCGGCATCCCTCGCCGCGGGGGAGCCCTTCACCGTCGAGGTCGTGTACGCCGGGGCACCCGCCCCGCGGCGCTCGCGCTGGGGCGCGGTCGGCTGGGAGGAGCTCGCCGACGGTGCCCTCGTCGCCGGACAACCGATCGGCGCGCCGACGTGGTTCCCGTGCAACGACCGCCCCGACGATCGCGCCCGGATGACGATGAAGATCACCGTCGACGAGGGATACGCGGTCGCCGCCACGGGTGTGACGGGTGTCTCCACCCGCACCGGGGGGCGCGTCACCACGACCTTCACCTCGAGCGTGCCGACCGCGACCTACCTCGCCGCGGTGCACGTGGGCCGCTACCGGACGCGGCCGCTGGCCGGAACGGGAGTCGGCGTGGTGCCCGCCGTGAGCGTCACGGCTCCGGCGGCCCTCGCAACGGCCTCGGACCGGGCGTTCTCGACCGTGCCCGAAATGCTGCGGGTGTTCGACGGACTGTTCGGCCCCTATCCGCAGGAGGCGTGTTCCCTCGTGGTCACGGCCGACGAGCTCGAGATCCCCCTCGAGGCCCAGGGGCTCGCGGTGTTCGGCATGAACCACCTCGTGCCCGCCGCGCAGCGGCTGATCGCGCATGAACTGGCGCATCAGTGGTTCGGCAACAGCGTCGGCATCGGGCGCTGGAGCGACATCTGGCTCAACGAGGGGTTCGCCTGCTACGCGGAGTGGCTGTGGTCCGAGGCTTCCGGGGGGCCCACAGCGGACGCGTGCGTCCGCACCCACTACGCCCGCCTCGCGGCGAAGCCGCGCGACCTGCTGCTGGTCGATCCGGGCCCCGACGACATGTTCGACGACCGCGTCTACAAGCGCGGCGCTCTCGCGCTGCACGCACTGCGGAAGACGCTGGGTGATGCGGCGTTCTTCGACCTGCTGCGACGCTGGACCGCCGAGCACCGCCACGCCCTCGTGAGCACCGACGACTTCCGCGCCGCGGTGCGGACGGCGGGGGGACCGGATGCCGTCGAGGTGCTGTCGCGCTGGCTCGACCGCACCGAGCTGCCGCCGCTGCCCTGACATTCGGAGCCTGCGTCCTCCGGATGCCGCGCCGCGGAGCGCGCGCGAATCACCCAGGGTGTGTCAGCCTCGCGTGGGCAGCGCCACGGCGACGACGATCCCGGGCGGTCCGGGGACGTCCCACCCCGTCAGCGCGGGACCGTCGCCGACGCGGGCGCTCCAGTCCGCCCCGGCCGGGTCCGCTGCGAAACGGACGCGTGCGGGGTCGACGGTGAGCCCCCGCCCGTCGGCCTTGAGCACCGCCTCGACACGCGCCCACGACCGCGCGTCAGCGCCGGGGAGCACCCGTTCCAGACCCGTCACCGCGACCGGCACGGCATCCAGGCCCACGCGCGACGCCCCGGAGGCCGCCACCACGAGCGCCCATCCTTCGGCGTAGGACACCGAGACCGCGGCATCCGCCCCCGACACCCGGAGCCGGCCGTGGTCGCCCCCGCAGCGGGCGCACCGCGCGGCGAACGACGCCCCCGGGAGCAGCTCGGCCAGCAGGGCGCGGGAGACGGCGCGGCGGGCGGTGCCCTCGGGCACGCGACGCCACCGGACCTCGACCTCCGCGGGGAGGGTCACACGTGCGGCTCGTGCGTCTCGATCGCGACGATCCCCGACCCCGGGTGGGCGACCGGAACGTGCGCCACCGAGAACGCCGCCGGCTCGAGAGCCGACGAACTGCCCAGATACGAGCCCCGCATGGTCCCGGTGGCCAAGGCGAGCTCGTGCATGATGTCGGGCAGGACCGGACCGTGGCTGACCAGCACCACCGGCTTGCGGGCGCGTACGCGCTCGCCGACGATCGTCCGGGCGTCGCTGCGCCCGTTCTCCCACGCGTCCTGACTGATCGCCTCGGTCACCTGGATGCGTTGAGCGAGCGCCGCCGAAAGGGGAGTGACGGTGCGCACACAACGTTCGGCGGGGCTGGACACGATCCGCCGCACTCCGAAGGCCAAGAGCGGCCCGACGATCGCATTCGACTGACGGCGGCCGCGCGGGCTGAGCGGGCGCGCGGAATCCTCGGCATCCCACTCCTCTCGCGGCCGCGCCTTGGCATGCCGCAGGGCGACGATCGGGAACGTCGGGAGCGCCTGCTCATCGACGAGGCGGACGAATTCGTCGAGGATCTCGATGTCGACGGGGTAGCTGAGGTGCTTGCGCGCCTTCTTCAGGCCCACCCACTCGATCGCCGCGATCTCTTTGTTCGGCACGAACGTCGAGGTGCGCACCGCGGCGTCGGTGGCCTCGGCCGCCCAGTAGTGCACGATCTTCGTCCGCGAACTCGGCATCCGGTAGCGCGAGACGCCGACGGGCACCCCGAGCGAGACACGGATGCCGGTCTCTTCGCGGATCTCACGCACGGCGGTCTCGGCGAGCGTCTCGCCGGGATCGACCTTGCCCTTGGGCAGCGTCACGTCGCGGTACTTGGTGCGATGGATCAGCAGGACACGGAACTTGCCCTCGACCAGGCGCCAGACCACTCCGCCCGCGGCGTAGACGGCGGTTTCGGTCACCGGACCGCCCGCGAGCGCCGCTTGCGCTGGATCCGCGCCATCGTGTGCTCCTGCAGGTCGATCAGCGGCGTGCCGTCGGCCCCCACGCTGTGCCGGATCCACTCTCCTTCGGGGCGAAGATGCCACGAGCTCGTCGCGTCGTCCATCGCCAGATCGAACAGGTCGGAGAGCTCCTGGATCTGCTTCGGGTCCACCACGCGCACCAGTGCCTCGACGCGACGGTCGAGGTTGCGGTGCATCATGTCGGCGCTCCCGATGAACAGCTGCGGGTCGCCGTCGTTCGCGAACGCGAAGATGCGGGAGTGCTCCAGGTAGCGGCCGAGGATCGAACGCACCCGGATGTTCTCGCTCATGCCCTCGACACCCGGCTTGATCGAGCAGATGCCGCGCACCCACGCCTCGACGGGGACACCGGCCTGGCTCGCCCGGTACAGCGCGTCGATGATCTGCTCGTCGACCATGGAGTTGACCTTGATCCGCACGCCGGATGGCTTGCCCGCGAGTGCGTTCTGGCGCTCCTTCTCGATGTGGCGGAGGAGACCCTTGCGCAGGTGCAACGGGGCGACGAGCAGACGCTTGAACTTCTTCTCGATCGCGTAACCGCTCAGCTCGTTGAACAGGCGCGTCAGATCGCGGCCGACCTGGTCGTCGACGGTGAACAGGCCGAAGTCCTCGTAGATGCGGCTCGTCTTCGGGTTGTAGTTGCCCGTGCCGACGTGGCTGTAGTGCCGCAGACGGCCCTCTTCTTCGCGGATGACGAGAGCGAGCTTGCAGTGGGTCTTCAACCCGACGAGACCGTAGACGACGTGGACGCCGGCCTTCTCGAGCTTGCGCGCCCAGACGATGTTGTTCGCCTCGTCGAAGCGCGCCTTCACCTCGACCAGTGCGAGCACCTGCTTGCCCGCTTCGGCGGCGTCGATGAGCGCCTGCACGATGGGGCTGTCACCCGAGGTGCGGTACAGCGTCTGCTTGATGGCGAGGACGTTCGGGTCCTTCGCGGCCTGCTCGAGGAAGGCCTGGACACTCGTCGCGAACGACTCGTAGGGGTGGTGCACGAGAACGTCGCCCTTGCGGATCGCGCCGAAGACGTCGGCGCGACCGTTCTGCTCGGGCGGCTGGAACGGCAGGGCCGTCTTGGGCACGTGCGGCGGGTAGTGCAGATCGGGGCGGTCGATGCGCGAGAGATCGAACAGGCCGCGCAGATCGAGCGCACCGGGGAGGCGGTAGACCTCTTGATCGGTGATGTCGAGTTCGCTGAGCAGGAGATCGCGCGTGAGATCGTCCATGTCGTCGGTGATCTCGAGTCGGATCGGCGGACCGAATCGGCGTCGCAGCAGCTCGGCCTCGAGCGCCTGGATGAGGTTCTCGGTCTCATCCTCTTCGATCGTCATGTCTTCGTTGCGGGTGAGGCGGAACGCGTGGTGGTCGAGCACCTCCATCCCGGGGAAGAGATCGCCGAGGTGATTGGAGATGAGCTCCTCGAGCGGCAGGTACCGCACTCCGCGGCCGTTGCTGGGCACCTCGACGAAGCGCGGCAGCATCGGCGGCACCTTGAGGCGGGCGAACTCCTGGCGACCGGTCCGGGCGTTGCGGATGCGGATCGCGAGGTTCAGCGAGAGGCCCGAGATGTACGGGAACGGGTGCGCCGGGTCGACCGCGAGCGGCATGAGCACCGGGAAGACGTTGCGCTGGAAGTACTCGGTGAGCCGCGACGCGGAGTCCTCGTCGAGCGAATCCCAGGACACGACCTCGATGCCCGCGTCCGCGAGAGCCGGGCGCACCTGGTCGGTCCAGGCCGCGGCGTGCCGCAGCTGCAGACGGTGGGCCTCGGCCGAGATGTCGGCGAGGACGTCCAGCGGAGCCCGGCCCACGTTCGTCGGCACGGCGAGGCCGGTGACGATGCGGCGCTTCAGGCCGGCGACGCGCACCATGAAGAACTCGTCGAGGTTGCTGGCGAAGATCGCGAGGAAGTTCGCGCGTTCGAGCACCGGAACCGTGGGGTCCTCGGCCAGTTCGAGCACGCGCTGGTTGAACGACAGCCAGCTGATCTCGCGATCGAGATAGCGATGGTCGGGAAGCTGCTCGTCCGCGGCCTCGACGGCCTCGTCGAAATCGTCGTCGTCCGCGTCGCCCAGGCCCGCGTCGAGCACGTCGTGTTCGATCATTCCCTCATCATTGCAGGGGTCGGTGACACGCGCGTGAACGGAACCGCGCGGCGGGGATCAGGCGGACGGTGCGGGGACGGGCGGCTGCTCGTCCTCGTAGACGTTGAAGCGGTACCCGACGTTGCGCACGGTGCCGATCAGCTGCTCGAGGTCGCCGAGCTTGGCGCGCAGGCGACGGACGTGGACGTCGACGGTGCGGGTGCCGCCGAAGTAGTCGTAGCCCCACACTTCGCTCAGCAGCTGCTCGCGGGTGAACACCCGCGACGGGTGCGTGGCGAAGAAGTGCAGGAGCTGGAACTCCTTGTACGTCAGGTCGAGCGGCTTGCCGTGCACCTTCGCCGAATACGAGGACTCGTCGATCGTGATGCCGGAGGTCGAGATGCGCGAGGACACCTGCTCCGCGCTGCGGCGGCCCATCGCCAAGCGGATGCGCGCGTCGATCTCGGCCGGCCCTGCTCCCACGAGCACGACGTCGTCGACGCCCCAGTCGGTGGAGACGGCGGTCAGCCCGCCCTCGGTCACCACCAGGACGAGCGGTGCTTCCATGCCCGTGGTCGTGAGGATCTTGCACAGGGACTTGGCACCGACGAGGTCGACGCGCGCATCGATGAAGACGACATCGGCGCTCGGCGCGTTGACCAGCTGGGCCGGTTCGGCGGGGATCTGCCGCACGCGGTGGCTCAACAGCTCGAGCGCAGGCAGCACGGCGCTGCCGCCGGGGGCGGAGCTGAGTACCAGAAGCTGAGCCAAACGGACCTCCCAGTGCGGGCCTGCCGCACCCGCCCCATCTTAGGGTCAGCGGCGCGTTCGCACCGTCACGGCCTCGCGTGCGACGCGCCCCGGACATGCCCGGGCGCACGAATGGCCCGGGGTGCGCCATGATGGAGGGCATGTCGACCCCCGACCTCGCGCCGCGCCGCACGTTCGGCGGGATCGTCGCGGTCTGGGTGCTGGCCCTCGTGGCCGGCGTCGCGATCGGACTGTTCGTTCCGACGGAATGGCGCGCGCAGTGGATCACCGTCGCGCTCGGCGGGTGCGTCATCGCCGCGTTCGCGGTGCAGCTCTGGGGCGGGCGGTCGCAGGCGTTCATCCAGCGGGTCGCGGCCAGTGTCCTGGGCGCCCTGATCGTGTTGGGTCTGATCACGGCCGGGTTCGGTCTGGCATCCATCGTTCCCCGGTAGAGTTGGCCCATGGACCTCCTCGCGCTCGAACTCTTCTTCGTGGGACTTCTCGGCCTCGCTTCGCTGGCGATCGCCTTCGTCTCCGGAACGGTCATCTGGAACCTCTACCGCGGCCAGCGCTGACGAGCGCCGTCGTGATCGAGATCCCGACCGACCTCCCCGCCGACCTCGTCCCGCTCTCGTGGCTGATCGGCGTGTGGGAGGGCACCGGCGTCATCGACTACGAGGCCGATGGCCGCACGTTCTCCGGCGAGTTCGCGCACCGCGTGAGCTTCAGCCATGACGGCGGCGACTTCGTGAATTACACCGGTCACGCGTGGCTTCTCGACGGCGAGAGCCGTCGGCCCCTCGTGTCCGAGACCGGATACTGGCGCGTTGCGCGCCCGGCCGCCGACGCCGACGCCGGTCCGGCGCTCCTGCCGCCCACCGCGTCCGCCGCGGCCCGCACCGCCGACGACGTCGAGACGCTCCGCACCGCCGAGGGCGGCTTCCCCCTCGAGGTGAGCCTGGCCCACTCCGACGGCATCCTCGAGCTCTACCTCGGTCAGGTCCGCGGACCCCGCATCGACCTCGCGACCGACGCAGTCGTCCGCACCGCGGGGGCGAAGCCGTACGCGTCCGCGACACGGCTGTACGGACTGGTCGACGACCACCTGCTGTGGGCGTGGGACATCGCGGCGTTCGGACGCGAACGCGCGTCGCACGCCTCGGCACGCTTGGCTCGGGCGGAGTGATGGCGCCCCTTTCCGAGGTGCCCGGGGCCGTCGTCGACGATGCCGGACTGCGTCATGTCGGTGCCCCTCTCGCGGAGCAGCGACGCCTGGCATCCGGCTCCGCCCTCGCGCCCCTGGGCGATCGCCGCGTGCTGTCGGTCTCCGGTCCCGACCGGTTGAGCTGGCTCGACTCCCTGTCGTCGCAGGCGCTCACGCACTTGCCCCCGGGCGTCTCGACCGAGACGCTCATCCTCGACCCGCAGGGCCGCGTCGAGCACGCCGCCGCGGTCGTCGACGACGGTGAGACCGCGTGGCTCCTCGTGGATGCCGCTGACGCCGAGCCCCTGGCGGCGTGGCTCGGCCGGATGCGCTTCCGCCTGCGGGTGGAGGTGCGCGACCGCTCCGACCAACTGTCGGTGATCGGGGGGACGCGCGCGGCCGTGAGCGCGCTCGCCGCCGTCGCCCCGGCCGGATCCCCCGTCGTGTGGGTCGATCCCTGGCCGGACGTGTCGCCGGGCGGCTGGGCGTACGCCCGCGTCGAGGACCACCCCGGTGCGGAGCGCGATTGGGCCGAGGCCGTGGTGGATGCCGCGGAGTTCGACCGCGTCGTCGCCGCCGCGGTGGCGGGCGAGGTCGCTCTCGCCGGTCGGGACGCCGTCGACGCGCTGCGGGTCGCCGCGTGGCGTCCGCGCGTGTCGGTCGACGCCGACGAGCGGTTGCTCCCGCACGAGATGGACTGGCTGCGCACCGCTGTGCATTTGTCGAAGGGCTGCTACCGCGGTCAGGAGACCGTGGCGAAGGTGCACAATCTCGGGCACCCGCCGCGCCGCGTCGTCGCCCTGCAGCTCGACGGCAGCGACAGCGTGCTCCCGGCGCGCGGCGACGTCGTGCGCATCGGGGACGACGCCGTCGGCGCCGTGACCTCGGTCGCCCTGCACTACGAGGACGGGCCCATCGCCCTCGCGCTGGTCAAGCGCACCGCGGCGGCCGACGTGCCCTACGTCGTCGATACCGCCGACGGCCCGATCGCCGCCTCTGCGGAGACGGTCGTGCCCGCCGACGCGGGCGCCACGGCCGGCGTCCCGCGCCTCCCGCGCCTGGGCCGTCGCCGCTCCGCGGAATGACCGACGAGGATTCCTCGACGACCATCGGGGTCGTCGTGCCACGGTCGCGCCTGCGCACGACCCTGCGGCGTCGCCTGGGCCGCGTCCGCGAGTCCCTTCCCGCGATCGTGCAGATCGTGGTGGCCGCCACCGCCGCGTACGCGTTCGCGCACGCGGTCCTCGGACACCCCGTTCCGTTGCTGGCGGCGACCGTCACCGTGTCCAGCCTCGGCCTGGTGCGCGACGCGCGTCCGTGGCGGGTCGCCGAGACCGTCGCGGGCATGCTCGTCGGCATCCTGCTCGCCGAGCTGGTGCTGCTGATCGCCGGTGCCGGCTGGTGGCAGATCGGACTGGCGATGCTGATCACGCTCCTGGTGGCGCGATTCCTGTCACCGCAGCCCGGTTTCGCCCTCGCCGCGGTGGTCCAGTCGCTCATCGCACTCGTGCTCGTCACGGGCGTCCCTTTCGTGCGGCTCCTCGACGGTGCGGTCGGGGGAGCGGCGGCGCTGCTGGTCACGGCGCTCATCCCGCGCACGCTCCGCCGCACCGAGCTGCGCGACGCCGACGAGCTGTTCGACGCGTTCGACGTGGCCACCGCCACGATCGTGCGCGCCCTCCGTCGCGGAGACCGCGCCCGCGCCGACCGCGGTCTGGAGCGGGCCCGCGCTCTCCAGACCTACGTGGACGCCTGGAGCGGCTCGCTCGAGTCGGGGCAGGAGGTGGCGCGCATCTCGCCGTTCCTCCGGCGCCAGCGCACCGAGCTCGACCGGCACGCCCGCGTCCGTGCCGCGATGGATCTCGCCACCCGCAACCTGCGCGTCGTCGCCCGTCGCGCGGCGTATCTGTGTGCCGACGGGCAGCCCCGCGCGGTGTCGGCCGACCTCCTCGGCGAGATCGAACGCGGCGCGGGGCTCGTTCGTGACGCCCTCGACGACGTGGCGATGGAACCGGCCGCCCGTGCCGCGCTCGCCGCGCTGGCCGCGCGTCTGGATCCGGCCGCGATCCTGCCCGACGGCAACATCGGCGAACTCAACCTCATCTCGGCGATGCGGCCGCTCACCGTCGACCTGCTCGTGGCGACGGGGATGCCGTCCGCCGAGGCCCAGGCGCTGCTGCCGCGGGTCTGAGAGCCTCAGGGCGGCGCGACGGCGCTCCAGTCGACCCCGACCTCGCCGAGTCGCCAGCGCGAGCGTCCCCGCACCGGCCATCCCGCGGCCGCCAGCGCCTCGACGGAGGTGCGCCACCGGTGGACGGCGCCGAACGGCGCGACCGCCGCCGCCCGAACCCACTCCCGCTGCAGCGCGGCGACGAACTCGTGCACGCCTTCGCCGGGAACGTTGCGGTGGATGAGCGCCTTCGGGAGGCGCTCGGCCAGGATCGCGGGATCCTCCAGACCCGCGAGCCGGAGCGACACGGTCAGCGTTCGGGGTGCGGCATCCGGGCCGACCTCCACCCAGGTCACGACGCGCCCGATCTCGTCGCACGTGCCTTCGACGAGGATGCCGCCGGGAGCCAGCCGCCCGCACATCCGCTCCCAGGCCGCGGCGACGTCGGCCTCGTCGTACTGCCGCAGTACGTTCATGGCCCGGATGATGGCCGGACGCCGACCGTGCGGCATCGGCACCTCGAATCCGCCGACCGCGAAGTCGATGCCCGTAACCCCCGCAGCCTGGGCGCGCGCCCGCGCGACGCGCTCGGGATCGATCTCGAGGCCCCGCACCGTGGCATCCGGGCGCACACGCGTGAGCCGCGCGTGCAGCTCGAGCGGGGTGACCGCGCTGGCGCCGAACCCGAGGTCGACGACGAGGGGGTCGTCGGCGCGGCGGAGCACGGGATGCCGCGCGATCCAGCGGTCGACCCGCCGCAGCCGATTGACCCCGGTCGTGCCGCGTGTCGGGCGGCCGACGGGGGAGGGACTCACTCCGACATGATGCCAGGCGCACGCTCGGGGACGACCGCACGGCGTCGCTAGCATGGAGTCATGCCTCACACGCTGATCCTCCTCCGCCACGGGCAGAGCGAGTGGAACAAGACCAATCAGTTCACCGGCTGGGTCGACGTCCGGCTCACCGACCAGGGGAAGGCCGAGGCCCAGCGCGGCGGCGAACTCCTGAAGGAGTCCGGCGTCCTGCCCGACGTGCTGCACACCTCGGTGCTCAGCCGTGCGATCCAGACCGCCAACATCGCCCTCGACGCGGCCGACCGTCTGTGGATCCCGGTCAAGCGCACGTGGCGCCTCAACGAGCGCCACTACGGCGCTCTGCAGGGCAAGGACAAGGCCCAGACGCTCGAAGAGTTCGGCAACGAGCAGTTCATGCTCTGGCGCCGTTCGTTCGACGTGCCGCCGCCGCCGCTGCCCGCCGATGACGAGTACAGCCAGGTCGGCGACCCGCGCTACGTCGGCATCGACGGCGAGGTGCCCGACACCGAGTCGCTGAAGATCGTCATCGACCGCATGCTCCCGTACTGGCACAGCGACATCGTCCCCGACCTGCAGGCCGGCAAGACGGTCCTCGTCACCGCGCACGGCAACTCCCTGCGCGGCCTCGTCAAGCACCTCGAGGGCATCAGCGACGCCGACATCGCCGAGCTGAACATCCCCACCGGCATCCCGCTGGTCTACCGTCTCGACGACGACCTCGCGCCGCTCGGCCCCGGTGAGTACCTCGACCCCGAGGCCGCCGCCGCCGGTGCCGCCGCCGTCGCGGCGCAGGGCTCGAAGGGCTGACGAGCCGCAACGCGAGAGGGGGTGGATGCCGTGGCATCCACCCCCTCTTCGTCGTTCTGCGTCAGACGACCGGGATCGGAGTCTCGTCGTCGGCGCCCGCCCAGTCGCCCGTGGCGAGGTAGACGACCTTCTTGGCGACCGAGACCGCGTGGTCGGCGAAGCGCTCGTGGTAGCGGCTGGCGAGCGTGGCGTCGACCGTGGCCGTGGCCTCGCCCTTCCACGAATCGCCGAGGACCTTCTCGAACACGCTGACGTGCAGCTCGTCGATGTCGTCGTCGTTGTCGCGGATCTCTTCTGCGATCCGGAGGTCCTGCGTGCGCAGGAGCTCGGCGAGCTTGCGCGCGACCTCCACGTCGAGCTCGCCCATGCGCGTGAAGGTGCTCTTCAGGCCCTTGGGGATCGCCCGCTCGGGGAACCGCGAGCGCGCGAGCTGCGCGATGTGCTCCGCCATGTCGCCCATGCGCTCGAGCGAGGCGCTCACGCGCAGAGCGGTGACGACGATCCGCAGGTCGCGGGCGACCGGCTGCTGGCGGGCGAGGATCTCGATGGCGAGCTCGTCGAGCGCCAGTGCCTTCTCATCGATGATCGCGTCGGCCTCGATGACCTCCTCGGCGAGGGCGACGTCGCTCGTGCCGAACGCGCGCGTGGCACGGTCGATGGCGACCGCCACCAGGTCGGCGATCTCGACCAGTCGGCCCTGGACGTCCTCGAGGGACTGATGGAATACTTCGCGCATCGCGGTACCTTCCTCGTCGGCGGCACGGCACACAAACGTTCCGCGACCCTCGAGGGATTCTTCCCAGCGAAGGTTAACGAGTGGTGCTGTGACAGTGAATAGTAGCCTCTCGCCACCGCCCTCCCCGTCTGAACGGACGGTGACGCCCGATGGGCGGCTCTACGCTGGTGCCATGGATCAGACGCAGCTCTCGCTGCTCGCGCTCCTCGTGGGAATCATTGTCGGGGGCTCCGTCGTGGGTCTCGTCGTGGCCGCGCAGCGCGTTCGCGACCGGGCGGCCGCCCAGGGCTCGTCGGTTCTCCCCGAGGGGGTGGAGTCCGTGCTCGGTGCCCTCGACGACCCCGCCGTCGTGTGCGACACGTCCGGCACGGTACTGGCGCTCTCGCCCGCCGCCGAGGTCTTCGGCCTGGATGCCGGCAGCGCGATCGCCGACGAGGATCTGCGCCGCGTCGCGCGCGAGGCCCGCGACAACGGCGCCGCCGTGAGCGAGAACTTGCGCCTCCGGCGGGGAGCCGCCCCCGCCGAGCCGCGCCTGGTCGCCGTTCGTGCCGCACCCGTCTCGGCTCGCCTCGTGCTGTTGGTGCTGCGCGACATCACCGAACGCGAGCGCGTCGAGGAGATGCGCCGCGACTTCGTCGCCAACACCAGTCACGAGCTCAAGACACCCGTCGGCGCCGTGAGCCTGCTGGCCGAGGCGATCGAGTCCGCCGCCGACGACCCTCCGCAGGTGCGGTACTTCTCCGGGCGCCTCCAGGCCGAGATCTCGCGGTTGTCCGCGCTCACCAATCGCATCCTGAGCCTGTCCCGGCTGCAGGCCTCGGACGAGCTCAGCGAGGTCCGCGACGTCTCGATCGACGAGGTCGTCACCGCGGCGATCGAGTCGCACACGATCCAGGCCGACTCGGCGCAGGTCACCGTCGTGCGCGGTGGCACGAAGGGCCTGTGGGTGCGCGGGGAGCCGCAGATCCTCACCGAGGCGCTCGGCAACCTCATCGCCAACGCCATCGCGTATTCGCCGCACGGGTCCAAGGTGGGCGTCGGGGTCAAACTCGACGAGAACGTCGTGGAGATCGCCGTCACCGACCGCGGTATCGGCATCCCCGAGAGCGATCAGCACCGCGTCTTCGAGCGCTTCTACCGCGCGGATCAGGCGCGATCCCGTCGCACCGGTGGCACCGGCCTCGGACTGTCGATCGTCAAGCACGCCGTGCAGCGCCACGGCGGCGAGGTGCGGTTGTGGTCGCGCCCCGAACGCGGGTCCACGTTCACCATCCGACTGCCCCGGTCCGAGGCACCCGACCTCGACCTCGTTCGTCCCAAGGCGCGTCGCAAGAGCCGCAAGACCGGCTCCGCCGCCCGCCCCGCACCCGTGAAGGGAGACACCGCATGACCCGCGTTCTGATCGTCGAGGACGAGCCCGATCTCGCAGATCCGCTCGCCTACCTGCTGCGACGGGAGGGGTACGAGGTCGAGATCGCCGAAGACGGTGCGCTGGCCCTCACCGCGTTCCGCGAGCGCGGTGCCGACATCCTCCTGCTGGATCTGATGCTGCCCGGGATGCCGGGCACGGAGGTGTGCCGTCAGCTGCGGCTGACGTCGCAGGTGCCGATCATCATGCTCACCGCCAAGGACTCGGAGGTGGACATCGTCGTGGGGCTCGAGCTCGGCGCGGACGACTACGTCACCAAGCCCTACTCGACCCGGGAGCTGCTCGCGCGCATGCGCGCAGTGCTGCGCCGCCGGAGCCCGGAGGAGTCCGACCTCGACGAGCGCATCCTCACCGGCGGTCGCGTGACCCTCGACATCGACCGGCACACGGTCTCGGTCGACGGCGCCGAAATCAACATGCCGCTGAAGGAATTCGAGCTGCTCGAGGTCCTCATGCGCAACGCCGGTCGCGTGCTCACGCGCGGCCAGCTCATTGACCGCGTGTGGGGGACCGACTACTTCGGCGACACCAAGACGCTGGACGTGCACATCAAGCGCATCCGGTCGCGCATCGAGCAGAGCCCGAGTGAGCCGTCGATGCTCGTGACCGTGCGCGGTCTCGGCTACCGCTTCGAGGCCTGACCCGCCGCACACGACGAAGGCGCCGACGGGATCCCGTCGGCGCCTTCGTCGTGTGCGGTCAGGAAGACGGCGTGGGCGTCGGCGTCGGGGTCGCCACCGGCGCCAGAAGACCCGTCGGCGTCGGGGTCGGCGCGAGCGGGCGCAAGTACTCGAGCGCGCCGTCGAGCACGGGCACCTGGATGAGGGCACCCTCGGCATCGCCGGACTGGAAAAAGATCGGGATCGTCGAGCCGGGGACGGCATCGATGCCGTCGAGCTGCAGAGGCGCGACGTCGTTCGCCAGGTCGCCGAGGCTGAGCGTGCGGCCGGCCGCGACGTTCACCGAGGCGCGGACGGCGCTGCTGCCCTCGCCGACCTCGAGCCGCAGCATCTGCGACTTCGTGGTGTCGTTGACGATGGCGGCGACGAAGTTGCCGACCGTGCCCTCTTCATCGGCCACGATCAGGGCGTTGCGCACCTGCAAGGGGCCCGACTCGGGCACGTTCACCCCGTCGGAGGCGGAGTAGTCGATGGTGGTCGCCTGGGGGGCAACGAGGTTGCATCCCGTCGTGCCCAGAACGACAGCGGCACCAACGGCCAGAGACGCGAACAGGCGCGATTTCACGGATCCTCCCGGAACGACAAACGGCATCCTGATCATCCTACGGGGTCCTGACGCGCCGCCCGCCCGCCGCGGGCCTCCTCGCGCGCGTGGAGGAGGGATCGTCCGGGGTGGGGCGGAACCTTAGCGCATCGGGCCCTGTGGTATCCTGGATGTTGCCGAAAGGACATAACTCCATGCTTTTTGAGGTTGGCGAGACCGTCGTTTACCCGCACCATGGCGCGGCCACGATCATCGAGGTCAAAGAACGCGTCATCAAGGGCGAGACGAAGAAGTACCTGAAGCTCAACGTCACGCAGGGCGACCTCGTCATCGAGGTCCCCGCCGACAACGTCGACCTGGTCGGCGTTCGTGACGTGATCGGCAAAGAGGGTCTCGACCGCGTGTTCGAAGTGCTGCGTGCCCCCTTCACCGAGGAGCCGACCAACTGGTCGCGCCGCTACAAGGCGAATCTCGAGAAGCTCGCTTCGGGCGACGTGATCAAGGTGAGCGAGGTCGTGCGCGACCTGTGGCGTCGCGATCAGGACCGTGGTCTCTCCGCGGGCGAGAAGCGCATGCTGGCCAAGGCCCGGCAGATCCTCGTCTCGGAGCTCGCCCTCGCCGAGAAGACCGACGAAGACCGCGCGAGCGTCGTGCTCGACGAGGTCCTGGCGTCCTGATCCCGCGCGCGGTTCGTCCGCGCGTCCGCGCTAGCGTGGTCGGGTGATTCCCTCACCCGTTCCGCGTCTGGCCGTCATCGTCGTCGCCGCCGGCTCCGGCACACGCCTGGCCGGCGGCGCTCCGAAGGCATTCGTCGGGCTCGACGAGCACACGATCCTGCGGCACGCGCTGCGGGGCGTCTTCGCCGCGCCGCGCGCACAGGTCGTCATCGTCGTGCCCGCCGGCTTCGAGGGTCCCGCCCTCACCGACGCCCGCGAGGCGGCCGGCGACCGGGCCGACCTGGTGTCGGTGGTGCCGGGCGGTGCCACGCGCCAGTCCTCGGTCGCCGCAGGGCTGGCCGCGCTCTGGGCCGACGTCGACACTGTTCTGGTGCACGATGCGGCGCGCGCCCTCACGCCCCCCGCGGTGTTCGAGCGGGTGGTGGCGGCCCTGGAACGCGGAGCCGACGCGGTGATCCCGGCCGTCCCCGTCGTGGACACGATCAAGCGCGTGGATGCCACGGGCGCGATCGTCGCGGCGGTGGACAGGTCCGAGCTGGCTGCGGCGCAGACCCCGCAGGGCTTCCGGCGCGGTGTCCTGGAGGAGGCGCTCGTCTCCGCCGACGCCGACCACACCGACGACGCCGCCCTCGTGGCCGCCGCCGGCCACGACGTGATCACGGTGGACGGCGATGCGACCTCGTTCAAGATCACCACGAGCCCCGACCTCGACCGCGCCCGAGCCTTGCTCTCGGCTCCGCTTCCGGCGGCCCACCCGTCCCCGCCGCAACGAACCCCGCGCGTGGGCATCGGCACGGACGTCCACGGCTTCGGTGGGGACGGCACGCTGTGGCTCGCTGGTCTGGAATGGCCGGGGGAGCCGGCGCTGTCGGGCCACTCCGACGGCGATGCCGTCGCGCATGCGATCGTCGACGCAGTGCTCGCGGCGGCAGGACTCGGTGACATCGGGACTCACTTCGGTACCGATCGGCCCGAGTTCGCGGGCGCGCACGCCGAGGCCTTCCTCGCCCACACGCGGAACCTCGTGGCGGCGGCCGGCTGGCGGATCGGCAACGTCTCGGTGCAGGTGCAGGCGAACCGTCCGCGGTTTGCGTCGCGCCGTGACGAGGCGGAGCGCGTCCTGTCGGCGGCCCTCGGGGGAGCGCCGGTCTCGGTGAGCGCGACGACCACGGACGGGCTCGGCTTCACGGGCCGTACCGAGGGTGTCGCCGCCTTCGCGACCGCCTTGGTCGTCCCGGTCTAGATCTCTCGCGTCATGAATGTCGACAGCGGGTCGGGGCGGTACGCCTCGAACGGCGGGCATTCGACGAACCCCTCGCTCGCGTAGAGGCCGCGCGCAGCGGCGAACTCGTCGCCGCTGCCGGTCTCGAGCCACAGGCTCCGGATGCCGCGTGCCCGCGCCTCGGACATGATGTGCCGGAGGATCGCCCGGCCGATGCCCTTCCCCAGGAACGCCTCGGTGACGCGCATCGACTTCAGCTCTCCGGCATCCTCGCCCCAGGCCGCCAGCGCGCCGATGCCCGCGAGCTCTCCCTCCACTCGCGCCGCCCAGAGCAGCGCGCCGTGGTGGACGAGAGCGTCCGCGTCGAGCGCGTGGCAGCTCTCGGGCGGGGTGTCCTCGAGCATGCCGGAGACGTGCGCGGTCACGAGGGCACGGGTGTCGGCGGCGGACAGGTCGTCAGGGTGGATCTCGAGGGCCATGCCGAGACACTAACGGCGGCGTGTTACAGGCACGGGTCGCCGTCAGGGGCGGCCGGTAGGCTTGTGCGGTGACCGTCCGGCTGTATGACACGAAAGCGCAGGCTCTGCGCGACTTCGTCCCCGTCGACCCCGCGAACGTCACCATGTACGTCTGCGGTCCCACCGTGCAGTCCGGTCCGCACATCGGCCATGTCCGCGCCGCGCTCGCGTTCGACCTGCTCCGCCGTTGGCTCGCGCACCGCTTCGGTCGGGTCACGTTCGTGCGCAACGTCACCGACATCGACGACAAGGTGCTCGCCAACGCCACCGACACCGAGCCGTGGTGGGCGCTCGCGTACCGCATGGAGCAGGAGTTCTCGCTCGCGTACGCCGCCGTCGGCATCCTTCCCCCCACCTACGAGCCCCGTGCCACCGCCTCGGTGACGCAGATGCAGGAGCTCATCGCCGAGCTCATCGATCGCGGACACGCCTACGCCGCCGCCGGCGACGTCTACTTCGACGTGCGGTCGTGGCCCGCCTACGGCGAGCTCACGCGCCAGAGCGTGGATGCCATGGAGTCCGCCGCCGACGCCGACCCGCGCGGCAAGCGCGACCCCCGCGACTTCGCGCTGTGGAAGGGCGCGAAGGAAGGCGAGCCGGCGTCGGCGACGTGGGCGTCGCCGTGGGGCGCGGGACGACCGGGGTGGCACATCGAGTGCTCGGCGATGTCGCGGCGCTACCTCGGGCCCGAGTTCGACATCCACGGCGGCGGCCTCGACTTGCGCTTCCCCCACCACGAGAACGAGATCGCCCAGTCGACCGCCGCGGGCGACGCGTTCGCGCGCTACTGGGTGCACAACGGTCTCGTGACCGTCGACGGGCAGAAGATGTCGAAGTCGCTCGGCAACTTCGTCCTCGCCGATGAGGTGCTCGCCGAGCGCGACGCGCGGGTCGTGCGGTACGCCCTCGCGGGGGCCCACTACCGCTCGAGCCTGGACGTCTCGGACCGCGCGTTCGAGGAGGCGGCTGCCGCCCTCGGTCGCATCGACACGTTCCTCGAAGCGATGGACCGTGTCGTCGACCCGGCCGGCCCGCGCTCCTTGCCCGATGCCTTCGCCGAGGCACTCGACGACGACCTCAACGTCCCCCGCGCACTGGCCGTGCTGCACGAGACCGTCCGGGCGGGCAACAGCGCGTACGACTGGAGCGGCGACCCTTCTGTCGAGATGGAGGGTTTTGCCGCCGACGTGCGCGGGATGGTCGAGTTGCTCGGGCTCGCCCCTGAAGACGCTGCGGCGACCGGAGCCATGCGAGGAGCGGCAGCGGCATCCGCCCTCGACGCCCTCGTGCAGGAGATGATCGCGCAGCGCGCCCGCGCCCGCGCCGACAAGGACTGGGCGGCCGCCGATCGCATCCGAGATGCCATCGTCGCCGCCGGAATCACGCTGGAGGACACTCCGGCCGGAACCAATTGGAGTATCGATGCCTAAGCCTGGACGCCCGGGAGCACGCAACCCCGGCAAGAAGAAGGGGCCCCTCAAGGGCACCGGCGGACACTCGCGCAAGGCGCTCGAGGGCAAGGGGCCCACGCCCAAGGCCGAGGACCGCGCCTGGCACGTCGCCGGCAAGCGCAAGGCGGCGCAGGAGCGCTACGCCGCCGCGGGCGGCAAGGGCAAGCCGGGCGTGCGCCCGGTCGGCTCCTCGCAGGGCCGCGGGCGTGCGAAGCAGGCCGATGACACCGAGACGGTCACCGGCCGTAACTCGGTGCTCGAGGCGCTGCGCGCGAAGATCCCGGCGACGGCGTTCTACATCGCCCAGCGCGTCGAGATGGACGACCGCGTCAAAGAGATGCTGTCGATCGTCACGCACCGCGGCATCCCCGTCCTCGAGGTCACGCGCCCCGAGCTCGATCGCATGGCCGGTTTCGACGGCGTGCACCAGGGCGTCGCGCTGAAGGTGCCGCCCTACGAGTACGCGCACCCGCAGGACATGCTCGAGAAGGTCGTCGATCGCGGGGACCTGCCACTGTTCGTCGCCCTCGACGGTGTGACCGACCCGCGCAACCTCGGGGCGATCATCCGCTCGACCGCCGCGTTCGGCGGACAGGGCCTCATCCTCCCGCAGCGCCGCTCGGCGAGCGTGAACTCCGCGGCGTGGAAGACCAGCGCCGGCGCGGCCGCGCGCGTCCCCGTCGCTCTCGCGGCGAACCTCACCGCGACGCTGAAGGACTTCAAGAAGCAGGGCGTCTTCATTCTCGGTCTGGCCGGTGACGGTGACGTGTCGCTGCCCTCGCTCGAGCTCGCGGACCGCCCCGTCGTGATCGTCGTCGGCTCCGAGGGCAAGGGTCTCTCGCGCCTGGTCACCGAGACGTGCGACCAGGTCGTGTCGATTCCGATCTCGACGGCGACCGAGTCCCTCAACGCCGGGATCGCCGCATCCGTCGCGCTCTATCAGGTGTCGACGCTGCGCAACGCCGGCTAAACGGCTCCACCGCCCCGCAGGAGGGCGAGCGCGTCGAGGGAGGGTTCGACCTCGCCGCGCTCGATGGCGTGCCCGACGGCGACGATCGCCTCGTTGACGGGAGTCGGGATGCCGAGTCGGCGGCCGGCCGCCACAACGGTGCCGTTGATGTCGTCGACCTCGCTGTGTCGGCCCTTGCGCCAGTCCTGGAGCACGGTCGTCGTCGCCCCGGGCACCGTGAACCGTTCGTAGAGGGCGTCGAGCATCGTCACGACGACGTCGGGTGACGCCGCGATCGAGGCCGGCGTGAGGCCGAAGATCGGCAGGACCCGGTGGTCCCCGGCGACCCGGAGGGCCTCGCGTCCGGCCTCGAGCATGAGGTCGCGCATGCCGGGCACCGCGATCGCGTCGACCATGGGGAGGCCGAGCGCGGCCGTCGGAACCAGGACCGAGGCGTTGCTGACGATCTTCATCCACTTCGCCGAGGCGATGTCGTCCACGCGGGCGACCTCTCCGGCGTGGGAGAGGACGTCGGCGACGTCGTGGCCGCGCCGGGCGGTGGCATCCACCGCGAACCACGAACGCTCGGGGTCGACGTGACGGTGGACGACACCGGGGTCGGTCATGGTCGAGGAGATCTCGATCACCGTTCCGACGCAGCGGTCGGCGCCGACGACGTCGGCGACGGTCTGCGTCGTCATGCCGTTCTGGACCGCGGCGATCGCGCCGTCCTGGGCGAGGTACGGCTCGATGAGCGTCGCGGCCCAGCGGGCGTCGTAGGCCTTCGTCACGAGCAGCACCAGGTCGAAGGTCTCGCGGAGCGTGGCGACCTCGCAGAGGTGCAGCGTCCGCGGGTGGACGTGGCGCGTTCCCGACGGCATCTCGATACGCAGACCGTCGCGACGCATGGCCTCGACGTGCGCGGGCCACTGCTCGATGAGCACCGGATCCAGGCCCGCGTCGATGAGATCTGCACCGATCGAGGCGCCGTTGGCACCGGCGCCCAGCACGGCGATGGACGGTGTGGACATCATGCTCCTTCGTTGGAGTGTGGGCGTACGTGGGCGAGGGATGTTGCGCCGATCATCCAATCCGACTGAACGGAAATCGCGCTCTTGCCTCTGCCTTGCAGAGAGTGTAAACCAGGAACGAACATTCTCGATGGGGAGAAGGCCATGACCGACACCACACCCGCCGCCGAGCAGTTCTCGGCAGATCGCCCGTTCGTCTTCCGCAATGCGACGGTGATCACCATGGACGAACAGGGCGTCCTCGAGGACGCCGACGTCCTCGTGATCGGCGGCGACATCGCCGCGGTCGGGCACCGTCTCGACGTGCCCGAGGGCACCCTCGAGATCGACGCCTCCGGGGGCATCGTCACCCCCGGTTTCGTCGACACGCACCGCCACATGTGGCAGTCCGCTCTGCGCGGCTACGGCGGCGATTGGGCGCTGAGCCAGTACTTCGTCTTCTACTACCTCAACTGGGGTGAGGTCTTCCGTCCCGAGGACGTGTACGCCGGGAACCTGCTCAGCGCGCTGGAGTCGGTCGACACCGGGGTCACGACGACGCTGGACTGGTCTCACGGACTGCGCACTCCGGAGTACGGCGAGGCCGCGCTGCAGGCGCTGCGCGAGATCCCCGGCCGCTTCGTGCTCGGGTACGGCAACTACCTCGGGGCGCCGTGGGAGTGGGCCAACGCCCCCGAGTTCCGCGACTTCGTCTCGCGCAACTTCTCGGCGCAGAACGACATGATGGGCCTGCAGTTGGCCTTCGACGTGCCCGGGGCCTCCGACTTCCCCGAGCGCGGCGCGTTCGAAGCCGCGCGCGAGCTCGGTCTGCGCGTCACGACGCACGCGGGCGTGTGGGGCGCCACCACCGACACCGCCATCACGCAGATGTACGACGCCGGGTTCATGACTCCCGAGATCTGCTACGTCCACTCCGCGTCGCTGAACGAGCAGAGCTACCAGAAGATCGCCGCGACCGGCGGCACCGTCTCGGTCGCGACCGAGTCCGAGCAGAGTGCGGGGCAGGGGTATCCCTCGACGTGGGCCATCCGCAAGCACGGCATCTCGGCATCCCTCTCGATGGACACGAGCGTGTGGTGGAGCGCTGACTTCTTCTCGGCCATGCGGGCGACCCTCAGCGCCGACCGCTCGCGCGATCATCTCGAGGCGCACGCGCGCGGGGAGACGATCGTGGCCAACCGGCTGCGCGCCGAGGACGTGCTGCGCATGGCGACGATGGGCGGCGCCCTCTCGCTCGGAATGGAGGACCGCATCGGCTCGCTCACCCCGGGCAAGCGTGCCGACATCGTGCTCATCAAGAACGACGAGTCGCCCGCGATGACCCCGATCCTTCACCCCTACGCGCACGTCGTGTACCAGGCCGGAACGGCCGACGTACACACGGTCGTCGTTGACGGCAAGGTCGTGAAGTACCAGGGCACGCGCATCGGTCTGCCGCTCGCGCCCGTCCGCGACAAGGTCGCCGCGTCGGTGGAGTACGTGCGCTCGAAGCTGGGGGAGCAAGCGTGGGCCGAGGGGATGCACCCCGAGATCCCCGTCGACGAGGAGATCGAGAATCCCTACCGCTACACCGACGGCGACGCTCATGTCGTCGCCCGCTCCGACGACTGAGAGGACCGCATGATCCTGCACGCCGCACTGTTCACCTGGAGACCCGAGGTCCGCCCGGAGGAGGTGGAGGCGCTGACGGGAGCGCTCGAGGAGATGGCGACGGCGTTGCCGATGCTGCGCGGCTACCGCTGCGGCACCAACCTGCGCCTGCGTCCGAGTCCCGCCGATTACGCCGTGATCGCCCTGGTGACTGACGAAGAAGCACTCGAGGCGTACCTCGACTCGCCGGAGCATGCGGCGGTGTACGCCGCGCACCTGTCGCGGATGATCGAGTCGCGCCAGGCCGTGCAGCTCACCGTGCCGGACGGGACGACCCTGTGACCGACATGCGGGCCGCGGTGCTGTACGGAGCGGGCGATCTGCGCGTCGAAAGCCGCGCTGTGCCGACGCCCGGTCCCGGAGAGGCGCTCGTCCGCGTGACGGGGTGCGGGGTGTGCGGATCGGATGCCACGGAGTACTCCCGGGGGCCGGTGCTCACGCAGCTGCCCGTCGTCCTGGGGCACGAGTTCACCGGAACCGTCGAAGCGGTCGGCGAGGGAGTCGACCTCGCCGTCGGAGCGCAGGTCGTGTGCGGCGCCGGGATCTCGTGCGGCGAGTGCAAGCCGTGCCGGTCGGGTCGGACCAACCTGTGCCGTCACTACCGGACGGCCGGGCTCCAGGTGGACGGCGGGTTGGCCGAATTCGTCCGCGTCCCCGCTGCCACACTGCTGGACGTCACGGGGTGGGGGCTGGCATCCGACACGCTCGCCCTGGCGCAGCCGATGGCCATCGCCGTCCACGCCGTCGCCCGCAGTGGACTGTCGGCGGGTCAGAATGCCGTGATCCTCGGCATCGGCGGCATCGGGGCCTTCTTGACCGTCGCGGCCGCGGCCGTCGGCGCACGCGTCATGGCGGTGGACCGTTCCGAGGCGCGGCTCGCCCTCGCGCGCGACCTCGGCGCCGAGCGGACGTTCGTGGCGGGGGAGAGCACCGTCGTCGCCGAGCTCGCCGCGGCAGGGTGGGAGGCCGACGTGCTGTTCGAGGTCAGCGGATCGCGCGCCGGCTGGGACGAGATCGTGGCGGCGGCCCTGCCCGGTGCGGTCCTGGTGCCGGTCGGCATCCAACGCGAAGACGTCCCCGTTCCGCTGGGATCGTGGACGCTGCGCGAGTACACGATCGTCGGGACCGTCGCCCACGCGATGGCCGCCGATCTTCCGCGGGCGGTCGAACTGCTCGCGGCTCGGGAGGACTGGACGGATGTCGCCGACGAAGTGCTCCCGCTCGACGACGTGGCCGAGGGTGCTCTCGGTCCGCTCACCCACGGCGGCGCACGGCAGATCAAGACGATCATCGACCCCACCGCGACGCGGCGTCGGTCCGCGCGTCACGGCGTGACGCGCTGAGCGCGGTCAGCGGTCGAGGTCGTCCATCGCCCGGAGGACGTCGACCGCTGACTCGATCGTCTCGCGCGGGGCGCCGAGCTGCTGCCCCGCCGACGGCATGGCCTGGTTCTGTTCGCGGCGACCGACGACGAACCAGATGCCGCGCGCGATCGCGTCGCTCTGGTTGACGTACAGGTGCGGCCGCACCGAGTCGAAGTGCAGGCTGTCGCCGGGCCGCAGGGTGAACGTGTCGAACTCCAAGCGCAGGGTCAGCTCGCCCTCGAGCAGATAGGCGTACTCCATGCCCGCGTGGCGCATCATCTTGCCCTCGACGGAACTGGACGCGCCGGGCTGGTACGTCACCAGCAGCGCGTCGGCGGGGCCGACGCCGGCGGCCAGGCGCTCCCACCGCACCCCGTTCTCCATGTCGAGCACGGCGTTGTCGGCGGCAGGCTGCACCGTCGGGTCGGCGAGCGCGGGTTCGGGCGCGGGGGCCGCGGCACCGGCCGCGGGACTTGCGGAGACCCCGAGGAGCTCGTCGATCGAGATGCCGAGATGGGTGACGATGGCGTACAGCGTCGACACCGACGGTTGGGTCTTGCCCGTCTCCACCTGGGAGATGAGACTGGCCGAGACGCCGAGTGAACTCGCCACGCTTCGCAGGCTCAGCCCCCGCTGCAGCCGCGCGTCCCGCAGTCTGCCACCGATGTCGTCGGTCATGTCGGCGCCTCCTCTTCCGAAGGCGGCGACTCCGATCATCGGGGTCCCGCCTCTTGGAGCACCACGCTACCTGCCGCTCTGCACACAGCGTGTGCGCCGCGCCTGAACACGGCGGGGCCTCACCCGATCCCGGGGACGTCCAGCAGGACGTCGACGTTGGCGGCGGAGCGCGTCATCCGGCCCGCCTCGATCTCGCGGGCGAGGCGGACCGTATGCGCGTTGTAGGGGGCTGCCTGCCCGGCGGCGGCGAGCACCGACACCACGAGGCCGTTCACTTCGTCGTACTCGGCGTGCCGGTCCTTCATCCAGTCCTGCAGCACCGTGGTCTTGGTGTCGGGAAGCGAGAAGCTGTCGAGCACCTCGCCCAACAGGTCGGAGGCGTAGCGATCGGGGTCGGTCACGGCCTCGTCGGAGAGGCCGAAGATCGGCACCAGTCGGCTCCCGTCGGCGAGGGCCGCGCGCGCCGCTTCCTTTCCGCACTCGATCATGAAGTCGTGGACGCCGGGGAGGGCGACGGCGGACGCGAGCGGGAGGTCGAGGATCGCGGAGGGGACGAGCTCCCCGGCATTGGCGACGAGCTTCATCCATTTGGAGGAGCGGATGTCGGGGGACACGTCGACGCGACCCGTGTGCGAGAGGACCGCTTGCACCTCGTGCTCCCGGCCGCGGGCGGCATCGTCGTACGCGCCGACGGCGAACCACGAGCCCGAGACCGGGGTCTGCCGGTTCACGATGCCGGGCTCGAACATGTTCGAAGCCACCTCGATGACGGCGCCCATGGTCCGGTGCGCGCCGACGGCGGCGGCGATGGCATCCTGGGTCATCCCGTTCTGCAGCCCGACCACGAGTCCGTCGTCGGCGACGTGGGGGGCGATGAGCTCGGCTACCCAGCGAGTGTCGTAGGCCTTCACGACGATGAAGACGATGTCGAACGGCTCCCGCAGCGTCGCGACCTCGCACAGGTGCAGGGGGTGGACGGGGGTCACGTGCGTCTCGTCGGGGAGACGCACCTCGATCCCGCGGGCACGCATCGCCTCGACGTGGGCGGGCCACTGCTCGATGTACGTCACGTCGAGCCCGGCGCGCAGGAGATCCGCGCCGATGCTCGCTCCCTGTGCGCCCGTGCCCAGCACGGCGATACGGGGGGTCGTTGTGTTCATGGGTCCTCCTCGACGCCATTAAAACGTTCGCTGCTGCTTTACAAATCTGGGAGCGACTGTACATTCGTGTGTAGTTCAGCACAACGTCGGGTCGAGGAAGACCCGAACGGATCGCGAGGGAGCGAGCAAGAATGCGCACACTCATCCGCAACGTGGCGGCGGCCACGGTCGATGACGACCTGGGGGACCTGACCCGCACCGACATCCTCATCGAGGACGGGGTCATCCGGGAGATCCGCCCCGACATCGCGGTCGCCGACGCCGAGATCGTGGACGGGCGCGACAAGATCGCGATCCCCGGCATGGTGGACACGCACCGGCACACCTGGCAGACCGCTCTGCGCGGCATCCTGGCCGACGGCAACATCCCCGATTACCTGCGCGGCATCCGGTTGCACATGGCTCCGCTCTACCGTGCCCAGGACATGTACGCGGGCAACTACGTGGGCGCCCTCGACGCGCTCAACTCCGGCATCACCACGATCGTCGACTACTGCCACAACATCCTCGACCCCGACGGCGCCCACGCCGCTGTGACGGGGCTCCGGGATGCCGGCATCCGGGCGCTCTACGGACACGGGCTCACCCCGATCACCACGAACACGTGGAGTCAGTCGCGGGGCGGGTCGGAGGCCGGATCGGATCCGGCAGCCCTGGCCACGCGGGCGCGGCTCGCGCGCGAGATCCGGGACCAGTACTTCGCGAGCGACGACCAGCTGCTGCGGTTCGGGATCGCGCCCCAGGAGCTGGCGATCGCCCCCGTGGCCGACGTGGCCGCCGAGTTCCGCCTCGCGCGGGACCTGGGGGCCCGCGTCACGATGCACGCCAATCAGGTCATGGTGCGTCAGCTGTTCCAGGACGTCGAAGTGCTGCACGCCCACGACCTGCTCGCCGACGATCTGCTCCTCGTGCACTGCACCTTCAACACCCCCCGCGAGTGGGAGCTGTTGAAGGACAGCGGCGTGACGGTGTCGGTGTGCGCCGAGACCGAGATGCAGATGGGCATGGGGTATCCGGCGATCAGCGAGGCCACCGCCTTCACTCCCGGGCCGACTCTCGGCATCGACTGCGTGTCGGGCAACGGCGGCGACATGGTCTCGCACAGCCGGCTGGTCCTGCAGGCCTCGCGCTATCGCGCCGATGAGCCGGGGTACGCGGAGATGCGGGCCCCGCAGGAGATGTCGTGGACGACGAAGGACGCGCTGCGATGGGCGACGCTGAACGGCGCGCGGGCCGCGGGGGTGGACCATCTCGTCGGTTCGCTCACCCCGGGCAAACGCGCGGACATCGTTCTGGTGGACATGTCGGGCATCAGCCAGGTGGGGTGGAACCGGGCCGACCCGACCGGGGCGGTCATCTCGCAGGCGCACGCCGGCTGCATCGACACGGTGTTCGTGGATGGCCGGATCGTCAAGCGCGGCGGCACACTGTCTCACGTCGACCTGTCGGCCGCGACGGCGACCCTCGAGCGCTCCCACGAGTACCTGTACGAGCGAATGGGCGGCGCGGGCTCCTTCATCCCGCAGCCGCCGATCGACATCCCGCTGTACCGCGAGCGCGCCTGAATTCAGCCCTGCTGGACGAACTGCACATAGTGATAACAAATACTTGACATGTTCAGTCTGGCTTTTTAGCATCCAATCAACGCACACCACCGGAGCGAGGACGCTCCGGTTCGACGAGGGAGTCACCACCACATGAGCGAGCGCACGCTGCTGCGGGGAGGGACCGTCATCACGGCCGTCCGCCCCGGCGAGGTCCTCACCGACACCGACATCCTGATCGGCGCCGACGGGACGATCGAGGCCATCGGACAGGGTCTGGATGCCGCGGGTGCCGAGGTCATCGACGTGCGCGGACGCATCGTGCACCCGGGCTTCGTCGACACCCACCGGCACACGTGGCAGTCGGTCGTCCGCAACCTCGCGTCGGACTGGTCGCTCACGGAGTACCTGGTGGGACTGCACTCCGGGCTCAGCAAGCACTTCCGCCCCGAGGACACCTACACCGGCAACTACCTCGGCGCCCTCGAGGCCCTCGACTCCGGCATCACGACCCTCGTGGACTGGTCGCACAACCTCGCGACCCCCGAGCACGCCGACGCCGCCGTCGCCGCCCTGAAGGACACCGGAATGCGCGCCGTGTTCGCGCACGGCGGCGGCGCCGACCAGTGGGGGAGCCTCCCATCGGCCAACCCGCACCCCGAGGACGCCCGCCGCGTCCGCGACGAGCACTTCGCCTCGAGCGACGGGCTGGTCACGATGGCGCTCGCGCTGCGCGGTCCGCAGTTCGTCACCCCCGAGGTCAACGTCCTGGACTTCCGGCTCGCGGCCGACCTCGACCTGCGCGTCACGATGCACGCCGGTGACGGCTACTGGGGCAAGTCCGGCCCGATCCACAAGCTCGCCGCCGACGGACTCCTGTCGGACCGCACCACGTACGTGCACTGCTGCACCCTCAGCGACGACGAGCTGCGGCTCATCGCCGACAGCGGCGGCACCGCCTCGGTCGCGCCCGACGTCGAGATGCAGATGGGTCACGGCTTCCCGGCCACCGGCCGTCTGCTGCGCGCCGGCATCCGCCCGACTTTCTCGATCGACGTGTGCAGCTCGAACGGCGGCGACATGTTCGCCACGATGCGCACCGCCATCGGGATGCAGCGCGCCCTCGACAACGCCCCCTCGGTCGACACCGGCGAGGTCCTCGAACGCATCAGCCTCACGTGCGCCGACGTCGTGCAGTTCGCCACGATCGACGGCGCGCACGCCGCGGGCCTGGCCGAGACCACGGGTTCGATCGCCGTGGGCAAGGCCGCCGACATCGTGGTCCTCGACGACCGTTCGCTCGCACTGACGCCGCTGAACAACCCGATCGGCAGCCTCGTGTACTCCGCCCACCCCGGTCTCGTGCGCGACGTTTTCGTGCAGGGGCGCCGGGTGAAGAAGGACGGCGAGCTCGTGGGGGTGGACCTCGGCCGCCTGAAGGCGGATGCCGAGTCCTCCCGCAGCTACCTGCTGGGCGAGATGCCCGAGGCGCGCCTGGACGGCACCTGGCACCCCACACTGGTGACGGCATGACCGACCTCGCCGCTCCCGCCCGCATCGCGCCGAAGGACCACGGTCCCACGGCGCGGATGGTCCTGGCCTGGCCGGGGACCCGCGCGCTCATCGCCGTGGCGGCGCTGTTCCTGATCAGCCCGGTGATCGCGCCGGGGAGCGTGGGGCCGACGGCGATCGTCTCGATGCTGCCGTTCGCGGCTCTCATCGCGATCGTGGCGGTCGGGCAGACGCTCGTCATCCAGCAGGGCGGACTCGACCTCTCCATCCCCGGCGCCGTCACGCTCGGAGCCCTCATCGTCGCCCGCTTCGGTGCGGACGACGCTCTGGGGCTGCCGGGGGCCATCGCCGCCGCGATCATCGCCACCGCCGCCTTCGGCCTGGCCAGCGGCCTCGTCATCACGCTGTTCGGTCTGCCGCCGCTCGTCGTCACGATCGCGGTGAACGCCCTGATGATCGGCACCGTGCAGGCGCTTTCGGGGGGCTTCGCCACCCAGAGCCCGGACGCCTTGAACCAGTTCGCACTCAGTCGGTGGGGCGGCATCCCGGTCCTGGTGTTCTTCGCGCTCGCGCTGACCCTGATCGTCCACGTCGTGCTCAAACTCACCCGCGTCGGTCGCCGGTTCGAGCTCGTCGGGGAGAACCCCCGCAGTGCCGCGAACCTCGGGATCGGCACGCGCGGATACACGATCGTCGCCTATGTGCTCTCGTCCGCGCTCGCCGCGGCCGGCGGAGTTCTGCTGGCGGGGCTCTTGCGCACGCCGACCCTCACCGCCGGCGACGACTACCTGCTGCCCTCGATCGCCGCGGTGGTCCTGGGCGGCACCGCGCTGACCGGCGGGCGCGGCAGCGTCGTGGGCACCGCCCTCGGCGCGCTCTTCCTGGCGCAGCTCACCCAGCTCGTCCAGACGTTCACGCAGGCCACCGCCGTGCAGAACATCGTCCAGGCGCTGATCATCGGCGTCGGCATCGTCGCCCAACTGCAACTGGGCGGCACCACCTCTCGCATCCGGAATCTCATGCGACGGCGCCCCGGAGCCTGACCGCAGCTCACCCCACCACCGCGACCCGCCCGGGTCGACGGGCGATCCGTCGCGCCCCTACACGTTCCTGCACACCCGATCACCCACTCGAAGAGGAGTACCCCCATGATCACCACAGCACCCGCACGGCGAGCAGGTCTCGCCGTCATCGCCCTCGGCGCGCTCGTGCTCGCCGGCTGTTCGTCCACCAACAGCGCCGGCGGCGGCACGGAGGGTGCGAACAACCTCACCGCCGACATCGCCGCCGGCAGCGTCGGGACGATGGACCAGTTCGCCAGCATCGCCGACATCTGCCCCGCCGACGGAGAGAAGGTGTCGGTGGGCGTCGTCGACGGCTACGGCACCAACACGTGGTCCAAGACCGTGCTCGCCGAGATCGAGAGCGAAGCGGCCAAGTGCGACGCCATCTCGGGCGTCGAGTTCATCGCGGGCCGCGGCGACCTCGAGGCGACCACGTCGGGCATCACGAGCCTGGCCGCCAAGGGCACCGACATCATCCTCGTCATCCCCGATGCCGGTCCCGGTGAGGCGCACCTCCCCGCCATCCGGCAGGCCACCCAGGCCGGGTCGATCGTGGTCAACTTCGCCTCCGACCCGCAGGGCACCGCCGGCACCGACTACCTCGACTACACCGACCAGATCCCGACGTTCGTCGGCAAGTCCAAGGCCCAGTGGATCGTCGATCAGCTCGGCAGCGCGGGCGGCAACGTCGTCTTCTTCGGCGGCCCCTCGGGCGCCCTGGTCTCGACGCAGGAGTTCGCCGGCGCCAAAGAGGTCTTCGACGCCAACCCGCAGATCACGCTCGTGAACACCGAGCCGATCTGGACGAACTGGGACCCCGCTCAGGCCCAGCAGGCGATGGCCGGCGTGCTCTCGCAGGGCCAGCCCATCAACGCGATCATCGCCGACTACGGCGCATCGGCCTCGGGTGTCATCCGTGCGTACGAGGCCGCGGGCCAGCCGCTGCCGATCCTCACCTCGACGGACGACAACTCCCTCAGCTGCGGCTTCGCCGACCTCAAGGCCAAGAACCCGGGCTACGAGCTCGCTACGGTCTCGTCGCGCACCTGGATCGGCCGCGTCGCCCTGCGCAAGGCTCTCGCCGCGAAGTTCGGTGGGAAGGATGCCGAGCCCTCGCTGTACGAACTCGCCCTGTTCGAGGACTCCACCGGCACGACTCCCGGCGCCGTGACCCCCGACAAGGCGTGCCTGTCCTCGGCGCCCTCCGACGCGACGCCGTCGACGCTGCTGACCGCTGACGAGATCACGAAGCTCTTCGGCTGATGAACGAGACCCCCACGACCGTGGCATCCGCACTCACTCTCTCGGGCATCACCAAGACCTACCCCGGTGTCACCGCGCTGGACGCGGTCTCGGTCGACATCGCCGCCGGTCGCGTGCACGCCGTGCTCGGCGAGAACGGCGCCGGAAAGTCCACCCTCGTGGGGATCGCGGCGGGGTCGGTGGTGCCGGATTCCGGCACCATCGGCCTCGCCGGCCGCGAGTTCGACCGCATCCGGCCCGCCGAGGCGCGCGAGGCCGGACTCGCCATCGTGTACCAGATCCCCGCGCTGGCGCCTTCTCTGAGCGTGGTGGATGCCGTGCTCCTCCTGCTCCCGGCGAGCAAGCGCCCCTCGCGCCGGACCGCCGCCGCGTGGGTCACGGCCCACTTCCAACGGCTGTCGCTGAAGATCGACCCGCACGCGTTGGTGTCGTCGCTGTCGTTGCGCGAGGCGCACCTGGTCGAGATCGCCGCCGCCCTGGCATCCGATCCCCGTGTGCTCGTGCTGGACGAGCCGACCGAGGCCCTCGGTCCCGAGGAGACGGCCTGGCTGTTCGCGCAGGTCCGGGGCCTGCTCGAGAAGGGCGTCGCGATCGTCTACATCACCCACCGCATCCCCGAGGTGATGGAGATCGGCAACGACCTCACGGTGCTCCGCGACGGCCGCGTCGTCGGCCGGGGCCTGGTCGCCGACTTCACCGCCGACGAGGTGGTCGAGCTCATCGTCGGTCGGTCGCTGGAGACGACCTTCCCCGACAAGCCCGCCGCCCCCGCCGCGTCCGTGGCGCCGGCGCTCGAGGTGCTGGAGCTCAGCGGCCCCGGCTACGACAACGTCTCGTTCTCGGTCTTCCCCGGGCAGATCATCGGCTTGGCCGGCGTCGAGGGCAACGGCCAGCGCCGGGTCCTCCGGGGGATCGCCGGTGGCGGCTCGACCGGGGGCCGTGTGCTCGTCGGCGGGCACGAGATCTCGACCCGCTCGCGCCGCTCGGCGGCCGCTGCCGGCGTGGTGTTCCTCCCCGGGGACCGCATCGGCGAAGCGATGTTCGGCAAGATGTCGATCCGCGAGAACGCCGTCGCCGGAGCCCTGCGCGCGGCGATGCCGGGCGGGTTCGTCCGCCGCAGCCGCGAGTACGAGTTGACCCGCGACGGTGTGGCAGGCCTGGCCGTCAAGACGCCCCACTTCGAAGTCCCGGTCTCGGCGCTCTCGGGCGGCAATCAGCAGAAGGTGCTGCTCGCCCGCGGACGCCTGGGAAACCCCAAGGTGCTCCTCGTCGAGGACCCCACGCAGGGCGTGGACGCCGGTGCCCGCGTGGACATCTACGCGTTCCTGCGCGAACTCGCCGCCTCGGGCGTCGCCGTCGTCGTGCTGTCCACGGATGCCGTCGAGCTCGAGGGTCTGTGCGACCGGGTCGTGGTGTTCTCGCGCGGTCGCGTGCAGACCACCCTGATCGGTGACGACGTCGACGAGCGCGCGATCACGGGGGCGGCGGTGCTGTCGTCCGAGACCGCGTCCGTCGAGGTCGCCGTGACCGCACGTCGTCCGCGTTCGCGCAGCATCCTCGCGGGAGAGACGCAAGCGGTGGTCCTGCTGGGGCTCGCTGTCGCGCTCTCGGTGGTGACGTCGTTCGTGTCGTCGGCGTTCCTCAGTCCCCTGAGCATCAGTCAGCTGCTGGCGGCCGCAAGCGTGCTCATCCTCGTCGGTCTCGCGCAGCTGGTCGTGGTCATGACCGGCGGCATCGACCTGAGCATCGGATCGGTGGTCGCGCTGTCGGCGGTGATCCTGTCGTTCTTCGCGCAACAGGGGATCGGGTTCTTCCTCATCGGCGTCGTCCTCGCCCTCGCCGCGGGAGCCGCGGTCGGGTGGGTCAACGGTCTGCTGGTGACGCGCCTCTCGCTGCCCCCGGTCATCGCCACACTCGTGAGCTCGATCGCCGTCCTCGGCCTCGCGCAGGTGCTCCGGCCCAGCCCCGGGGGAGCCGCCCGCGCGGACGTGCTCACGACCCTCGGCCTCGCGGTGGCCGGTGTGCCGATGATCCTGGCGTTGGCCGTCGCGATCGCGGTGGTCATGTGGTTCGTGATCCAGCGCACCCGCGGCGGACGCGCGCTGCGCGCCGCCGGCTCCGACCCCGTCAAGGCCAACCGCATGGGCGTCCGCGTTCCGCGCACCCGGCTGCTGGCCTCGGTCGCGGCGGGCGGGCTCGCCGCCCTCGCGGGGTTGGCCGTGTACTCGCGCTCCGGCATCGGCGACGCCAATGCCGCGCAAGCCCTCACCCTCACCTCGGTGACCGCGGTGGTCATCGCCGGCGCGAGCATCTTCGGCGGCTCGGGTTCCGCGCTCGCCGTGGCCGCGGCCGGGTTGTTGCTGCAGACCGTGACGAGCGCGCTGGCGTTCCTCTCGCTCGGCCTGTCGTGGCAGTACTGGATCCAGGGCGCTTTCGTCCTGTTCGCCGCCGTCGTCCCCCTCGTCATGGTGCTCGTGCGCCGCGGTCGCTCATCGAGGGTGCGGGCCGGCTGAGCGTCTCGGTCGCCCCGCATCCCATCGGAATCCCTCAGGCATCAGGAAGGCCATCATGAAGAACACCGGAACCACGGGCACCAACGGCGTCGACTGGGAGGCGCGCGTCGACTTCGACCGCCTCCGCGACGACCGCCTCGCGCGAGTGAAGGCGGAGCTGGAGCGCTCGGACCTCGGCGCGGTTCTCGCGTTCGACTTCTCCAACATCCGTTACATGACCGCCACCCACATCGGCACGTGGGCGATGGACAAGCTGATCCGCTTCAGCCTGCTCACCCGCAACACCGATCCGATCTCGTGGGACTTCGGCTCGGCGGCCAAGCACCACGCGCTGTACAACCCGTGGCTCGACGTCACCTCGTCGGAGATGGATGCCGATCCGCACGCGCCGCACGAGGGCACCACGCGCCCGCGGCTCGAGTCGGGGGCCCGGGCCGGCATCTCCACCCTGCGCGGTGCGTTCCCGCCGGATGCCGGGATCGCCGAGGAGGTCGCCCGAAAGATCAAGCGCGAGCTGGAGAAGTTCGGCGTCGCCGATCAGCCCCTCGGTGTCGACGTCATCGAACTGCCGATCCTGTTCGCCCTGCAGAAGGTCGGCATTCAGGTGGTCGATGGCCAGCAGGTGTTCATGGAGGCGCGGCGCATCAAGACCGGCGACGAGATCCGGCTCCTGACCCAGGCGGCCTCGATGGTCGATGCGGCGTACGAGGAGCTGTACCGGTTCCTGCGCCCGGGCGTCCGGGAGAACGAGGCGGTCGGGCTCGTCGCCAAGACGCTGTACGACCTCGGCTCCGAGTACGTCGAGGGTGTCAACGCCATCTCCGGAGAACGCTGCTCTCCGCACCCGCACGTGTTCTCGGACCGTCTGATCCGTCCCGGCGACCCCGCGTTCTTCGACATCCTGCACAGCTGGAACGGCTACCGCACGTGCTACTACCGCACGTTCGCGGTGGGGTCGGCGAGCACGAAGCAGAGGGACGCGTACACCCGGGCCCGGGAGTACATGGATCGGGCGATCGCGCTCGTGCGTCCCGGCGCGACGACCGCCGACATCGTCTCGGTGTGGCCGACGGCCCAGGAGTTCGGCTTCGCCGACGAAGAGGCGGCGTTCGCTCTCCAGTACGGGCACGGCGTGGGCCTGTCGATCTGGGAGAAGCCGATCTTCTCGCGGCTGGTCTCCTTCGATCACCCCGAGGAGCTCAAGGAGGGCATGGTCTTCGCCCTCGAGACGTACTGGCCCTCCGCCGACGGGTGGGGCGCGGCGCGCATCGAGGAAGAGGTCGTCGTCACCGCCACCGGGTGCGAAGTGATCACGAAGTTCCCGGCGGAGGAGCTGCTGATCGCCGGTCCCCGGTACATCGCCGTCGGCGGTCCGCTGAACAACCAGCGCGACTCGCAGTCGCACCTGAACACGACCTGGGGTCGCGGGGAGGCGTGATGGCGTCGGTCGGCTTCCTCGGCCTCGGTTCGATGGGGGCGGCGCTCGCGCGGCGCCTCGTCGACGCCGGGCACCGCGTCCACGTCTGGAACCGCTCGCGCGGGCCGGTCGACGACCTCGTCGCCGCGGGAGCCGTCCCGTGCGCGACGCCCGGCGAGGCGCTTGCGCACGACGTGTCGTTCTCGATGCTCGCGGATGACACCGCCGCCCTGGCCGTGCTGGATGCCGAGGCCGTGGCATCCACGACCGGCGGTGTCCATGTGAACCTGGCGTCGATCAGTCCGGCCGCCGCGGTCGAGTTGCAGCGCAGGTTCGCGGGGGTGGGTGCGCGCTACGTCGCCGCCCCGGTGCTCGGGCGGCCCGCGGTGGCCGCCGAGGGGCGGCTGAACATCCTCGTGGCGGGGGAGTCCGCGGTCGTCGCCGAGGTCGAGCCCTACCTGCAGCTGTTCGCCGCGCGCCTGTGGCCCCTGGGCGAGGAGCCGTCGACGGCGAACGCGGTCAAGATCGCCGTGAACTACGACATCATCCACGCCATCCAGGCGATGGGCGAATCGGTCGCGCTCGTGGAGGCGCGGGGCGTCGACCCCGCACTGTTCATCGAGATCCTGACCTCGACGCTGTTCGCCGGTGTCGTCTACAGCGGCTACGGCGGAATGATCGCGCGGCAGTCCTACGACCCGCCCGGGTTCGACGTCGCCCTCGGCGCCAAGGACCTGCGGCTGAGCGCCGAGATCGCGGCCGAGTCCGGCGTGTACTTGCCCACGCTCTCGGCGCTGACGGCGGTGTTCGATCGCGCACTCGCCGAACCGGACCTCGCACGCCTCGATTGGGGAGCGGCGGCCGAAGTCACCCGGCGGGGGCTCCTGTCGGCATCCGAGAACGAACGAGAAGGAGGTGCGGCATGAGCCGCAGGTATCTGGTGGTGGGCGGCACGTCCGGGATCGGACGCGAGATCGTCGCGTCGCTCGCCGCGGACGGCCACGAGGTGACGCTCACGGGTCGCGATCCGATCGCCGCCCAGGCGATTGCCGAAGAGATCGGACCGAACGTCCGCGGGATCGCGGTCGACATCTCGGAGCCGGAGGACATCGCCCCCGCGCTCGCCGGCGTCGGCGAACTCGACGGCCTCGTGCTCGCCGCGATCGAGCGCGACGCGAACACCGTGCGCGACTACGACATCGCCCGCGCCCGGCGCCTGGTGACTCTCAAGCTCGTGGGGTACACCGAGACCGTGCACACGCTGCTGGACCGGCTCGTGCCCGCGCGCTCGACCGGCATCGTGCTCTTCGGCGGCCGGGCGAAGGACGCGCCGTACCCCGGGTCGATCACGGTCTCGACCATCAACGGCGGCGTCGAGGGGCTCACGACGGCCCTCGCGCTCGAACTCGCCCCGCTGCGCGTCAACGCGCTGCACCCGGGCATCATCGGCGACAGTCCGTTCTGGGCCGGGAAGCCCGCGGGGGTCCTCGAGGGCTACTCGTCCCGCACGCCTGGCGGCGAGCTCGCGACGATGAGGGACGTGGTGGATGCCACCCGCTTCCTCCTGCACAACGAGGGCATCTCCGCGACCAACCTCTACGTCGACCGCGGGTGGCGCATCACCTGACGATCGCCGCGTCGCCGAAGATCTCGGGATGCCGCTCGAGCTCGATGCGCGTGCGGCGGATGTGCCGTTCCAGCACGTGCGCGGCCTCTTCGGCGTCGCCGCGGCGGAGTGCCGCGACGAGAAGTCGGTGGTCATGGTGCGCGGAGCCATCGTGTCGCACGTGCGCCGCGCCCACGAACGCCCTCCGGTAGTGGTGCGTGCGGTTCCACAGGCCCCGGACCGTGTCGCCGAGCATGACCGTCTGCGTGGGGGCGTACGTGGCGAAGTGGAACTCCCGATCCAGCCGCAGGAAGTCCTCGGCATCCGCCCGCTCCATGTGCGTGGCGAGGTCGTGGAGCAGGTCGAGATCGTTCGGGGTCAGCAGCGGCGCGCTCATCACGAGCAGCACCGGCTCGATGCGCTCGCGGACGAGGTAGAGCTCCTCGCATTCGGCGAGGGTCAGCCGCGACACCCACGCACCGGAGTTCGCGACGAGCGTGACGAGTCCCTCGGCCTCGAGGATGCGCAGGGCCTCGCGCACGGGGATGCGGCTCGTGGTGTGCCGTGCCGCGAGGTCCTCCTGGCGGATGCGGGTGCCCGGGGGATGGATGCCGCGCAGGATCTCCCCGCGGAGAGTGTCGGCGATCCCGGACCCGGCGCGGCCGTGGTCGCGGGCGACGGGGAGCACGCCGGTCATTCGGCGGGCCTTGCCGGATGCCACAGCAGCGTCGTCGCGTCGCGCTCGTACGCCTTGCCCTCGGGGAAGCTCACGAGCTCGAACTGCATCCCCCAAGGGGCCCGGAAGTAGATCCATCGCTGGCCGGCTGACGCCGCGCCGCTGACGACCGGGTCGCCCATGACCTCGACGCCGTGCGCGCGCAAGTACGCGACCGCGGCGTCGAGGTCGTCCACGTACAGGGCGAGGTGGTGACCGCCGATGTCGCTGTTGCGCGGGGGCGGGGCCTGTCCGTCGGCGGCGTCGTACGCGAAGACCTCGAGGTTCGTGCCGTTGCCGAGGCGGTAGAACCGGATCTCGCGGATGCGCGTACGCGGGTGCACGCCCAGCTGCCGCGTCATCCAGTCGCCTTCGCCCGCGCGGCCCGGGAGGGTGTACACCGGCTCGGCGCCCAGGACGCCCACCAGGAACGCTTCGGCCTCGTCGAGGTCGGGGACGGTGACGCCGATGTGATCGCTGCCGCGCAGACCGGGAAGTGCCATGGCCGTTCCTCCATTGGATCCATTGGCGCCTCTAGAGGTGCCCGTTATCAGTATCTCGCCACAAGGATGCCTTGTATTGGAGACAATCCGATCGTACAGTGATGATGAACATCCTGTATAGGTAGACGCAACGACGCGTGAGGAGCGACATGGCCAAGCGGAAACGGCTGAACACCGGTGTCGAGTGGGTGCAGCTGGAGACGACCGCCGCGGACTGGAAGGCCGCCGACCCGGAACTGCTCGGGACGATGCTCGGTCAGCTGCATCTCATCCGGGCCTTCGAGGAGGCGGTGCTCGACCTCGCGGGCGCGGGTCTCGTCCACGGTCCCGCGCACTCCAGCATCGGCCAGGAGGGCGGCGCCGTTGGGTCCATCGTCGGGTTGCGGGCCACCGACGCCGTCAACGGCTCCCACCGCGGGCACCACCAGTTCCTCGCCAAGACGCTCGAGTACGCCTCGGGCGGCGTGCTGGACCCGAACGCCCTCGTCACCCCCGACGTGCAGACGCTCCTCGACCGGACGCTGTCCGAGATCCTGGGCCTGGCGTCAGGCTTCTCCGGTGGCCGCGGCGGATCCATGCACCTGCAGTGGCTCGAGGCCGGAGCACTGGGCACGAACGCGATCGTCGGCGGCGGGGCGCCGCTGGCCACCGGTCACGCGTGGGCGCAGAAGCACGCCGGCACCTCGGACGTCTCGATCAACTACTTCGGTGACGGGTCCAGCCAGATCGGCTCGGTCCTGGAGTCGATGAATCTCGCGTCGACGTGGAAGCTGCCGGTGGCGTTCTTCATCGAGAACAACCTCTACGCGGTGTCGACCCGCGCTGACGAGGCGAGCGCCGACACCCGCTTCTCGGTGCGCGGTCAGGGCTTCTCGATCCCCGCCTGGCGGGTCGACGGCATGGACCCGCTCGCGGTGCACCTCGCGATGGGCGAGGCGCTCGAGCGGATGCGGGCCGGCGACGGTCCCGCGATCGTCGAGGCCGAGGTCTATCGCTTCTTCCACCAGAACGGCCCGTACCCGGGAAGCGCGTTCGGCTACCGGACCAAGGACGAAGAGGGGCAGTGGCGGGCGCGCGATCCGCTCGAGCGGATGGCCTCCGAGATGCGCCGCCTCGGGCTCCTCGACGACGCCGAGGCGCAGGCCGTGCGCGCGCAGGCCGTCGCCGCCGTCGCGACATCGGTCGCGGCCGTCGTGGAGCCCGACCCCGAGCGCCCCGGACGTCGTCGCATCCGTCCCGAGCTGTGGCCCGACCCGGCCGTCGTCGACACCGGCATCCGGGGCGACGCGTCCGAACTGGCCGCGCTCTCGGCCGCGGAACCGGCGCGGTGGACCGGCCCGTGGCGCGACGTGAAGTTCGTCGACGCCGTCGCGCAGACCATGGACCGGCGCATGGAGACCGACCCGCGCATCGTCGTGCTCGGTGAGGACGTGCATCGCCTGGGCGGCGGAACCAACGGCGCGACCAAGGGCCTGGTCGAGAAGTACGGCCCGGAGCGCGTCATCGGCACCCCCATCAGCGAGAACGGCTTCTTCGGTGCGGCGGGCGGCATGGCGATGGACGGGCGCTTCCGCCCCGTCGTGGAGTTCATGTACCCCGACTTCATGTGGGTGGCCGCCGACCAGGTGTTCAACCAGGTCGGCAAGGCCCGGCACATGTTCGGCGACAACAACACCGTGCCGCTCGTGCTGCGCACGAAGATCGCCATGGGTTCGGGGTACGGCTCGCAGCACCTCATGGATCCGGCGGGCATCTTCGCCACCCAGGCGGGCTGGCGCATCGTGGCCGCCTCGAACGCGGCGGACTACGTCGGTCTCATGAACGCCGCCCTGGCGCTCGAGGACCCCGTGCTGGTCATCGAGCACGTCGACCTGTACGGCACGCCCGACCGCGTGCCCGACACCGACCTCGACTACGTCATCCCGCCGGGCAGCGCCGCGATCCGCCGCGAGGGCGACGACGTCACGGTGCTGACCTACCTGTCGATGGTCGGACACACCCTCGAAGCCGTCGAGCAGACCGGGACGGATGCCGAGGTGATCGACCTGCGGTGGTTGGACCGGGCCTCGCTGGACTGGGACACCATCGGCGAGAGCATCCGCAAGACCAACGCTGTCCTCATCGTCGAACAGGGCTCACGCGGTCCGTCCTACGGGGGCTGGCTCGCGGACGAGATCCAGCGCCGGTTCTTCGACTGGCTGGACCAGCCGGTCGAGCGCGTCACGGGCGGCGAGGCGAGTCCGAGCATCTCGAAGGTCCTCGAGCGGGCGGCCATCGCCCGCACCGAAGAGGTCGTCGCGGGACTGGAGCGCGTGCGCGCCGCGGGAGGGATGAACTGATGGCCGTCGTCGTGCGGATGCCCGAGATCGCCACGGGAGCGGCAGAAGCCGCCATCCAGAGCTGGCTGGTCGAGGTCGGCAGCCCCGTGAAGGCGGGGCAGGCGATCGTCGAGATCGAGACCGAGAAGGCCGTCGTCGAGTACGAAGCCGAACGCGCCGGCGTCCTCGCCGGCATCCTGCTCCCCGCCGGGGATGCCGCCGCCGTCGGCGTGCCGATCGCGGTCCTCGCCGAAGAGGGGGAGAGCCTCGAGTCGGCGCTCGCCTCCGCCGGCGGAGGCTCCGGGGCACAGGAGGCCGCGATCGCCGCCGCTCCCGAGGAGGCCGCGGACGCCGCCGCCGCGGTGGCCGGACCCGCTGCCGCGCCTGCGGACGCGGACGCGCCCGCCGCTGCGGTGACCGGGCCCGCTTCCGCGCCTGCGGACGCGGACGCGGAGCAGCGCCTCTTCGCCTCGCCCCTGGTGCGGCGTCTCGCGCGCGAGCGCGGGGTCGACCTCGCGGACGTTCCCGGGTCGGGGCCGCGCGGCCGCGTCGTCCGCCGCGACCTGGACGCGTGGACGCAAGCGCGCGACGAGCGGCATCCGGATGCCGAGACGCCCACCGTCGCCCCGGCTCCGGTCGCGCCCGCCGAGGCCGCACCCGCTCCGACTGCTCCCGTCCCGGCCGGTGCCGCGTACGAGGACGTGCCGCACACCGGTATGCGCCGCGCGATCGCCCGACGGCTCACCGAGTCCAAGGCGACCGTCCCGCACTTCTACCTGCAGGCCGACTGCCGCGTCGATGCCCTGCTGGAACTGCGCGCGCGGATCAACGAGGGGCGCGAGCAGCGCATCTCCGTCAACGACCTCGTCGTCAAGGCGGTCGCCGGCGCGATGCGGGACGTTCCCGAGGCGAACGCCATCTGGACTGCGGATGCCACCCGGCGCTTCGCGAACGCTGACATCGCCGTGGCCGTCTCGGTTCCCGGCGGGCTGCTCACCCCCGTGGTGCGGCAGGCCGATCGTCTCTCGATCGGCGAGCTCGCCACCACCGTCCGCGATCTCGCCGAGCGGGCGCGGGAGGGGCGTCTGAAGCAGAACGAGCTCGAGGGCGGCTCGTTCGCGGTGTCGAACCTCGGGATGTACGGCACGACGTCGTTCTCGGCGATCATCAACCCGCCGCACGCCGGCATCCTCGCCGTGGGTGCCGCGACCCGGCGGCCGGTCGTCGATGCCGACGGCTCGCTCACCGCCGCGACGGTGATGTCGGTGACGCTGTCGGCCGACCACCGCGTCCTGGACGGCGCGCTGGCGGCGCAGTGGCTCGCGGCGTTCGTTGCGAGGATCGAGAATCCGCTGCAGATCCTGCTATGAATCACCCCGGATCTGGACGCACCGTTTCGCAACGGTGCGGGGAACCGGCACGCTGGGAGGATACGTCCGCGACCGTCCGCGGACCGGAGGAGAGGAACGCCCGTGCCCCGTATCGCCGTCATCGGAGGAACCGGCTACGCCGGTAGCCACATCGTCGCCGAAGCCGTCCAGCGCGGCCACACCGTCGTCTCGGTCGCCCGCTCGGTGCCCGCGGAGCGCGTGGAGGGGGCCACCTACATCGAGGGCACCGTCCTGGACATCCCCGGTCTGGTCGCCGAGCTCGAGGGTGTCGACGTCGTGGTGTCGGCCGTGGCTCCGCGCGGCGACATGCTCGGACAGCTCCGTCCCGCGATCGCCGACCTGGCATCCGTCCTGCCCGAGAACGTGCGACTGGGAGTCGTCGGCGGTGCGGGCGGATCGCTCGTCGCCGAGGGCGGGCCGCGCGTGATCGACACCGAGGGCTTCACCGAGGAGTACAAGCCCGAGGCGCGGGAAGCCATCGGCATCCTCGAGGACCTGCAGGCCGACACCTCGGGCCGCGACTGGTTCTACGTGCACCCCGCCGGTGGGTTCGGCGCCTGGGCGCCGGGCGAGCGCACCGGCTCCTACCGCGACGGCGGGCACGTGCTCGTCGTCGACGACCAGGGCGACTCGTTCATCTCGGGCGCCGATTTCGCCGTCGCCGTGCTCGACGAGATCGAGAACCCGCGCCACTCGCGCGACAACTTCGCCGTCGGCTACTGACACCACGCACGAAGGCGCCGCTTCCGGGTTCCGGGGCGGCGCCTTCGTCGTTCGTTCAGACCAGGTCGCGCCAGTCGACGACGTCGGTGTCGGTCGTGGGCACTTCTCCCGTCGCCGGGGCCGCGGCATCCGAGATCGTCGCGAGCGACATCGTGTCGGTCGGCGGGCCCATGACCGTCGCCTCGTCGCGGCGGTGGCTGAGCACATCGTCGATGTACGAGGTGACGACCTCGGCCAGGGGGACGGACCGGCCGCGCGCTTGCGACATGTACCAGCGGTGTTCGAGCACCTGGTGGAAGACCTCGGCGGGTTCGAGCTTGGCGCGGAGGTCGAAGGGGATCGCCATGACGATGGGTTCGAACACGCGCGTCAGCCACTCGTGCGCGACCATCTCCTCGTCGGCGCCGAGGCGGGACACGCGCGCGCGGAATTCGTCGAGGTCGTTCAGCAGACGGCGGGCCTGGTTCTCCTCCACGTCGAGTCCGGTCAGACGGAGCAGGCGACGCTGGTGATGGCCGGCGTCGACGACCTTGGGCTGGATGGAGACGCGCGTTCCGTCGCCGGTGGTCTGGATCGACATCTCACCGATGTCGAATCCCAGGGCGTTCAAGCGGTGCACCCGCTCGGTGATGCGCCACGACTCGTCGACGCCGAACGTCTCCTTGTCGGTGAGGGCGCCCCACAGCGAGTGGTACGACGACACCAGGCCGTCGGCGATCGCCACGGCATCCACCCCGCCCTCGAGGCGTCCACCGGCCTCGAGGTCCATGATCTCGCCGGCGATGTTGGTGCGCGCGATGTCGAGGTCGTGCGCGCGCTGCCCCGGGGTCAGACGGTTGCCGTGCAGCTCACCGGTCTCGGCATCCACGAGGTAGGCGGCGAACTCGCCCGCATCGCGACGGAAAAGGGTGTTGGACAGCGACACGTCGCCCCAGTAGAACCCCACGTTGTGCAGGCGCACGAGGAGCACTGCCAGCGCGTCGACCAGGCGCGTGGCCGTGTGCGGACGCAGCACCTGGGTGAACAGTGCGCGATAGGGGAGCGAGAAGCGCAAGTGGGCGGTGACCAGGGCCGCGGGCAAGGGGCGGCCCGAGGCATCCGTGCGTCCCGCGATCACGGCGACGCGGTCGACGCACGGGGCGTCCAGACGGTCGAGGTTGCCGAGCATGTCGTACTCGCGACGCGCCATCTCTTCGGTGGTCTCTTTGATGGCGACCACGCGTCCGGACAGGTTCGCGAAACGCACGAGGTGGCGGGAGATGCCCTTGGGGAGGGCCACGATGTGCGAGCTCGGCCACTCGGCGAGACCGGTCGACCACGGCAGTTGCAGAAGCCCCGGGTCTACGGTGCTGGCGGTGATGCTGAGGGATTCGGCCACGGTTCCTCCGGGAAAACGGGTGCGGCGCGGGGAGTCGTCGAAGACTCCCCGCGCCGCGACGGTGCGTTGGATCAGGCCGAAGCGATGGCCTTGTCGGTGAGGCGCTCGCCCGACTCGAGGTCGAACACGTGCACGTGACCGGGGACCGGTGCCAGCACGACCGTCTCGCCCGCGTTCGGGTGACGGCGGCCGTCGACGCGCGCGACGATGTCGGTGCGCTTGCCGTTGATCTCGGTGTGGCCGTAGAGGTAGCCGTCGGCGCCGAGCTCCTCGACGAGGTCGACGACGACCGACAGGCCGCGGCCGTCGGCCGGGGCGACCTGGATGTCCTCGGGGCGGACACCGATGGTGACCTCGCTGCCGTGCGCCTTTCCGATGACGTCGGCCTCGACGGGGACGACGAGGTCGCCGAAGCGCACGCCGCCCTCGGCCAGGTCGACCGTGAAGAGGTTCATCGCGGGCGAGCCGATGAAGCCGGCGACGAAGACGTTCTTCGGCTTCTCGTACAGGTCGCGCGGGGTGCCGACCTGCTGGAGCAGACCGTCCTTGAGCACCGCGATGCGGTCGCCCATGGTGAGGGCCTCGGTCTGGTCGTGCGTGACGTAGACCGTGGTGACACCGAGGCGGCGCTGCAGCGACGCGATCTGGGTGCGGGTCTGGACGCGGAGCTTGGCGTCGAGGTTCGACAGCGGCTCGTCCATGAGGAACACCTGGGGCTGACGCACGATCGCGCGACCCATGGCGACGCGCTGACGCTGACCACCCGAGAGGGCCTTCGGCTTACGGGTCAGGTACTCCTCGAGGTCGAGGAGCTTGGCGGCCTCGAGCACACGGGCAGCGCGCTCTTCCTTGCCGACACCGGCGATCTTCAGGGCGAAGCCCATGTTCTCGGCGACGGTCATGTGGGGGTACAGCGCGTAGTTCTGGAAGACCATCGCGATGTCGCGGTCCTTCGGCGGCACGTCGGTGACGTCACGGTCACCGATGAGGATGCGGCCGGAGTTGACCTCTTCGAGGCCGGCGAGCATGCGCAGCGACGTGGACTTACCGCAGCCCGAGGGGCCGACGAGAACGAGGAACTCGCCGTCGGCGACTTCGAGGTTCAGATTGTCGACCGCGGCACGAGTGCCACCGGGGTACAGGCGGGTTGCGTTGTCAAAGGTGACGGACGCCATTTCTTCTTCTCCTTCACCGGCAGGTACGTGCCGGACGATCCGTAGTGAATGGAATGAACGGGGGCGACCCCGAGCGCGCACGACGTTGGGCGCAGGGTCAGTATGCCATGCGTCTGGGCATTTCTCAGCCAGGCTTACTACCATCGGTGCTCGTTCGCCTACCCGTGCGTTCCCATCATCGTCAGCGGTTTCCGTCCGCGCCCGAGAGGTCCCATGTCCAACGACCAGACGCCGAATCTGCCCGCCGAAAGCGCTCGCCGTGAGGCTGTGCGCGAGAAGGCGCAGCAGGTGAAGGCCCGGCAAACGCGGGCGCGCATCGTCCGCCGATCGCTGGTGGCGATCGGAGCGGTCGCGGTCGTCGCGGTCGGTGCCGCGGGCGTCGGCTACGCCCTGTCGTCGCGGGACACGCGGTCGCAGGCGCTCCCGGATGCCGCCTCCAACGACGGTTTCGTCGTCACCGCCGCGACCGGCATCGCCGACCCGCTGGCCGACCAGACCGTCGACGGCAACGCCTCCGCCATGGCCGCCGAGGCCACTCCCACCGCGACCCCCACGCCGGCGCCCACGACGACGGCGGCTCCCGTCGACATCCGCGTGTACGTCGACTACCTCTCCACCGAGGCGCGCGAGTTCCAGCTGGCCAACGCCGAGCAGCTCTCCAAGTGGGTGTCGCAGGATGCCGCATCCCTGACGTACTACCCGGTGGCGATGCTCACCTCGAAGTCGAACGGCACGAAGTACAGCCTCCGCGCCGCCGGTGCCGCCGCCTGTGTCGCGACTCACGCGTCCGACAAGTTCTTCGTGTTCAACCACGAACTGCTCGTGAACCAGCCCGCGGTGGACTCCGACGGCTACAGCGACGAGAAGCTCGCCGACATGGCGCAGGGCGCCGGCGTCGGCGACCCCGACACGGTGCGCTCGTGCATCGAGGACGAGACGTTCACGTCGTGGGCGAAGGCGGCCACCGACCGCGCGATCAAGGGGCTGCCCGACACCAAGGGTCAGGCGCTCACCGCGACTCCGACCGTGCTGGTCAACGGCACCCCTTACGTGGGACGAATGGACGACCCCAAGGAGTTCGCCCAGTTCGTGCTCACCGTCGACAGCAACGCCTACTACTCCACGGCTACGCCCACCCCGACGCCGACCGCGACACCCGCGGGCTGACCGCTCCGAACGACGCCCCGAGCGTCGATAGACTGGCGGTCCCGCCGGCTTGGCGCAATTGGTAGCGCACCGTACTTGTAATACGGGGGTTGCAGGTTCAAGTCCTGTAGCCGGCACTTCGGGCGAGTGATCCTGGTGGATCAGCGCATTCCCACCCGCAACCACAACACCCCGTGCGCGGGGAGCGTCAGCCCGCCGGCCAGCGCGACGGGCCGTCCGGCAATGAGGTCGACGGCATCCGGTTCGAGGCCCGACAGGGTCAGGGCGTCGATCTCGACCGCGTGATCGGCGACGTTCGCCAGCACGAGCACCGCCGCGCCCGCGTCACCGGGGCGAAGGAACGCCACGGCCGAGTCGACGTGGGCGTCGAAGGCGATGAGCTCGTTGCCCGCCAGCTCGGGGGTTCCTCGGCGGACGTCGATCAGGCGGGTCAGCCGCGTGAAGACGCGGCCGGCGGCTGTCGTGGCATCCGTCCGGTCGGCGTAGTTCTGCTCGGGGCGGTGCGGGCGGTGCACCCACCGGCTGTCGCCGGCCTCGGCGGGATCATCGCGGTACGAGTAGTCGTTGAGCTGCGCGACCTCGTCGCCCAGGTAGAGCAGGGGGATGCCGCCGGTGGACAGGGCCAGGGCGTGCGCGAGGATCATGCGGTCCTCGCCACCCGCATCTCCGGCCTCGATCCCCGCGAGGGACGCCGTGGTTCCGGTGATGCGGGCGTCGCCGGTGCGCGCGTTCTCCTGGAACGGCACGCCGCGCGAGAACGACCCTTCGACGCGACCGACGTAGAAGTCGTTGAGGAAGCGCCGGTGCGGGTACCCCTGGATGCCGAGCTCGGCGGCATCCTCGTCGGCGAACGTCCAGCCGATGTCGTCGTGACTGCGGACGTAGGTGACCCACGCCGTCCCCTCGGGGAGCGCGTGGCGCCGTTCGAGCGCCTGCTGAAGGAGTCGCCCGTCGCGCGTCGCGAGCGCTTCCCACGTCAGCGCCATCTGCAGCGGGTTGTACGACAGCTGGCATTCCTCGGGTGAGATGTACGAGATCACCTCGTCGGGGTGAACGATCGCCTCCGACTTGAACAGCAGGCTCGGCGCCGCCATGCGCAGCACCGCGTTGAACGCCTGCAGGAGGAGGTGCGCCTCGGGCAGCGACTCGCACGCCGTGCCCAGGCGCTTCCAGATGAACGCCACGGCATCCATGCGCAGGATCTCGACGCCCTGATTGGCGAGGAAGAGCATCTCGCCGGCCATGGCCTCGAACACCGCGGGGTTGGCGTAGTTGAGGTCCCACTGGAAGTGGTAGAACGTGGCCCAGATCCAGCGCCCGTCGGGCAGCTGCACGAACGAGCCGGAGTGGTCGTCGGGGAAGATCTCGCGGGTGGTCTGCTCGTACGCGTCGGGCATTTCGCGGTCGGGGTAGATGAGGTAGAAGTCTTCGTACCCCGCCTCGCCGACGACGGCCTTGCGGGCCCACTCGTGCTCATTGCTGGTGTGGTTGAAGATGAAGTCGACGACGAGCGAGATCCCCGCGTGACGGAGTTCTCCGGCCAGCTCGGCGAGCTCCTCCATCGTGCCGAGAGCCGCGTTCACCCGGCGGTAGCTCGACACCGCGTAGCCGCCGTCGCTGTTGCCCTCGGGGCTCTCGAAGAGCGGCATGAGGTGCAGGTACGTCAGCCCGAGCTCGCGGAAGTACGGGATGGAGTCCCGGATGCCGCTGAGCCCGCCGGCGTACCGATCGACATAGCAGACACCGCCCAGCATCCCCTCGCCCTCGAACCAGTCGGGTGCGCTCGCCCGTTCACGGTCGACCGCCTTGAGCTCCTCGGGGCGTTCGGTCCACGACCGACGGGCGAGATCGACGACGGATGCCAAGCGCTCGAGGCCGTCGGGCCGGTCGCCGTAGAGGCGGCGGAAGAGGTCGTGCAGTCGGGGGAGGTGCACCTCGACGCCGGCGAGGAACTCGCGGTCGGCGTGCGACGCGGTGAGCTGGGCGAGGATTCCGGTCACGTCGTCGGAGCCGGCGTTGAGGTGAGGCACGGGGAAAGCCTCGCGCATCGGGCTCAGTCGGTCCGTACGGCGCGCGGAGCCGTACGATCGACGACGGCCCCGTCTCCCCGCGGTGCCGAGGAAGAGGAACCATGACTCAGCGCCGATCACCGGGGATCGCCGTCGTCGGAGCCGTGCTGATCGGGTCGCTGACAGCGTTGCAGGCCCGCATCAACGGTTCTCTCGGTGCCGAGATCGGCGACGGTATTCTCGCCGGCGCGATCTCGTTCGGCTCGGGCCTGGTCATCATGATCGTGCTCACCGCGGTGCTACCGGCTGGGCGGGCCGGGTTCCGTCGCCTGATCGCCGGCCTGGGAGACCGCACGGTCCCGGTGTGGATGGTGCTCGGCGGCGCTGCCGGAGCGTTCACCGTCGCCAGCCAGGGTCTCGCCGTCGCGACGGTCGGCGTCGCCCTGTTCACCGTGGGTTTCGTCGCCGGGCAGACGACGGGCGGTCTGCTGCTCGACAGGTTCGGCTACGGACCCGGGGGAGTGGTGCCCGTCACCATCCGTCGAGTCGTCGGGGCGCTTCTGGCGCTCGCCGGTGTGGCCGTGTGCCTGGCGGGGGTGCGGGTCGGCGGCATCCCTCTGTGGATGCTCATCGTCCCGGTCATCGCCGGCGCAGGCGTCGCGTGGCAGCAGGGCACCAACGGCCGCTTGCGCGTGCGGGTGCAGAGCCCGCTGGCTGCGACCCTCGTGAACTTCGCGGGAGGGACGGCCGTGCTCGTCGTCGCGGTGGCCGTGCACATCGCCCTCGTCGGCCCGCCGCGCGCGGCCCCGACCGATCCGTGGCTGTACCTCGGCGGCGCTCTGGGTGTCGTGTACATCTTCTTGTCGTCCGTCATCGTGCAGCGCACGGGCGTCCTCGTACTGGGACTCGGGTCGGTGGTCGGGCTGCTCAGCACGTCCGTGCTCCTCGACGCCCTGTGGCCCGCGCCCGCGGCCCCCTCAACCGGCGTCGCCGTCCTCGCCGCCTCGGTCGCCATCGCGGGTGTCGTCGTTGCGGCGGTCCCGTGGCGCCGTTCGCGCCGAGCCTGAACCGCATACACGACGAAGCGCCGCCGCGGTGCGAACCGGCGGCGGCGCTTCGGACGGGATCAGAGGCGCGCTTCGTCGGCCTTGCGACGCTTCTTGCCTCCCGGCATCCGCGAGATGTGCTTCGCGGCATCCACGGTCTTGCGTCGGGTGGGGCGGGACCGCACGGGCTTGCCCCCGACGTACAGCCAGCCGAGCAGGACCTCGCCCTTGCTCAGGCCGTGCGCCTTGGCGAGGGCCTTGCTGCGCGTGTTGTCGTCGGTGCGCCAGAACACGCCGAACCCGGCCTCGTCGAGCGCGAGGCTCAGCATATGAGCGACGCCCGAGGCCACCGCCTCCTGCTCCCACGCGGGGATCTTCTTCGACGAGACATCGGCGACGACGGCGATGATGAGCGGCGCGCGACGCGGCTTGGACGACAGGCCCTTCTTGCCGTCCGCCTTGTTCAGGGCGCGGGCGAGCACGTCGCGATCGGCACCGCGGATCTCGATGATCCGCCACGGCCGGAGCGACTTGTGGTCGGCGACGCGTCCTGCCGCGGCGACGAAGGCCTCGAGCTCGGGCCCCGTGGGGGCCTCGTCGGTGACTTTCGACCACGACCGGCGGTCGCGCATCGCTTCGAGCGCGCTCATGCCTCGTCGACGGGGGTGAAGCTCAGCGAGAGCGAGTTCATGCAGTACCGGTCGCCGGTGGGCGTGCCGAAGCCGTCGGGGAACACGTGGCCGAGGTGGGAGCCGCAGTTGGCGCACCGCACCTCGGTGCGCTGCATACCGTGGCTGTTGTCCTCGATCAGCTCGACCGCCTCGGGGCGCACCGACTCGTAGAAGCTCGGCCACCCGCAGTGCGAGTCGAACTTGGTGCCGCTCTGGAACAGCTCGGAGCCGCAGGCGGCGCAGGTGTAGAGGCCGGCGCGGCTTTCGTCGAGCAGCTCACCGGTCCAGGCGCGCTCGGTGCCGGCCTGTCGCAGGACGGCGTACTGCTCGGGGCTGAGTTCGGCCCGCCACTGGTCGTCGGACTTTTCGACGGCGTAGGTCATGGATGGTCTCCTTCGTCCCGTCCATTCTCTCCCGTCCAGGCTCGGCGATGCCCGTCGCGGCATAATCACCGGGGTGGACCAGGATGCCGTGACCGCCGTCGTCGACCGCTACACCCGCTTCGCCCGCGACGAGGCGCCCGGTCGCTCGCGGGTCTACGAGGAGTGGGCTCTGCGGGTCGCCGCGGATGGGGCCGTGGCATCCGTCCTCGCGCGCATCCCGGACACGCACCGCCAACCGCCGCTGGTGTTCGCGGTCCTCCGCCTGCTCGGAGCGCCGATGCAGACGGGGGACGTTTGGGCGGGATGGGTCGTCGCGAACGCGGACGCGATCGTCGCCGAGTGCGGGCGGCGGAGCATTCAGACCAACGAGCCGCTGCGCTGCGCGGCCTTGCTCCCGGCGCTGTCGCTCATCGACGGGCCGATCGCCCTCCTCGAGATCGGCGCGAGCGCCGGGTTGTGCCTCTACCCCGACCGGTACTCGTACCGGTTCCGCTCGGCCGACGGCGCGGCGACGCACCTCGACCCCGGGGACGGACGCAGTGCCGTGGTGCTCGACTGCGACGTCGAGGGGGAGCCGCCGCTGCGCCTGCCCGAGGTCGTGTGGCGCGCCGGCATCGACCTGCAACCGCTCGACGCCCGCGACCCCGAGGACCGTGCGTGGCTCACCGGCCTGGTCTGGCCGGGGGAGCAGGGGCGTCTGGAGCGCATCTCGGCGGCCCTCGACATCGCCGCCGCCGATCCTCCGGTGCTCGTCGCCGGCGACGGAGCCGAGGCCCTGCCCGCGCTGGCCGCGCGGGCGCCGCGCGATGCGACGCTCGTGGTGACCACCCCGGGCGTCTTCGCCCACGTCCCCCGCCGCCACCGCGGGGCGGTGATCTCTGCCGCGCGCTCCGCCGGCCGGTGGGTGACCTTGGATGCCGCGGGCCTCCACGACGCGTGGAACCGCCCTCCGGTTCTGCGGCCCGGCGGCTTCGCCCTCGCGCTCGACGGCGACGTCCTCGCGAGCGTCGATCCTCTCGGGGCCTGGGTGGCGTGGCATCCCGCATCGGCGCAACGCGCGCAGTAGCGTGACGACGTGCCTCTTTCGGACCGTGACCGCGCCTTCCTCGCCTTCGAGGCCGAGTGGCGCCGGCACGGCGGGGCCAAGGAAGAGGCGATCCGGGCCGAGTTCGACCTCGCTCCCGCCCGGTACTACCAGTTGCTGGGGCGTCTGCTCGACGACCCCGAGGCGCTGGCCCACGACCCGATGCTCGTCCGGCGGCTCCGTCGGCGCCGTGACGACGCCGCGCAGCAGCACCGCGCCCGGCTCGGCCGCGCCGCCGCCCGGTGACGGGCGTTCGGATACCGACCGGTAGCATCGTCCAATGGCCAGATCGACCTTCCCTCGGGATCGCTTCGACGACCTTCCGGCCGATGCGGGCCGTGTCGGTGCCCATCGGGCCGAACGTCCCCGTTCCCGCGGATGGGTCGTGTTCCTCTGGGCCGCGCTGGCCACCCTCGTGCTCGTCATCGTCGGGATCTTCGGCGTGCTCGTGGCTTCGGGGCGCATCTCGCTGAGCTCCGATCCCGCGCCGACGCCGACGGTGGAAGAGACCACCCCCGCGGTGATCGACACCGCCTACTCCGTCGTCGTGCTCAACGGCACGGCCGACGAGGGACTGTCCGGCAACCTCCGCGATCGCATCGTCGAGCTCGGCTGGCCGGGGGATGCCGTGCAGACCGGCGATTCCGACACGACCGACTTCGCCACCACGACGGTGTATTACCTGCGTCCCGACGACGAACAGGCCGCGCGCGGACTGGCCGATGCGATCGGGGGCGCGGAGATCTCGCAGAGCGACTTCCTGCAGCCCACGGACGACCCGAACACCCCCGACGACGAGAGCGCCGAGAAGCGGCTGGTCGTGGTCATCGGGCTCGATCGGGCCGCCGGCCAGCCCACTCCCTGAGCCCCGCCGCGCCGCGTGTTTCCGCGGCGTAAAAAGTTGGATGCCGCCGTGTCAACAATGGTCTCCGGGGCCGGAACGACGAGGGTCCGCGTGCTTACGATGACCTCGTCGTTCAGCAACAGGAGAGTTCGCATGGCCCAGGGCACCGTCAAATGGTTCAACGCCGAGAAGGGTTACGGCTTCATCACCGTGACGGACGGCCAAGACGTCTTCGTCCACTACTCGAACATCGAGATGACCGGATTCCGAGTCCTCGAGGAGGGTCAGGCCGTGGAGTTCACGGTCGGATCCGGGCAGAAGGGTCCGCAGGCGGAGTCCGTTCGCCTCATGGCCTGAGCCCCTCGCTCCCCGCCGCCGTGGCATCCCTCACCGGATGCCACGGCGGCGTCGTTCGTGCGGGGTCGGGGCGGCTTGCACTCCCCAGGGGCGAGTGCCAGAATGAGTTAGCACTCGCTTTCGTCGAGTGCCAAATTTGGAAGTCACCCGTCCGGGAGGGACGACACACTTATGGCAAAGATCATCGCTTTCGACGAAGAGGCCCGGCGCGGTCTCGAGCGCGGCCTCAACACTCTTGCCGACGCCGTCAAGGTGACCCTGGGCCCGCGCGGTCGCAACGTCGTGCTCGAGAAGAAGTGGGGCGCTCCCACCATCACGAACGACGGTGTCTCGATCGCCAAGGAGATCGAGCTCGACGACCCGTTCGAGAAGATCGGCGCCGAGCTGGTCAAGGAAGTCGCCAAGAAGACCGACGACGTGGCCGGTGACGGAACCACCACCGCGACCGTCCTCGCCCAGGCGCTCGTTCGCGAGGGCCTGCGCAACGTCGCCGCCGGCGCCGACCCCATCTCGCTCAAGAAGGGCATCGAGAAGGCCGTCAAGGCCGTCACCGACGAGCTGCTCGCCTCGGCCAAAGAGGTCGAGTCCAAGGAGCAGATCGCTGCGACCGCGTCCATCTCGGCCGCTGACCCCGCGATCGGCGAGCTCATCGCCGAGGCGATCGACAAGGTCGGCAAGGAAGGTGTGGTCACCGTCGAGGAGTCCAACACCTTCGGCACCGAGCTCGAGCTCACCGAGGGCATGCGCTTCGACAAGGGGTACATCAACCCGTACTTCGTCACCGACCCCGAGCGCCAGGAAGCGGTCTTCGAAGACCCCTACATCCTGATCGCGAACCAGAAGATCTCCAACATCAAGGACCTTCTGCCCATCGTCGACAAGGTGATCCAGGAGGGCAAGGAGCTCCTCATCATTGCCGAGGACGTCGAGGGCGAGGCTCTCGCGACGCTCGTGCTCAACAAGATCCGCGGCATCTTCAAGTCGGTCGCCGTCAAGGCTCCCGGCTTCGGCGACCGTCGCAAGGCGCAGCTGCAGGACATCGCGATCCTCACCGGTGGTCAGGTCATCACCGAAGAGGTCGGCCTCAAGCTCGAGAACGCCACCGTCGACCTGCTCGGCCGCGCCCGCAAGGTGATCATCACCAAGGACGAGACCACGATCGTCGAGGGTGCCGGTGACTCCGCGCTGATCGAGGGTCGCGTGACCCAGATCCGTCGCGAGATCGAGAACACCGACAGCGACTACGACCGCGAGAAGCTTCAGGAGCGCCTCGCCAAGCTCGCGGGTGGCGTCGCCGTCATCAAGGCGGGCGCGGCCACCGAGGTCGAACTGAAGGAGCGCAAGCACCGCATCGAGGACGCCGTGCGCAACGCCAAGGCTGCCGTCGAAGAGGGTGTCGTCGCCGGTGGTGGCGTCGCCCTGATCCAGGCGGGCAAGACCGCGTTCGAGACGCTCGAGCTCACCGGTGACGAGGCCACCGGGGCGAACATCGTCAAGGTCGCCATCGAGGCCCCGCTCAAGCAGATCGCGCTGAACGCCGGTCTCGAGCCCGGTGTCGTCGCCAACAAGGTCGCCGAGCTGCCCGTCGGACACGGCCTGAACGCCGCGACCGGCGAGTACGGTGACCTGTTCGCACAGGGCATCATCGACCCGGCCAAGGTGACCCGCTCGGCTCTGCAGAACGCCGCGTCGATCGCCGGTCTGTTCCTCACGACCGAGGCCGTCGTCGCTGACAAGCCCGAGAAGAACCCGGCTCCGGCCGGTGACCCCACGGGTGGCATGGACTTCTGATCCACGCTTCGGCAGTAAGGAAGGCCCCCTCCTCCGGGAGGGGGCCTTCCTCGTTCCTCGGTGCGGCGCGTCGGTGACGCACGCCCGACGTCCCTGGACGAGGTGCGGGAGCGCGTGGCACGCTTCGCGGGCGCGGGGAACCTGGGACCCGACGCAGCGCGGGCTCGGGGCCAGCGCGGGAGCGTGAGTAGCGCGGGCGCGGGCCGGCGAGGGCGCAGGGGCAGCGAGCGTCTGACAGAGAAGCCGACGGCGTCAGGCGGTGGCGTCGGGGAGAGGGACGTCGCTGAGGCGCTCGAGCGGTTGCGTCTCGATGAGCGCGTGCTCGCTCGCATCGCGACGTGCGGCGAGCGGAAGGGAGACGCGGAATGTCGCCCCGCCACCGGGGGTGTCGAAGACCTCGACGGTGCCGTGCAGGAGATCCACGATGGATGCCACGATCGACAGTCCGAGCCCCGAGCCGCCGGTCTCGCGGGTGCGCGACGTGTCGGCGCGCCAGAAGCGCTGGAAGATCTGCTCACGGATCTGTTCGGGGATGCCCTCGCCGTGGTCGATCACTTCGATCCAGCCCATGTCGGCCTCGGCATCCACCCCCACCCGCAGGCCGATCGGGGAGTCTTCGGGAGCGAAGCGGCGGGCGTTGCCGAGCAGGTTCGCCACGACCTGGCGCACGCGGTTCTCGTCGCCCAGGACGATCGGGGCCAGCCGCGGCACGGTGTGCGCTCCGGTGGTGACGGCGGAGGCACGAGAGGCCGACGCCAGCTCGCCGGGCTGCGCGGTCTCCGCGGCGTCGCGGGAACGTCTCCGCAGGCGCGAGAGAGTGGCCCCGGCGATCGCCATCGCGGACGTCGTGGGGGCCGTGCGACGCTTGGCCGAAGACCCCGTCGCGTCGTTGTCGGCTTCCTGTGCCGGCTCGAGCGACATCACCGGCAGCACGATCGCGTCCCGGCTCGTGGTGTCGTCGACTGTGACCTCGCGCTGCGGCGACGTGACGCGCAGGTCGAGGGCGGCATCGCGGGCGATCGGGCGCAGATCGAGCGTCGTGATCGCCACGTCCCGTCGCTCGTCCAGGCGCGCGAGGGCGAGGAGGTCCTCGACCAGCGCGCCCATGCGGATGGCTTCCTTCTCGATGCGCTCCATCGCCTGGGCGACGTCCTCGTCGGAGCGGATCGCGCCCATCCGGTACAGCTCGGCATATCCGCGCATCGTGACCAGCGGCGTGCGCAGCTCGTGGCTCGCGTCGCCGATGAATCGACGCATCTGTCGCACCGTGGCATCCCGCTGGTTGAGGGCACCGTCGATGCGGCCGAGCATCGCGTTGATCGCCGCCTTCAATCGGCCCACCTCGGTGTCGGGCACGATGTCGGTCAGACGCTGACTGAAATCGCCCGCCGCGATGTCCATCGCCGTCGTCTCGACCTGGCCGAGGCTGCGGAAGGTCAGCGTGACCAGCGCGCGGGTCAACAGGGCGCTCGCGATGAGGATCAGCAGGGCGACGAAACCGTAGATGCCGAGGTACGCGGCGACGATGCGGTCGGTGGGGGCCAGCGGTTGAATGACCATCTGGGTGTAGACGCCGTTGTAGCCGGGCACGACGAGCTGACCCACGCGTGCGAGGAAGTGCTGACCCGAGACCGGGTCCTGGAGTTCGATACGGCGATCGACCTGGCTGTAGGTCTGCTCGACGGTGAAGGTCTCGGGCAGTTCCGGCACCGTCTTCATCGCCGTGCCGTTGAAGAACGCCACGCGCTGGCCGTCCGGGCTGTACACCACGACCATCGAACCGATCTGCGGCGCGTTGTCGACCTCCGTGAACCGCACCTGGCCGTCGACCTCGTCGGTCACGAAGATGCTGTTCGCGATGTTTCCGGCCGCCTGCTGCGCCAGCTGCTCATCGAGGTTGTTGATCAGCGTGGTGCGCAGGAACACCATGGTCCCGATGCCCGCGGCGAACAGCCCCACGGCCAAGAGAGTGACCGTGACGCCGGTCACCTTCGTGCGAAGGCTCAGCCGGCGCCACCAGTGGGTCAGCGCGTCGTCGGAGTTCTCCAGGATGGGGCCCCGCTCAGGCGGTCTTGCCCGACTTCAGCATGTAGCCGAAGCCGCGCTTGGTCTGGATGAGCGGCTCCGAGGAGTGCGGATCGATCTTGCGGCGCAGGTAGGAGATGTAGCTCTCGACGATGCCGGCGTCGCCGTTGAAGTCGTACTCCCACACGTGGTCGAGGATCTGCGCCTTGGAGAGCACCCGGTTCGGGTTGAGCATGAGGTAGCGCAGCAGCTTGAACTCGGTCGGGCTGAGGTCGATCGAGACGTCGCCGACGTTGACATCGTGGGTGTCCTGGTCCATCGTCAGCTCGCCCGTGCGGATGACGGATTCCTCATCGGCCTGCATCGTGCGGCGGAGGATCGCCTGGATGCGGGCGACGATCTCGTCGAGGCTGAACGGCTTCGTGACGTAGTCGTCGCCGCCGGCGTTCAGGCCCATGATCTTGTCCTCGGTCTCGTCCTTCGCGGTGAGGAAGAGGATCGGGGCGGTGTAGCCGGCGCCGCGGAGGCGCTTCGTGACGCTGAACCCGTTCATGTCGGGCAGCATCACGTCGAGCACGATGAGGTCGGGTTCCTCTTCGAGGACCGCGGAGATGGTCTGGGCGCCGTTGGCGACGGCCCGGACCTGGAATCCGGCGAAACGCAGGCTCGTGATGAGCAGGTCGCGGATGTTCGGTTCGTCGTCCACGACGAGGATGCGCGGTGCTGTCATGCGCCCATTATCGTGACTTCACTCATGGAAGCGCTGGATATCGCGAGAAACGCCGCGCGCTGATATGGCTCACGCGGCCGCGGCGTCGATTCCGTCGGCATCCAGGATCGTGTACGCGTAGCCCTGTTCGGCCAGGAATCGCTGGCGGTTCTGGGCGAAATCCTGGTCGACGGTGTCGCGGGCGATGAGCGTGTAGAAGCTCGCCGTGTGCCCGGACTGCTTGGGGCGCAGGAGGCGGCCGAGGCGCTGGGCCTCTTCCTGACGGGAGCCGAACGACCCCGAGACCTGCACGGCCACGGATGCCTCGGGCAGGTCCACCGAGAAGTTCGCGACCTTCGACACCACCAGCAGCGAGATCTCTCCCTCGCGGAAGGCCTGGAACAGCTCTTCTCGCTCGGAGACCGGGGTCGAGCCGGTGATCTTGGGAGCGTCCAGGGCGTCGGCGAGCTCGTCGATCTGGTCGAGGTACTGGCCGATCACGAGCACCCGCTCACCGGGGTGACGGTCGATGAGTCGCTTGACGACGTCGATCTTGGCGGGCGCGGTCGCCGCGAGGCGATAGCGGTCCTCGTCGGCGGCGGCGGCGTACTCCAGACGCTCGTCGGCCGGAAGGTCGATGCGCACCTCGTAGCAGGCCGCGGGGGAGATGAAGCCCTGCGCCTCGATCTCCTTCCACGGCGCGTCGAACCGCTTGGGGCCGATGAGGCTGAACACGTCGCCCTCGCGGCCGTCCTCGCGTACGAGGGTCGCGGTGAGGCCCAGACGGCGCCGGGCCTGCAGGTCGGCGGTGAGCTTGAAGACCGGTGCCGGCAGCAGGTGCACCTCGTCGTACAGGACCAGGCCCCAGTCCAGCGCGTCGAGCAGAGCGAGGTGGGCGTACTTGCCGCCGCGCTTGGCGGTGAGGATCTGGTACGTCGCGATCGTGACCGGCTTGATCTCTTTGGACTGACCGGAGTACTCGCCGATCTCCTCGGGGGTCAGGCTCGTCCGACGCAGCAGCTCGTCGCGCCACTGCCGGGCGCTGACGGTGTTGGTGACGAGGATGAGAGTGGTCGTTCGGGTCTCGGCCATCGCTCCGGCGCCGACGAGCGTCTTGCCCGCGCCGCACGGCAGCACCACGACCCCGGAGCCGCCCTCCGAGAAGGACTCGACGGCCTGTCGCTGATAGGGCCGCAGCTTCCAGCCGTCCTCGTCGAGGTCGATCGGATGCGGCGTGCCGGGCGTGTACCCGGCGAGGTCTTCGGCGGGCCAGCCGATCTTCAGCAGCTCCTGCTTGATGTGCCCACGGGCCCACGCGTCGACGGTGAAGCTGTCGGGGGTGGGGTGGCCGATGAGCAGCGGAGCGATGCGCTTGTTGCGCGAGACCTCGCCGAGCACGGCGGGATCGGTCGAACGCAGCACGAGAGCGCCGTCGGCGTCGCGCTCGATGACGAGGCGCCCGTAGCGGCCCACGGTCTCGCGGATGTCGGTGCTCACCGAGGCCGGCACCGGGAAGCGCGTCCAGCGGTCGAGCGTCTGCAGCATCGCATCGGCGTCGTGTCCGGCCGCCCGCGCGTTCCACAGGCCCAACCGAGTGATGCGATACGTGTGGATGTGCTCGGGGGCGCGCTCGAGCTCGGCGAACACCGCGAGTTCGTGTCGCGCCGTCTCCGCATCGGGATGCGCGACTTCCAGGAGCACCGTGCGGTCGCTCTGAACGATGAGGGGACCGTCAGCCATAGCGTTCGATTCTACCCGTGCCCCGTGTGCGAGGTCGCCGGTGGGGCGACTCGTTCAGACGACCGGGCTGACTGCGTCGATGTGCGACAGGGGCAGGGTGCGTTCGACGTCCGCGGCGCGATCGCGGCCCCGGAGCCGTCCACCGCCCAGACCGGTCGCCTCGAGCCGGAACACCCGCGCCGATCCGTCGGGGAGCCGCACGGTGACGTCGACGATCGCGCGAGCGCGCACCGCCTGGTCGAGTTCGCGCTCGAGCCACGCGGCATCCGAATCCTCTCCGCCGGCCCGCAGACGCGAGATCAGGGGGCCATAGACGTCAGCCGGGTCTTCGGGTGTCGCGGTCGTGGCCATCTTCGCCCGCTCCACCGCCCGCGGGCGCCCCTCGTCGTCCACCGCCACGGCCGGGTAACGGGCGTCGCTCAGGGCCCAGAAGACCACATCGGCCGCGACGTGCGTGATCAGTTCGTCGCCCGAGCGGGCGAGGGCGACCGAGCGCAGCCCGGTGTCGACCTCCATCGCACGAAGGAGCGTCTCGTCGTCGGTCTGGACGGTGGTGAGACCGGATGCCGTGTCGGCGGCGACACGCACGCGTCCATGCTCAGCGGAGGTGCGTTCGATGACATACGCCAGCGGTTGGGGCAGGCCGGTCAGGGAGATTCCGGTCAGGAACTCCCGCAGACTCTCGGCGGTCTCGCCGCTCGTGATGGCCGCACCGATCGTCGCCGCGCTGAAGCGGTAGCTGGACGCCTGCGCCCGCGACTCGCGCGCCGCCATGCCGCGCAGCCGCACGTCGAGGTGCGGGGCCAGGGGGCCCGGGGCGATCGCGGTGAGGTCGTTCTGCAGGTACACGCGATCCACTTCGGGCGGAAGCAGGTCCCGCAGGGCCGAGACGTCGACATCGCCGCCGTCGGCGAGTCCTCGTCCCCACGGCGGGACCGCGCCGTCGTCGTCGAGCAGGCCCCAGGCGCGGAGCCGGTGCGTCCACCGTGCGGCCCGCTCGGGCCCGGCGGGATCGAACGGCGTCGCCCCCGCCCAGGTGGTCGGCGGCCTCCATCCGCCCGTGGGCGTTCGATATGCCCGGGGGAGTGCGTCGCGCAGCGCGCGGGCGGTGCTCGCCCAGCGCTCCAGGGTCGGCAGACGCAGCCATGCCCGCCCCGCGGCGGTGACGAGCCACGCGCGGCCGTTCGAGCCCAGCAGGCCCACGCGGGCTGCCGTCCCGACGAGGAGGTCGGCCTCTTCGGCCGAGCCTGCGGCTCCGGCATCGACGAGGCGTCGGCGTTCGCTCGCGCCGAGGGATCCCGAGCCGATCCGGCCCAGGGGAGCGTCCAGCGTCAGCATCAGGACATCGGCCAGCGCGGCGCTGTGGGTGAAGGCGGACTCGGCTGCGGCGTCGTCGTTCGAGACCGCACGAGCCGACGGTCCGGGAGGGACGTCGGCGAGACCTTCGGGTGCGGCCTCGCGCACAGCCGAGGCGACCGCGGCGTAGGGGACGCCGGAATCGTCGACGAGCGCCCGCTGCTGCAGCGCCCGCCGGGTGCCATGCTGCGCCGGGGTGCCGTCGATGACGGCGGCGACGAGCGCCTCCGCCTCCGCGCGGTCCAGCGTGGGCAGGGCGCGCGCCACCGAGCCGGCATCCAGGAGCGCGTCGGCGGCGTCGAACATGTCGCGCCACGTCGCGGATGCCGCGACATGGCGATCAGCGAGGAGCTGCGCGAGATCCTCGTCGCCGAAGGCGCTCAACGAGACCGCCAGTGCACGTTGGTCGGAGGTCTCGGGCACGTCAGCGTCCCTTGTTCGCGCGTGCCCTTCGCACGAAGCTCATGATGAGCACCGCCACGAGGCACGCGAAGGCCACGGGAGGTGCGACGTAGATCAGGACGCCGACGGTGGGCCAGACGCCCGAACTCATGTCGGCCCCGGCGGTGGAGCCGATGATCACGGCGAAGAAGCAGGCGATCGACAGGACGAGCAGACCCAGCGACATGAATGCCAGGATTCGGTCGACGCGACGGATCGGGACGTCGCCGTCGGGGGTGCGTGTGCTCATCGTCGTCAGCCTACTGCCTGGCGGGCGTGGCGTAGGCTGAGGGGCCGGGATCCGATCGGGTCCCGTGTTCCGCCGCGCGATCGCGCACACATTCAGCGAGGTGTCCATGCCCACCGGCAAGGTCAGGTTCTACGACGACGAGAAGGGCTTCGGCTTCATCACCACCGATGACGGCCAGGACGTGTTCCTGCACGCCACCGCCCTGCCCGCCGGGACCCCCGGACCCAAGGCCGGCACCCGTCTGGAGTTCGGTGTGGCCGACGGCAAGCGCGGTCTCCAGGCCCTCTCGGTGCGGGTGCTCGATGCCCCCGTGAGCTTGGCCAAGCGGTCTCGCAAGCCCGCCGACGACATGGCGATCATCGTCGAGGACCTCGTGAAGCTCCTCGACGGCATCGGCGGCGACCTGCGTCGCGGCCGTTACCCGAGTGGCGCTCACGCGAACAAGATCGCCGCGGTCCTGCGTAAGGTCGCCGATGACTTCGAAGCCTGAGCCCGCCGCCGACGAGCGCCTACTCGCCGCCCACGATCTGGCACTGGCGGCTCTCCGCGAGATCACCCCGGCCGATACCATCGGCCCGGCCGCCGGATACACCGTCGAAGAGGGCGGGGCCGTCTCCCTGCGATTCCACACGCGCCTCGCCGGCTACCCGGGGTGGTACTGGACCGTGAGCGTCGCCGTGGTCGATGATTCCGAGCCGACGGTGCTCGAGGCCGAGCTCCTGCCCGGTGAGGGCGCGCTGCTCGCTCCGGACTGGGTGCCGTGGGCGACCCGTCTCGCCGAATACCAGGCGGCGCAGGCGGCAGCGGCCGTCGCGGACGACGACGCGGATGACGACGACCTCGACGACTCCGATGACGACGACGCGGATGACGACTCCGACGACGATGACGACGATGACGAGGAGCCCCAGGCGCGGTTGCACGCGGGCGACCTCGACGGTGTCGACATCGACGAGTTGGACGAGACCGCCGACGACTCCGACGACTCGGATCCCGACGACTCGGACGACGACGACGACTCCGACAGCTCGGACGACGACGAGCGCGAACGCAGCTACTGACGCGCGTCGGGGCGGCGCGCGGTGGACGTGTCGCCGGCCCGGACGACGGAAGCCGCCTCGCGGGGCGAGACGGCTTCCTGTGCGCGACGGGACTCAGCCGCGGGGCAGGTGCTCGATCGTGTAGTCGATCGCCCCGATGAGCCGACGCACGTCGTCCGGTTCGATCGAGACGAAGGTCGCGATACGGAGCTGATTGCGCCCCAGCTTTCGATAGGGCTCGGTGTCGACGATGCCGTTCGCGCGCAGGCTCTTGGCCACCGCGGATGCGTCGACGGACTCCTCGAAGTCGATCGTGACGACGACCGGCGACCGGTCGACCGGGTCGGCGACGAACGGTGTCGCGACGGAGCTTGCCTCCGCCCACTCGTACAGCGCGGACGAGGACTCCGCCGTGCGGGCGCCGGCCCACGACAAGCCGCCGTTGTCGAGGATCCAGCCCAACTGCTCGTCGAGCAGAAGGAGGGTCGCGAGGGCGGGGGTGTTGAGGGTCTGCTGCAGCCGCGAGTTGTCGACGGCGTTCTTCAGGCTCAGGAACTCGGGGATGTAGCGCCCAGATGCCGCGATCCGCTCGATCCGCTCGATCGCGGCGGGCGACACGGCGGCGTACCAGAGTCCGCCGTCCGAGCCGAGGTTCTTCTGCGGGGCGAAGTAATACACGTCGGCCTGGGTCGCGTCGAAGTCGATGCCGCCGGCGGCGCTGGTGGCATCGATGACGGTGAGGGCGCCCGCGTCGGCCATGACACGGGTGATCGGCGCCGAGACGCCCGTCGACGTCTCGTTGTGCGGCCAGGCGTAGACGTCCACCCCTTCGACGGCCTCGAACGCCGTGCGTGTTCCGGGCTCCGCGCGGCGCACGTCGGGCGCCTGCAGCCACGGGGCGGCGGCGGCCGCGGCGAACTTGCCACCGAACTCACCGAAGACGAGGTTCTGGCTGCGGTTCTCGATGAGACCGAAGGCGGCGGCATCCCAGAAGGCGGTCGACCCGCCGTTTCCGAGGATGATCTCGTACCCCTCGGGCAGACGGAACAGCTGCGCGAGCCGCTCGCGGGTGCCGGCGACGAGGTTCTTCACCGGCGCCTGGCGGTGCGAGGTGCCCAGGATCGTGGCGCCGCGCGTGACGAGCGCCTCGAGCTGCGCACCGCGCACCTTGGAGGGGCCGCACCCGAAGCGACCGTCGGCGGGCAGGAGTTCGGTGGGGAGGTCCACGTGCGGCATGCGTCGATTCTAGGGCGGGGTTCGCACCCGCCCGCGCGTGTGTCGGAGGGGGTCGGTAGGCTGGGAGAACCGCCGCGAAGCCGAGGAATCCTCAATGACCGATCTCATCGATACCACCGAGATGTACCTGCGCACGATCCTCGAACTGGAGGAAGAGAACATCGTTCCCCTGCGCGCCCGCATCTCCGAACGGCTGGGGCACTCCGGTCCGACCGTCTCGCAGACGGTGGGGCGTATGGAGCGCGACGGCCTCGTCGTCGTCTCCGAGGACCGACGCCTCGAGCTCACCGACGACGGGCGGCAGAAGGCGGTCGACGTCATGCGCAAGCACCGTCTCGCCGAGCGTCTGCTCAGCGACGTCATCGGGTTGGACTGGGCCTACGTCCACGACGAGGCCTGCCGCTGGGAGCACGTCATGAGCGAGCAGGTCGAGCGTCGCCTCGTCGAACTCCTCGGACACCCGACCGAATCGCCGTACGGCAACCCCATCCCCGGCCTCGACCAGTTGGGCGACACGGCCAGTTCCACATTCGAAGAGGGTGTGGTGGGTCTGGTGCGCAAGCTGACTGATGCCGGTGCACCGATCTCCGGAACCGTCCGGCGTCTCGCCGAGCCGGCGCAGGTCGATCCCGAGTTGCTGCAGCAACTCAAAGCGGCGGGTGTTCTGCCGGGCAAGCGCGGGAACTACCGCTTCAACGAGGGCTACGTGCTCGTCGAGATGGACGGCGTCGATGACGGGCTGGAGTTGCCCGTCGAGGTCGCGTCGCACATCTTCCTCGTCGACGAGGCCTGAATCCCGTTGGCCGCCCGACCTGCGTCTGCCGGTCGGGCGGTGTGCGCATCCCGGACATCGTCTATACACCTCTGCCTCAGGCGTGACAGTTTCGTTATCTTCGGGTAGCCTCGGAAAGTCCACAGGCGAGAAGCCCGCCGTCGGACCCCTCGCGGTTTGCCTCACCGGCTCGTCGTCCGCAGAGGGTGAAGCCCGCACATCGTGCCCCATCGAGTGCTGACGAGCCAGCGTCCTGGACGCAGAGGCGCCGGAGGAAATTTGGCTGAACACATCGATCCCGCTGCGGACCTGCCCGAGGTTCCTGCGACGGGTCAGACTCGTAAGAGCGCGCGCGCCGCGGTCTCCCGACCCTCTCGTCGTCCCTCGCGGACGCCGGTCGTGACCTCCGCTGCCGTCGCTCGTCCCGCTCCCGCGCCGCGCGCGTCCTCGCCGTTCCGGCGGGGTACGAAGCCGCTGCGCAGTGCCGTCATCCTGTCGATGGTCGCCGGACTCGTCGCGACCGTCGCCATCCCCGCGTATGCGGCCACGATCCCGGCCGCCGAGACGATGACGCTGCAAGAGATGTCGGCCCCCGACAACCAGTCGCTCGTGGTCGCTTCCGGCGTGACGGCCGGCACGCTCGACCGCAGCAGCTATTCAGCGACCACCGCCGACGAGATCCAGAAGAAGAAGGATCAGGAGGCCGCCGCAGCGGCCGCCGCCGAACGGGCACGGCAGCTCGCCGCGAACGCGAATGTCGCCGTCTCGTCGGTCAACCTCAACATGACCGCCCCCGGCTCGGGTGAAGTGCGCTGGCCGCTGACCGGCTACACGCTCGGTCGCGGTCTCTGGGACTCCGGCTACCACCAGGGTGTCGACCTGCTCGCCCCCGGTGGGCAGCCCATCTTCGCCGCGGCCGCCGGTGTCGTGAGCACGTCGTCCGAGAGCTTCGGCGGCTATGGCGTCGGCATCGTCATCGAGCACGTCATCAACGGGCAGAAGGTCTCCACGACCTACGGCCACATGACCTACGGCAGCCGCCAGGTGCAGGCGGGGCAGACCGTCGCTGCCGGCCAGCTCATCGGCCTGGTCGGCTCGACCGGCAGCTCGACCGCGAACCACCTGCACTTCGAGGTGCACATCAACGGTTCCGTGGTCGACCCGTACGCCTGGCTGCAGCAGAACGCCGGCTGATTTTCACAACGACAGACGGCGTGCCGGAGACGATCGTTCTCCGACACGCCGTCTGTCGTTTCCCGGTGCAGCCGACCCCGGGCGTGTCGCCGTGGGTTAGCCTGTTCGCGACGTCGGGAGAACCGGAGGGAAAGCCGATGGACGCCATGCCTCGCATCCGCACCATGGATGCGCTCGGGCTGCTCGTTCTTCGGCATCGCATGAGCGGATGCCGCGGTCTCGCCGCGACCTCCGAGGCGCTGTCTGAATAGACAGCGCCTTTTTTCGTGCCCCTGCGCCTCTTCCGCCGCCGCGAGTCGAACATCCGAGAAGCCGTCTCGGCCATTCGAGAGGAAACGGAATGCGCACACTTGTGCTGAACGCGGGCTACGAGCCGCTCGCCGTCGTGTCGTTCAAGCGGGCCCTCGTGCTCGTGATGAACGAGAAGGCCACCGTCGTCGAATGCGTCGACGAAGATCCGGTCTGGGCGGCGGCGGGGACCTACGACCGTCCCGCGGTGATCATCCTGACGCGCTATGTGCGCGTGCCCGGGGCCCGTCGCGTGCCGGTGACCCGTCGCGGGGTCCTGCGCCGTGATGCGCACCGCTGTGGATACTGCGGGAAGGCGGCCTCGACGATCGATCATGTGCTTCCCCGCTCGCGCGGTGGCAAGGACACGTGGGAGAACCTCGTGGCGTGCTGCCTGCGCTGCAACAACGTCAAGGGTGATCGCACGCCCCAGGAGATGATGTGGGAACTGCGCCTGATCCCCGGTCCGCCACGCGGATCGTCGTGGACGGTGCGCGGGGTCGACAAGTCCGATCCGCGCTGGGAGCCGTATCTGGCACTGGCCGCGTGAGACCTCGCGATCATCGGCTCCGCCGGGCCGTGGCATCCGGAGCGGTGGTGTGAGGGAGGCATGACTCGTGCCCTGCTCGTCATCGACGTCCAGCGCGAGGATGCGACGTGACGGTCGTCCTGGATGCCACGCGCACCTTCGACCTGTCGGCGGAGGTCGTGGGGCTCGGGGTCGTCACGCGTTCGGCCGCCGAGCTGATGACCGCGACCGCCCTGGTGCTGCAGCAGGGAGGATTCGCCCGCATCGCGCGGACCGCCGACCTGGTCTGAGGTCGCGGAGGCGATGTCGGAGGGTGATCGTATCTTCGAACCACAGGGATTGAGAGTGTAGAACACATGTTCTAACCTGTGGGAGTGAGGGCGATCGTGCGAGACCAGGTGCAGGCCGTACCCGACATCCACGCGCTCCGCGATCGTCTCGAGCGCATGCAGGGTCGCCGCATGGACGCGCCGGTTCTGCCGACGCATCCCGCTTTCTCCTCGCTGCTGCCGGGCGGCGGTCTTCGTTCGGGCTCGGCGTACGCGATCGCCCGCTCGATGTCACTGCTGCTGGCGCTCATGGCGCGGCCCTCGCAGGACGGGGCGTGGTGCGGGGTCATCGGCATGCCAGAGCTGGGAGCCGAAGCCGCCGAGAAGTACGGTCTCGATCTCGATCGACTGGTCTTCATCCCCGACCCCGGACCCCGCTGGCTGGCGGTGACGGCCACGATCGCCGAGGTCCTGCCCGTCGTGGCGGTGCGTCCCCCGGCGGGGTCGACCACCGCGCGCGGTGGCACCGAGGTCACGAGACTCGCGGCCCGGTTGCGCGATCGCGGCACGGTCCTGCTGGTGCAGGGCGCATGGCCGCAGGCGGAGGCCGTGATCGACGTCGCCGATCCCCGGTGGGCGGGCGTGGGGCAGGGGCACGGCTATCTCGCCGGACGTGAGCTGACGGTGTCGGTCAGCAGCAAGCGCACGCCCACGGCCCGTCGCGCCCGCATGCTCCTCCCCGCCGCCGACGGATCGATCGAGATGCTCGGCGCACCGACCGAGAGGCTCGTCGCGCGCGAGCACGGGGGCTACCGGCAGAGGGCGGCGGGCTGATGCGCGAACCGACGCGCAGCCTCGTGATGTGGCTCCCCGACTGGCCGGTGCTGGCGTACCGCCGCGAGGCCGCACGGCCCCCGCGCGCCGACACCCCCGTCGCGGTGTTCGAGAACAACACGGTCGTGGCCTGCTCCGCCGCGGCGCGCGCCCAGGGGGTACGCCGGGGGCAACGTCGTCGGGATGCCCAGGCGCTGTGCCCCTCGCTCGTCGTCATCGCCGCCGATCCGGTGCGCGACGCGCGTGTCTTCGCCCCGGTCGTGGCATTGATCGAGGAGCGCGCCCCGGGGGTCCAGATCGTCCGTCCGGGGCTCTGCGCCCTCCGCGCGCGCGGACCGGCGCGCTACTACGGCGGAGAAGACGAGGCCGCGCGCACCCTCGTGCGGCTGCTCGTGGCCGAGGGGTTCACCGACGCTCGCGCGAGCGTCGCCGACGGTGTCTTCACCGCAGAGCACGCCGCCCGCGTCACCCGCGCCGACGAGCCCGTGCGCGTGGTGCCCGGGGGGCAGGCGGCCGCTTTCCTCGCCCCGCTTCCGGTGACCGCGCTCGAAGACCCCGACCTGGCGAGCCTGCTGGCGCGCTTGGGGGTCCACACGCTGGGGGAGTTCGCCGCCATGCCGGTCGAGCGGGTCCGGGAACGGTTCGCCGAGCGCGGAGCGCGACTGCACGCCCTCGCTTCGGGGCGTGACTCCCAGCCGGTGCAGCCGCGCACCCCACCGCCCGAGCTCCGCCGTGAGGTCGCCTTCGAGCCACCGCTCGAGCTCGCCGACCAGATCGCATTCGGTATGCGGGTAGCGGCCGAGGAGTTCATCGCGCGCCTGGGCGAGCAGAACCTGGTGTGCACCGAGGTGCGCGTCGTGCTTTCGGGCGAGCGCGGCGAACGCAGCGAACGCGTGTGGCTGCACCCCGGGTCCTTCGACGCCGGGGCCGTGGTCGATCGCGTGCGATGGCAGCTCGCCGAGGACGGTCGCGGCATCTTCGGCAGCGGTGTCGCCGGGGTCTCCATCGAGCCCGAGGCGGTGGACGAGGCATCCCACCATGTCAAGGGACTCTTCGGAGCCGGGCCTGACGAGAGGGTGCATCACGCGTTCTCCCGGGTGCAGGCCATGCTCGGCCACCGCGCCGTCGTCACCCCGGTCGTCGGCGGGGGGCGGTGGTTGGCGGAGCGTCAGGTCTTGGTGCCGTGGGGCGACCGCGCAGTGACGGCGAAGGACCGCGCCCGGCCCTGGCCGGGGAGCCTTCCCGATCCCCTTCCGGCGACGGTATATCCCGAACCCCGGCTCGTGGAGGTCACCGACGTCGCGGGGGCGTCGGTGACGGTGGGGGACCGCGATGCGTTGAGCGCGCCGCCGGCGATCCTCGACGCGGGCGGCCGACGCATGCGCATCCGGGAGTGGGCGGGCCCCTGGCCGATCAGCGAGCGCGGGTGGGATCCGCTGCGTCGACGGCGGGCCCACCGCTTCCAAGTGGTCGATGACGACGGGGGCGCGTGGCTGCTCGTCGTCGAAGAAGGCGAATGGCGGGCGGAGGGGCGCTATGACTGAGCGCCAGCGTGTGCCGGCGCCCGTTCTGCTCCTCGGCCCGGTGATCGCTACGGCACCGCGGTCGACACCCCGGGTGGGGCGCGCCTGATGGGCTTCCACAACCCCCCGGTGAAGTGGTCCGAGCTGGAGCGCGCGCTGAGCGACACGCGACGCCCCGTTTCGACCCCGCCGAACGGCGACGGCGGTGACAGTCCCGCGTGGTCGCACAAGCGTGGTCCGTACGTTCCCCCCACGATCGCGCGACCCGACGACGCCGTTCCGTACGCCGAACTGCACGCGCATTCGTCGTACTCATTCCTTGACGGGGCGTCCTCGCCCGAAGAACTCGTAGAAGAGGCCGAGCGGCTCGGACTCCACGCGCTCGCGCTCACCGACCATGACGGCTTCTACGGCATCGTGCGCTTCGCCGAAGCGGCGGAGGCCCGCACGGTGCGCACCGTCTTCGGCGCCGAACTGTCGCTCGGACTCGACGGTCCGCAGAACGGTCGGGCCGATCCCGCCGGTTCCCATCTGCTGGTGCTCGCCCGGGGCGAAGAGGGGTACCACCGACTCGCCGGCGCACTGACCCACGCCCAACTCTCCGGCGGAGAGAAGGGGCGACCCGTCTATGACCTCGCCGACCTGGCTCAACGCGCTGGCGGCCCGGACGATCCGCAGTGGGCGGTGCTCACCGGATGCCGCAAGGGGAGCGTCCGTCAAGCCCTGGCATCCGAGGGACCGGCGGGAGCCGCTCGTGCGCTCGACCTCCTCGTAGAGCTGTTCGGGCCCCAGGCCGTGTACGTCGAACTCATCGACCACGGCGGTCCGCTCGACTCGGCTCACAACGACCTGCTGGCCGCGCTCGCGGCCGACCGCGGACTCCCCGTTCTCGCCACGAACAACGTCCACTACTCCGCCCCGTCGAAAGAGCTGCTGGCCGCGGCGGTCGCCGCCGTGCGTGCCAACCGCAGTCTCGACGAGCTCGACGGGTGGTTGCCCGCGCACGCCGGTGCGCATCTGCGCTCGGGGGTCGAGATGGCGGCACGTTTCGCCCGCTACCCGGGGGCGGTCGCGCGCACGGTCACTCTCGCCGACGAGCTGGCCTTCCCCCTGCGTCGGGCCAAGCCGGCCCTCCCGAAGCAGGCCGTTCCCGAGGGGCACACCCCGATGTCATGGTTGCGGCATCTGGTGTGGGATGCCGTTCCCCGGAAGTACCCGACCCTCTCCGGCGAGGACCGCGACCGCATCGAGCGGGAGCTCGCCGTCATCGAGATGAAGGACTTCCCGGGCTACTTCCTCATCGTCCACGGCATCGTCGCCGAAGCCCGACGGCGCGGCATCCTGTGCCAGGGGCGCGGATCGGCGGCCAACAGCGCCGTGTGCTACCTGCTCGACATCACCGCGGTCGACTCGATCTTCTACCGCCTGCCGTTCGAGCGGTTCCTGTCGAGCCTGCGCGATGAAGAGCCCGACATCGACGTCGACTTCGACTCCGATCGCCGGGAAGAGATCATTCAGTGGGTCTACGAGACCTATGGGCGCGACCGCGCGGCACAGGTGGCCAACGTCATCCAGTACCGTCCCAAGAACGCCGTGCGTGACATGGCCCGCGCCCTGGGGCATTCGCCGGGGCAGCAGGACGCCTGGTCGAAGCAGGTCGAGCGGTGGGGCGCGACGCTCGAGACCGGTGCCGACCACGACATCCCCGACGAGGTCATCGAGTTCGCGTCCGAGCTTCTGAAGGCGCCCCGGCATCTCGGCATCCACTCCGGGGGCATGGTGCTCACCGATCGTCCCGTCGGTGAGGTCGTGCCGATCGAGCACGCCCGCATGGAGAACCGCACGGTGATCCAGTGGGACAAAGACGACGCCGCCTGGATGGGGCTGGTGAAGTTCGACCTGCTGGGCCTGGGGATGCTCGCGGCGCTGCAGTACTGCTTCGACCTGATCCGGGATGCCACGGGCGAGGCGTGGGAGCTGTCGACGCTGCCGAAGGAAGAGAAGGCCGTGTACGACATGCTGTGCCGCGCCGACTCGATCGGGGTGTTCCAGGTGGAGTCGCGTGCCCAGATGGGGTTGCTGCCGCGTCTGCAACCCCGGCGTTTCTACGACCTGGTGGTGCAGATCGCGCTCATCCGGCCGGGGCCCATCCAGGGTGGGGCCGTGCATCCTTTCGTGCGGCGAAAGCTCGGACAGGAGCCGATCACGTACGTGCACGAGAAGCTGCGCCCCGTGCTCGAGCGCACGATGGGGGTGCCCGTCTTCCAGGAGCAGCTCATGCAGATGGCCGTCGCCATCGGCAACTGCACCGCCGAGGATGCCGACCTGCTCCGACGGGCGATGGGCTCCAAACGCGGGCTCGAGCGCATCGACTCGTTGCGCGAGAAGCTCTACGCCGGCATGGCCGAGAACGGTCTGGTGGGGCAGGTGGCCGACCAGCTGTACGCCAAGATCCAGGCGTTCGCGAACTTCGGGTTCGCCGAGTCGCACTCGCTTTCGTTCGGGCTGCTCGTCTACGCCAGTTCGTGGATCAAGCTGCACTACCCGGCGGCGTTCCTCGCGGGGCTCCTGCGCGCGCAGCCGATGGGGTTCTATTCGCCCGCGACGCTCACCGCCGACGCGCGCCGGCACGGCGTGCAGGTGCGGCGGCCCGACCTGCGGCGGTCGGGTGTCGAAGCGGGACTCGAGCCCCTCGACGACGCGACGGGGGGAACGGATGCCACTCATCGCCGCCCCACCACGGGCAGAGAGGCTTGCGCGCACGCCGATCAGCCGCCGACGGGTGATTTCGACCGTTCGGCCCCCGACGAGTCGGAGGCCCACCGCCGCGACGGGGCGTTCGCCGTGCGGATGGGACTCGCCGGCGTGACGGGGATCGGGGCGAAAGTCGCCGAACGTATCGTCGCCGAACGCGAGAGCGGCGGCGCCTACCGCGATCTGCGCGACCTGGTGCGCCGCACCGGGCTCGTGACCGCGCAGCTCGAAGCCCTGGCCACCGCCGGCGCATTCGAGTGCCTCGGGCATTCGCGACGCGAGGCGATCTGGCTCTCGGGTCCGGCGGCGCTGGATCGGCCCGAGTTCCTGCCCGACTCGGTGGCCTTCGTGCAGCCCCCGCTGTTCACCGATCCCTCGAGCTACGAGGTGCTCGCTGCCGACCTGTGGGCGACGGGACTCTCCACCGACGACCACCCGCTCACGCACTTCCGGTCCGCCCTCGACGCGCGGGGCGTGCTCACTTCGCGCGAGTTGCGCACGGCCGAGACCGATCGGCGCGTCGAGGTCGCGGGGCTGGTCACACATCGGCAACGCCCGGCGACGGCATCCGGGATCACGTTCCTCAATCTCGAGGACGAGCACGGCCTCATGAACATCGTGTGCTCGGTCGGGGTGTGGAACCGCTACCGGCGGATCGCGCGGGAGTCTCCGGCACTCATCGTGCGCGGAATGCTCGAGAGATCGGTGGAAGGGGTCACCAACGTGGTCGCCGATGGGTTCACCGACCTGCGGGTGGGGGTTCTGCACACCTCGAGGGACTTCCGATGACCACGGCGGGCGTTACTAGACTCGGAGGACGCGCAGGCCGCACCGACGCACCACAGGGGGAACGACATGACCGACACGCCTCTCACGCCCGACGGCTGGTACCCCGACCCCGCCGGAGGCGGCGGGCTGCGCCGCTGGAACGGCAGCGCGTGGACCGACGAGGTGCGCCCGCCTGCAGACGCTCCGGCCGCTGCCGAGGCGCCGGCCGCTGCGGAGGCGTCTGCCGCGGAGTCCCCGGCCGCGGAGTCCCCGGCCGCTCCCGAAGCGCCCTCGACGACCGGGGCCGAGCCCGTGGCCGCGCCCGCCGCGGAGCCCGTGGCCGCGCCGTCCGCGCCCGCCGCGGAGCCCGTGGCCGCGCCGTCCGCGCCCGCCGCGGAGCCCGCGGTCCCGCCGGTCGCACCCGCCGGTGCTCCCGCGTACCCCGCCGCCCCCGCGTAC
>NZ_VBUM01000059.1 GCF_005774735.1 Microbacterium sp. 5K110 | reverse complement strand
ACGACGTCCGTGCTGCCCTGACGAGCGCGGATGCCGTGCACGGCTTCGGCACCGACATCGCCGCCACGCTGGCGTGGGCCGTCGGTGTCGCCCGGCCCCGCTCGGTCGCGGCGACGGGGGAGCTGCTCGCCTCGGTCGCCGTGCGCGACGTCGCCGCGGCCCGGGTGCTGGAACCGCACCTCGACGCCCTCGGCATCCTCGACGAGGCCGCCGCTGCGGGGCCGGCGCTCGACATCGACCGCGACGGCGCCTGGGGCGTGTTCGCGGCCGAGGGTCCGGGGATGCGCCTGGAGGCGCGTCAGGATGCCGGAACCTGGCGGCTGCACGGCACGAAACCGTGGTGCTCGCTCGCCGCACACCTCACGCACGCGCTCGTCACCGCCTGGGTCGACGACGAGCGCCGGCAGCTGTTCGCGCTGGACCTGCGCGACCCGGCGGTGACGGCGCGGTCCGGCCCGTGGCATGCGCGCGGGCTCGAGCGCGTCGTCAGTGCCCCGATCGATGTCGACGGCGCCGTCGCGGTTCCGGTGGGCGAGCCCGGCTGGTACCTGCGTCGGCCCGGATTCGCGCACGGCGGTGTGGGGGTCGCGGCGTGCTGGTGGGGCGGGGCGGTGCCGCTGCGGTCGGCGCTCGCCCGGGCCGCGCGCGACGATCGCGCCGACCAGCTCTCCCGGGTGCACCTCGGCCGGGTCGACACCGCGCTGTGGGCCGCGCGCGCCGTGCTGGTCGAGACGGCGACGGTGTTCGACACCGGGTCTTCGGCATCCGCGGGTCTCCGTGCCGCGCGTGCGCGGACCGTCGTGGCCGATGCGGTCGAGACGGCGCTCACCGAGGCCGCGCACGCCCTCGGCCCCCTGCCGCTCGTCGCCGACGAGGCGCACGCGCGGCGCGTGGCCGACCTGCAGGTCTACGTGCGGCAGCACCACGCCGAGCGGGATCTCGCGAAGATCGGCGGCGACGTGGCGGCGGGGGTGGGCGGATGGTGAGCTTCGATCACCGCGACCCCGGCACCGACGAGGACGTCTGGGCGTCGGCCCTCGCCACGCGGGACCCGCTGCCCGCACTCGGCCTCGAGGTGGACCGCCTCATCGTCGTCGCCGCGCACCCCGACGACGAGACCCTCGGGGCCGCGGGGCTGCTCGCGACGGCCTCCGCCCGCGGCATCCCGATCGACCTGATCGTGGTGACCGACGGCGAGGGCTCTCACCCCGACTCGGTCACGCACAGCCCGGCGACTCTGGCGCTCTTGCGCCGCCGGGAACTGGTCGACGCGGCGCGCATCGTCGGCCTCTCCGGCGACCCCGTCTTCCTCGGACTCCCCGACGGCGGCACCGCCGAGTATCGGGATGCCATCACCGGGGCGCTCCGCGACGCCCTCGACCGCGCGGGCGCGGATCGCGTGCTCGTGCTCTCGCCGTGGCGGGGCGACGGGCACCGCGATCATCGCGTGGTCGGCGAGATCGTCGAGGCCGTGTGCGCTGCGCGCGGCGTGCGATCGCGGGCGTTCCCCATCTGGCTCTGGCACTGGGGCGGCCCCGACGACGTGCCGTGGGACCGCGCCGAGGGACTCGCGCTCGACACCGCCGCGCAGGAGGCGAAGGCTCGCGCCCTCGATGCGCACGCCACGCAGCTCCACCCGCTGTCGGCCGCGGCCGGCGACGAGGCGATGGTCCACCCCCGCATGCGCGCGCACTTCGCACGCGCCGCGGAGGTGTTCCTGGCGCCGGATCCCGCCGCGGACGGCGCCTCCGCCGGCACGGTCGGCCCGGACTACTTCGACGACATGTACGCCCGCCACGACGACCCGTGGGGCTTCGACTCGCGCTGGTACGAGGAGCGCAAACGGTCGGTCCTGCTCGCGGCTCTGCCCCGGTGCCGATACCGCTCGGCGCTCGAGGCCGGCTGCGCGACGGGCGCCTTGACCGTCCGCCTCGCCGAGCGGTGCGAACGGGTGCTCGCCGTCGACCTCGCCCCGGCGGCTCTCGAACGGGCGCGCCGCCGGCTGGTGGGACACGAGAACGTCGAGTTGCGCCGCGCGATGCTCCCCGACGAGTGGCCCGCGGGCGAGTACGACCTCGTCGTGCTGTCGGAGGTGGCGTACTACTGGGGTGCCGGCGACCTCGACCGCGGTCTCGCGGCGAGCGTCGGCTCGCTCAGCGGCGACGGTCACCTCGTCGCCTGCCACTGGCGGCATCCGGTCGCGGAGTACCCGCGCAGCGGCGACAGTGTGCACGACGCCCTCGCCGCGCGACCGGATCTCGTCCGCCTCGTCCGGCACGAGGAGGAGGACTTCGTGCTCGAGGTGTTCGGACGGCCCGGGGCGCGCTCGGTCGCGGCCGAGGCGGGACTCGTGCCGTGAAGGCCGTCGCCGTGGTGATCCCCGCGCACGATGAAGAGGCGCTCATCGGGCTCTGCCTCGCGTCGGTGACGCGCGCCGTGGCGTACGCGCGGGAGCGCGAGCCGGGCCTCGTCGCGGCGGTGGTCGTGGTGCTCGACGCATGCGGTGACCGCACGGCCGAGCGGGCGCGACAGTGGCCCGTCGAGACGGTCGAGATCACCGCCCGCAGCGTCGGCACCGCCCGTCGGATCGGTGTCGCGCACGCGCTGGCGACTCTCGACGCCCGGCCCGACGACACCTGGATCGCGATGACGGATGCCGACACGGTGGTGCCGCGCGACTGGATCACGCACCAGCTCGATCAGATGGATGCCGGCATCGACCTGCTCCTCGGGACCGTACGCCCCGACTTCGCCGACCTCAGCGCGCGCCACGCCGCGTACTGGCGCGCGACGCATCATCGCGGCCGGCCGCCCGGCAACGTGCACGGCGCCAACCTCGGCGTCCGGGCGAGCACGTACGCCGAGGCCGGTGGCATCCCGGATCTCGTGGAGCACGAAGACGTCGCCCTGGTGCGCGCGGCCCGGGCCCTCGGCGCGCGCGAGCGGGCGAGCGACGTGCACGAGGTCGAGACCTCCGGTCGTTTCACGGGGCGCACGCCCGGCGGCTATGCCGCGTTCCTGGGGCGGGTGCACGTCTGGATCGACGCACCGTCGCTTGCCGCGCCGGGCGTCTGACGCAGCCCCTGGGGGCTCGGCATCCATTCGTCAACCACCCCGTCGCCCGGACGACCTCGGCGCAGACTGGTCGTCCCCCGGAACGAAAGAGGCAGCACGATGAAGGCACTGACCTGGCAGGGCAAGCGCAACGTGAGCGTCGAGGAGGTTCCTGACCCCACGATCCTCGAACCGACCGACGCGATCGTGAAGATCACCTCGTCCGCGATCTGCGGCTCCGACCTGCACCTGTACGAACTCTTCGGCCCCTTCCTCGACAAGGGCGACGTGCTCGGACACGAGCCCATGGGCGTCGTCGTCGAGGTGGGCTCGGCCGTGACGACGCTCTCGGTCGGCGACCGCGTCGTCGTCCCCTTCAACATCTCGTGCGGACACTGCTTCATGTGCCTGCGCGGGCTGCAGTCGCAGTGCGAGACCACGCAGGTGCGCGAGTACAACAGCGGCGCGTCGCTGTTCGGCTTCACCAAGCTGTACGGCCAGGTGCCCGGCGGGCAGGCCGAGTACCTGCGGGTGCCGCTGGCCGACTACAACCACATCCGCGTGGGCGAGGACCTGCCCGACGACCGGTATCTGTTCCTCAGTGACATCGTGCCGACGGCCTGGCAGGGCGTGCAGTACGCGAACGTCCCCGACGGCGGCACACTCGCGGTCATGGGACTGGGACCCGTCGGACAGTTCGCGTCGCGCATCGGCGTGCACCTGGGCTACCGCGTCCTCGCGGTCGACCCGGTCGCCGAGCGTCGTGCGATGGCCGAGCGCCACGGAGTGCAGACCTTCGACCTCACCGACACGGTGGTCGACGAACTGCGCGACCTCTCGGAGGGCCGGGGCGTGGACGGCGTCGTCGACGCGGTCGGCATGGAGGCCCACGGCAACCCCGGGGCCACGTTCGCCCAGAGCGCCATCGGGCTGCTCCCGGACGCGCTCGCGCAGAAGCTCATGGACACCGCGGGCCTGGACCGCCTCGCCGCGGTGCACGCCTCGATCGACGTCGTCCGCCGCGGCGGGACGGTCTCGCTGAGCGGCGTCTATGCCGGTGACGCCGACGTCCTGCCGATGAAGACGATGTTCGACAAGCAGCTGAGCATGCGCATGGGCCAGTGCAACGTCAAGCGGTGGATCGACGACCTGCTCCCGCTCGTCGAGGACCCGGCCGACCCGCTGGGCGTCATGGATCTGGTGACCCACCACGCCCCCCTCGAGGACGCCCCCGCCCTCTACGAGATGTTCCAGAAGAAGGAGGACGGCTGCATCAAGGTGGTCCTCCGCCCCTGACTCTGTTGCGTGAGGGGTCAGTATTTGTCGCTGCGCGGCTCGCCAGGCGACAGTTCTTGACCCCTCACGCGCTAGAGGCGGCCGGCGTGGACCGACTCCAGGGACTCCGCGTCGGCGGGGGACATGCCCTGGATCGGCTCGCCGTTCCAGACGATGTCGTCGCCGAGGGCGGCGAGCACCTCCTTGCGGTCGCCGTGCGAGATCTTCGCGCCGTGCACGAGGGTCGCGGGGCTCCACAGCATCGCCGCACCGTCCCACCACCCGGCCCCGACGTCGCGCACGTGCAGCAGATCGTGCAGTGTCGTGGGCAGGTGCTTCAGCGGCTCGGTGAAGGCGTCCGCGAGGACCGCGAGCGTGATCTGTCTCTCCGTGCCGGGGATCGCCACGACCGTCTCCTCCACCACCCCCTCGATCGCGCGCGAGACATCGTCGGCCTCGAGCAGGATGACGCCGTTCGTCGGCCGCGGGTTGCACTCGATGATCTTGTAGTCGGGCGCGGCCTCGGTGCCGTGATCGACGAAGTCGAACGAGATCTGCCCCGTGAAGCCCGGGTCGAGGGCGTTGACGAGCTGCTGCGTGTAGCGCAGCGTGTCGGTGCTGTCGACGGCGACGAATGCGATCGCGGTGCTGTGGGCCCACTGCTCGGCGGCCTTGTACATGGTGTGGGCGGTCACGCGGCCGTCGACGACGACGCTGTACGTGCACACCATGGGGCCGTCCACGAACGGCTGCACCAGCCACGGCTGCTCGGGAGTGGGCACGCACTCCTCGACGGGGATCTTCCCCGCCAACGGGCCCGTGTTGGTGAGCAGCCCCACGCCGCCGCGCGAGAACGCCGCACGGGCGAAGTACCGGGGGAAGCGGTCGATCGCCTCGCGCAGCTCCGCGGGCGAGGTGACCACGACGGTCTCGGGGATGGGGACATCGGCCTCCTGGGCCAGTCGCTGGAAGCTCGCCTTGTCGTGCAGACGCGCGAGGTCGGCGAAGCTCCCCGCGTACAGCTCCACGCCCGCGGGCAGGTCGGCGACGCGGGCGGCGAGGTAGAAGACCTCCTCGAACGTCGGGATGATGACGTCGATGTCGTGCTCGCGTACGTAGGCGTTCAGCGTGTCGATGAAGGCATCCGTCGCGAACCGCGGTGACGGGGTGACGAGGTGGCCGGCGAGGAAGCGCGAGTGGCTGCCCACCGCCCCCTCGTACGTGTCGCTGGCGAAGACCGTGTGGCCGACGCTGCCGAGCTTGCGGATGAGGTCGAGAGCGAACGTGTTGCGGGAACTGGTGACGAGCACGCGCATGGTGGGACCCCTGGTCGAGCCGGCAGATGTCGGGCCAGCCTAGCCAGCCGCCCCGCGCGGGGGAAACACCTCCGCAACACGGGCGTGAGTAGGCTCGGGGCATGGGTGACCTGTTCGACGGTTACGGCTCCACGTTGGCGCCGCGCAAGACCGCATCCGGCATCCCGGCGTACGACGAGATGTTCGGTGTCCCGGCCACCCCCGGAGACGCGGCACCCTCTCGAGAGGCGTATCGGGAGCTGTACCAGGCGTTGGCCAAGATGACGCAGGAAGAGCTGCGCGGGCGCACCGACTCGCTCGCCAGCTCGTATCTCGCCCAGGGCGTGACCTTCGACTTCGCCGGCGAGGAGCGTCCGTTCCCGCTGGATGCCGTGCCCCGGGTGATCGCGTACGACGAATGGTCGCGCATCGAAGCCGGGGTGAAGCAGCGCGTGCGGGCGCTGGAGGCGTTCCTCGACGACGCCTACGGCAATCAGCACTGCGTGCGCGATGGCATCCTGCCCGCGCGTCTGATCTCGTCGTCGCAGTACTTCTACCGCCAGGCTGCCGGTATCCGGAGCGCCAACGGCGTGCGCATCCAGGTGTCGGGCATCGACCTGATCCGCGACGAGCACGGCGAGATGCGGGTGCTCGAAGACAACGTGCGCGTGCCCTCCGGCGTCTCGTACGTCATCTCCAACCGCCGGGTCATGGCCCAGACGCTGCCGGAGCTGTTCGTCTCGATGCGGGTGCGCCCCGTCGGCGACTACCCCAACAAGCTGCTCGCGGCGCTGCGCGCGTCGGCCCCGCCCGGCATCGACGACCCGAACATCGTGGTGCTCACCCCCGGCGTCTACAACTCGGCGTACTTCGAGCACACGCTGCTCGCGCGGCTCATGGGCGTCGAACTGGTCGAGGGCCGCGATCTGCTGTGCATCGGCGGCAAGGTGTTCATGCGGACCACCCGCGGCCCTCAGCGCGTCGACGTCATCTACCGCCGCGTCGACGACGACTTCCTCGACCCGCTGCAGTTCCGTGCCGACTCGATGCTCGGAGCCCCCGGGCTCATGCTCGCCGCGCGCCTGGGCAACGTCACGATCGCCAACGCGGTCGGCAACGGCGTCGCCGACGACAAGCTGCTCTATACGTACGTGCCCGATCTGATCCGGTACTACCTCGCCGAGGAGCCGATCCTGAAGAACGTCGACACGTGGCGTCTCGAGGATCCGGGCGCGCTCGAAGAAGTGCTCGACCGCCTCGACGAGCTCGTCGTCAAGCCCGTCGACGGATCGGGCGGCAAGGGGCTCGTGGTGGGCCCGGATGCCTCGCCCGCCGAACTCGACACGCTGCGCAAGCGTCTGCTCGCCGACCCGCGCGGCTGGATCGCGCAGCCGGTCGTCATGCTCTCGACCATCCCGACGCTCGTCGAGGACGGCATGCGCCCGCGTCACGCCGACCTGCGTCCCTTCGCGGTCAACGACGGCGACGACATCTGGGTGCTGCCCGGCGGTCTGACGCGCGTGGCCCTTCCCGAGGGGCAGCTCGTGGTCAACTCCAGCCAGGGCGGCGGCTCGAAGGACACGTGGGTGGTCGGAGGATCGGCTCCCTCGCACGTCGAGTACGGCCAGGGCACCGGTGTCTCGGGACTGGTCGCCGATCAGGCGGCGGTCACCGAGGCGATTCCGATCATCTACGACGGGCAGCCCGCGCCGGCCACGGCGCCGCACGATGCCCGGGCGGGCCGCGACCAGACGGAACAGCAGCAGCAGGCCGACGCCGGCGTCCAGCACGGACCGCAGGCCGAGCAGCAGCAGCAGTCGCGGGAGGTGGCTTCGTGCTGAGCCGCATCGCCGAGTCGCTGTTCTGGATCGGGCGCTACATCGAGCGCTCCGACGGCACCGCCCGTATCCTCGACGTCCACCTGCAGCTGCTGCTCGAGGACCCGTGGATCGACGAGGACACCGCCTGCCGGTCGCTGCTGAGCGTGATGGGCTCGGCGTTCCCCGAGAACGTCGACAGCGTGCGCCGCGACGACGTGCTCGCGCGTCTCGCCGTGGACCGCATGAACCCGGCGAGCATCGCGTACTCGCTCACCGCGGCGCGCGAGAACGCCCGCCGCGCGCGCGAGATCGTCTCGACCGAGCTGTGGGAGATCCTCAACACCACGAACTCCCGGATGCCACGGCGTCTGCAGACCGACAAGGTGCACGAGTTCTTCCAGTGGGTGCGCGAGCGCGCGGCGCTGGCGATCGGCACGGTCGACTCCTCGACGAACCGCGACGAGGCGTGGCAGTTCTTCACGCTCGGGCGCAGCATCGAGCGCACCGACATGACCGCCCGACTGCTGGGCACGCGCTCGCTCACCGAGGTGTCGGGCCCGTCCTGGACGACGATCCTCCGCTCGTGCGGCGCGTACGAGGCGTATCTGCGCACGTACCGCGGGATGCCGAGTGCCCGCAACGCGGCCGAGTTCCTGCTGTTGGACCGCTTGTTCCCGCGGTCGATCATCTATTCCATCCAGCGCGCCGAGGACTGCATGAGCGCCATCGATCCCCGCGCCGACCGCGTCGGCCACTCCAACACGGTGCTGCGTGCCCTGGGGCAGATCCGCAACGACCTGGAGTACCGCCCGATCAGCGACATCCTCGCGGAGCTCCCCGAGCACATGCAGCGCGTGCAGACGGTGACGCGCGAGGCGTCCGAGGCGATCCGCTCGCGCTTCTTCCCGACGCAGGCCGAGCCGGCATGGATCGGGGAGATCTCATGAAGCGTCTGCGCATCGAGCACCAGACGGGCTTCGCCTACCCCGGCGACGTCGTGGCGTCGTACAACGAGGCCCGCATGCTGCCGGTCTCGACCGATAGTCAGTTCGTGCTGAGCTCGTCGCTCGACATCGAGCCCTCCACCTCGGTCAACCAGTACGTCGATTACTTCGGCACGCGCGTCGCGGCGTTCGACGTGCTCTCGCCGCACGCGGCGCTGACGATCACGGCGCGCTCCCTGGTGGAGGTGCGTCCGCGTCCCATCGAGCACGCCGACATCACGTGGGAGGAGCTTCGCGAGGAGGCCTCCCGGCCGATTGCGACCGTCGAGCAGCTGACGCAGACGCGCCGCACGACGCCCCATCCCGAGGTCGCCGAGCTCGCGCGCTCGATCGCCGCCCGGTACGACCGTCCCGGTCCCGCCGCGCACGCGATCGCGGAAGCGGTGGGGGATGCCATCGACTACATGCAGGGCGTCACGGGTGTGCACTCCACCGCGGTCGACGCCTGGGAGGCTCGCAAGGGCGTCTGCCAGGACATCGCGCACATCACCCTCGGGGCACTGCGCGAAGTCGGCATCCCCGCCCGCTACGTGTCGGGCTACCTGCACCCCAAGCCGTCCGCCGAGGTCGGCGAGGCCGTCACCGGAGAGTCGCACGCCTGGGTGGAGTGGTTCGCGGGCGACTGGCAGGGCTTCGACCCCACGAACAACATCGAGATCGGCGACCGTCATGTGCTCGTCGGTCGCGGCCGTGACTACAACGACGTTCCGCCGCTGCGCGGGGTGTACGCGGGTCCCGGCAAGAGCAACCTCAAGGTCAAGGTCACGATCACCCGCGAGACGTAGATCGCACGACGCAGGGGGTCTCGCGGCGGGGCGCGAGCGGCACAACTCCGGCAATGTCGGCCGGGAGGGCGGGTGTCGCCGGATTTCGGGCCTGGCTGCAGGAGTTGTGCGGCCCGGGGGAGAAGTGCGGGCCGGAGGGCTTCGGCGCGTCGGGTGCGGGAGTGCGCGTCTCCGAGGGGCCGCGCGCCCGCGGCGTCGCGACCGGTCAGCCGCCGGTCGAGGCGCGAATCACGAGCTCGGGACGGAAGCGCACCCGGCGGGGCGCCTTGGCCGGATTGTCGAGCGATTCCAGCAGCAGCTCGATCGCAGTCGCGCCGATCTCGCGCGCGGGCTGACGCACCGACGACAGCGGGACCACGGTCGACTGCGCGAAGTCGATGTCGTCGTACCCGACGATCGCGAGGTCGGCGGGCACCCGGATCGCGCCGAGGATGGCGCTGCCCTGCAGGACCCCGACGGCGAGCAGGTCGTTCGCGCAGAAGGCGGCATCCGGGCGGTCCTCGGGAGCGCGGCGGGCGAACTCCTCGCCGACCTCCCGGCCCGCCAGCACCGTCAGGGTGGGCTTCTCCACGATCTCGAGCTGCGCGTCGGGAACCTCGGCGAGTGCACGGCGGGCGCCCTCGAGTCGATCGATCACCTGGCGCACCGCGAGCGGCCCGCCGACGAAAGCGATCCGGCGTCGGCCCCGGTCGAGGAGGTGCCGGGTGGCGAGATAGCCGCCCTCGACGTCGTCGACCGCGACCGAGGGCAGGTTCCCGTCGGGAGCCTCGCCGTCGACCAGGACGAGGGGGATGCCGGGATGCGCGATCGCGGACGCGGCGAGATCGCTCGGCGTGAGCAGGACGCCCCGGACCCGTTGCTCCCGGAAGAGGTCGAGGTAGGCGCTCTCACGCGCGCCGTCCTGCCCGCTGTTGCCGAGCAGGACGGCGAGTCCTTCGGCTTCGGCGCGTTCTTCGGCGCCGCGTGCGACCTCGGCGAAGAACGGGTTGGCGCTGTCGAGCACGATGAGCCCGACGGAGCGGCTCTGCCCCGCGCGCAGCTGGCGGGCGGCGTCGTTGCGGACGAACCCGAGCGTCTCGATCGTGGCGTGCACGCGCGCGACGGTGGCGGGGGACACCTTGTCGGGGCGGTTGAGCACGTTCGAGACGGTCCCCACCGACACCCCCGCTGCCGCGGCCACGTCTTTGATGCTCGCTGACATCGGTGCCCCCTCCCGCTTGACGAACGGCGTCGGCCCACACTATCGTCTGAAACGATTCAGGGCATGAAACGATTCATGCGTTTCGCGCTGCTCCCACCCCCACCGCCGTGGAGAAGGACCCCCATGACCACTCTCACCCCCGAGATCCTCACGACCCTCGAAGGACAGGCCATCGAGCTGCCGTCGTGGGCGTTCGGCAACTCCGGCACCCGTTTCCGCGTCTTCCCGACCGAGGGGACGCCCCGCGATCCGTTCGAGAAGATCGCGGATGCCGCCGAGGTGAATCGGCTGACGGCGCTGGCTCCCGCCGTGGCGCTGCACATCCCGTGGGACCGCGTCGAGGACTACTCCGCGCTCCGCCGGCACGCCGAGGACCTCGGGGTGCGCCTCGGGACGGTCAACTCCAACACGTTCCAGGACGAGGACTACAAGTTCGGCGCCCTCACGCACCACGACGAGCGGATCCGGCGCAAGGCGATCGATCACCACCTCGAGTGCATCGACATCATGGATGCCACGGGCTCGCGCGATCTGAAGATCTGGCTGGCCGAGGGGTCGAACTACCCGGGCCAGAACGACATGCGCGATCGGCAGGACCGCCTGCACGATTCGCTGCAGCAGATCTATGCGCGCCTCGGCGACGAGCAGCGGCTCGTCCTGGAGTACAAGTTCTTCGAGCCGGCGTTCTACCACACCGACGTTCCGGACTGGGGGACCTCCTACGTGCAGGTGGCCGCCCTCGGCGACAAGGCGATGGTGTGCCTCGACACCGGTCACCACGCCCCGGGCACCAACATCGAGTTCATCGTGATGCAGCTGCTGCGCCTCGGGAAGCTCGGCTCCTTCGACTTCAACTCGCGCTTCTACGCCGACGACGACCTCATCGTCGGTGCGGCCGACCCGTTCCAGCTGTTCCGCATCCTCGTCGAGGTCGTGCGCGGCGGCGGCCTCAACAACCCCGACGTGGCCTTCATGCTCGACCAGTGCCACAACATCGAGGACAAGATCCCCGGGCAGATCCGGTCGGTGCTGAACGTGCAGGAGATGACCGCGCGCGCCCTGCTCCTCGACCGCGACGCGCTCGCCGCCGCCCAGCAGGCGAACGACGTCCTGGCCGCCAACGCGGTGATGATGGACGCCTTCTCCACCGACGTCCGCCCCGCGCTGGCCGCGTGGCGCGAGAGCCGGGGTCTCCCCGCCGACCCCATGGCGGCGTATGCCGCCTCCGGCTACCAGGCCCGCATCGCCGCCGACCGCGTCGGTGGCACCCAGGCCGGCTGGGGCGCCTGATCAGACCCACCGGGGCGGCGCCCGATCTCGCCGCCCCGGTGCCTTCCTTTCCGCTCGCTCCGACTCCCGTGAGGAACGTCATGACCACCGACACCGCCGCCGCCCTCATCGCGCGCAGCAACCGCCTCGGCTCCGACCCCAAGGTCACCAACTACGCCGGCGGCAACACGTCCGCCAAGGGCACCGACATCGATCCCGTGACCGGCGAGCCGGTCGAGCTGCTGTGGGTCAAGGGCTCGGGCGGCGACCTGGGCACCCTGACCGAGAAGGGCCTCGCGGTGCTGCGCCTGGACCGCATGCGCGCCCTCGTCGACGTGTACCCCGGCATCGACCGCGAAGACGAGATGGTCGCGGCCTTCGACTACTGCCTCCACGGCAAGGGCGGCGCGGCCCCGTCGATCGACACCGCCATGCACGGACTCGTGGACGCCGCGCACGTCGACCACCTGCACCCGGACGCCGGGATCGCGATCGCGACGGCCGCCGACGGCGAGGAGCTGACCGCGAAGATCTTCGGCGACAAGGTCGTGTGGGTGCCGTGGCGCCGTCCCGGGTTCCAGCTGGGCCTCGACATCGCGGCGATCAAGGCGCAGAACCCCCAGGCGATCGGCACGATCCTCGGCGGCCACGGCATCACCGCGTGGGGCGACACGTCGGACGAGGCCGAGCGCAATTCGCTCTGGATCATCGACACCGCGCAGGCGTACATCGACGCGCACGGGGCGGCGGAGCCGTTCGGCCCGGTCCGCTCGGGATTCGCCGCGCTGCCGGAGGCGGAACGTCGCGCCAAGGCGGCGGCGCTCGCCCCCACCATCCGCGGCCTCGCCTCGACCGACAAGCCCATGGTCGGCCACTTCACCGATTCCGACGTCGTGCTCGACTTCCTGGCATCCGCGAACGCTCCTGCGCTCGCCGCGCTCGGCACGAGCTGCCCCGACCACTTCCTGCGGACCAAGGTCAAGCCGCTGATCCTCGACCTGCCGGCCGACGCCCCGGTCGAGGACGCGATCGCGCGCCTCGCCGAGCTGCACGCGGCGTACCGCGCCGACTACCGGGCCTACTACGACGCCCACGCCGACGCCGACAGCCCAGCGATGCGCGGCGCCGACCCCCTCATCGTCCTCGTCCCCGGCGTCGGCATGTTCTCGTACGGCGCGAACAAGCAGACCGCCCGCGTCGCAGGCGAGTTCTACGTCAACGCCATCAACGTGATGCGCGGCGCCGAGGCGCTGTCGACCTACGCCCCGATCTCGGACGCCGAGAAGTTCCGCATCGAGTACTGGGCGCTGGAAGAGGCCAAGCTCCAGCGGATGCCGAAGCCCAAGACGCACCAGGGGCGCATCGCGTTCGTCACGGGCGCGGCATCCGGGATCGGCAAGGCCATCGCCACGCGTCTGGCCGCGGAGGGCGCGTGCGTCGTCGTCGCCGACCTCGACCTCGAGAAGGCGCAGGCCGCGGCCGCCGAGCTCGGCGGAACCGACGTCGCGATCGGCGTCGCGGCGAATGTGGCGGATGCCGCGGGCGTGCAGGCCGCGATCGACGCGACGCTGCTCGCGTTCGGCGGCGTCGATCTCGTCGTCAACAACGCGGGTCTGTCGCTGTCGAAGCCGCTGCTGGAGACCACCGAGAAGGACTGGGACCTGCAGCACGACGTCATGGCGAAGGGGTCGTTCCTGGTGTCGAAGGCCGCCGCGAAGGCGCTCATCGCGCAGAAGATGGGCGGCGACGTCATCTACATCTCGTCGAAGAACAGCGTCTTCGCCGGGCCCAACAACATCGCCTACTCGGCGACCAAGGCCAACCAGGCGCACCAGGTGCGCCTCCTCGCCGTCGAGCTCGGCGAGCACGGCGTGCGGGTGAACGGGATCAACCCCGACGGCGTCGTGCGCGGCTCCGGGATCTTCGCCGCAGGCTGGGGCGCCAACCGCGCGGCCACCTACGGCGTCAAGGAAGAGGACCTCGGTCAGTTCTACGCCAACCGCACGATCCTCAAGCGCGAGGTCGTGCCCGAGAACGTCGCCGACGCGGTGTACGTCCTCACCGGACCCGAGCTCTCGCGTACGACGGGGCTGCACGTGCCCGTGGACTCGGGCGTCGCCGCGGCGTTCCTTCGATGACGGCGACGCGCGCGGTCGCCGCGGTTGACCTGGGTGCCACGAGCGGCCGCGTGATGATCGGCCGCGTCGGCGACGACACGCTCGAGCTCGAAGAGGTCGCCCGGTTCCCCAACGGCCCCGTCGAGCGGGAGGACGGCTGGCATTGGGACATCGAGGCGCTGTGGGCGCACGTGCGGACGGGACTCGCCGAGGCTCTCCGGCGGGAGCCGGGCATCGAGAGCGTCGGCATCGACTCGTGGGCCGTGGACTACGCGCTGCTGCGGGGCGACGAACTGCTCGCCGAGCCGTTCCACTACCGTGACGCGCGGACGGCGCGGGGCGTGGAGGCCGTCCACGCCGTCGTCCCGTTCGCGGAGCTCTACCGCCGCAACGGCCTGCAGTTCCTGCCGTTCACGACGCTGTACCAGTACGCCGCCGATCCTCTCGTCGACGGCGCCGAGGTGAGCCTGCTCATCCCCGACCTCTTCGCCGCCCGCCTGACGGGGCGCCGTGTGGCAGAGCGGACGAACGCCTCCACGACGGGACTGCTGGACGTGCACACGGGGGAGTGGGACACCGCGCTCGCCGCGACGCTCGGGATCCCGGCATCCGTGCTCCCCCCGCTCGTGGACCCCGGCGACGAGATCGGTTCGACGGCGGACGATCTCGGTGCGCTTCCCGTGATCGCCGTCGGCTCCCACGACACCGCATCGGCGATCGTCGCGGTGCCCCTGTCGTCCCCGAACGCGGCGTACATCTCGTGCGGAACGTGGGGCCTCGTGGGTCTCGAGGTCGCGGAGCCGATCGTGACGGATGCCGCCCGCGCGGCGAACTTCACCAACGAAGGCGGCGTCGACGGGCGGGTGCGGTTCCTGCACAACGTCACGGGCCTGTGGCTGTTGAGCGAGACCGTGCGGGCGTGGGAGGTCGAGGACGCAGCCGCGATCGATCTGCCCGCGTTGCTGCGCGCGGCGTCGGCGGAACCGGATCCGGCGCACCTCTTCGACGCCGATGACCCGACCCTCGCCACGCCCGGCGAGATGCCCGGCCGGATCGCCGCGCTCCTGGGCGCGGAGCCGCCGACACCGGACGAGCGACCGGCGTTCGTCCGCGTGATCGTCGAGAGCATCGCCGCGGCGTTCGCGCGTGCCGTCCGCACCGCCGGCGCGCTCGCCGCGCGCGAGGTCGACGTCGTGCACCTCGTCGGCGGCGGCGCGCTCAATGCGCTCCTGTGCCAGGCGACCGCGGATCGGACCGGACTGCCCGTGCTCGCGGGGCCGGTCGAGGCCACCGCACTCGGCAACGTCCTCGTGCAAGTCCGTGCGCTCGGCGGCTTCGGCCCCGACGCACCCTTGGAGGATCTGCGCGGGCGCGTCGCGCGCGCGTTCCCTCCCCTCCGCTACGACCCCCGTCCCTGATCGTCGCGCTCGGTCCCTGGATCGGGCGTAGTCTGTGGTCAGACCACACGAAAGCGAGAATCCATGGTTCAGCGTCAGCTGCCCAAGGTCGGCGAGCTCCTCGAGCTCATGCAGTTCAAGAAGCCCGAGCTCGACGCGCGCAAGCGCCGTCTCGACGCGGCGTTGACGATCGACGATCTGCGCACGATCGCGAAACGGCGCACCCCGAAGGCGGCGTTCGACTACACCGATGGCGCCGCGGAGGGCGAGCTGTCGCTCGACCGCGCGCGACGCGCGTTCGAAGACGTCGAGTTCCACCCCGACATCCTGCGCCCGGCCGCGAACGTCGACACGTCGTGCGAGATCCTCGGGGGCCCCTCGGCGCTGCCGTTCGGCATCGCCCCGACCGGGTTCACCCGCCTCATGCAGACCGAGGGAGAGACCGCCGGGGCCTCCGCGGCGGCGGCCGCCGGAATCCCGTTCACGCTCTCGACGCTGGGGACGACCTCGATCGAAGGGGTCAAGGCCGCCAACCCGGTGGGCCGCAACTGGTTCCAGCTGTACGTCATGCGCCAGCGCGACATCTCGTTCGGCCTGGTCGAGCGCGCCGCGGCCGCGGGCTTCGACACGCTCATGTTCACCGTGGACACCCCCGTCGCGGGCGCGCGCCTGCGCGACAAGCGCAACGGCTTCTCGATCCCGCCGCAGCTCACCGTCGGCACCATCGTCAACGCCATCCCGCGCCCCTGGTGGTGGTTCGACTTCCTCACCACCCCCAAGCTCGAGTTCGCCTCGCTCAGCACGACCGGCGGTACCGTCGGCGAGCTCCTCAACGCCGCGATGGACCCCACCATCAGCTACGACGACCTCGACGTCATCCGCGGCATGTGGCCGGGCAAGCTCGTCGTCAAGGGCGTGCAGAACGTCACCGACGCGGCCCGCCTGGTCGATCTCGGCGTCGACGGCATCATCCTGTCCAACCACGGCGGTCGTCAGCTCGACCGTGCGCCCATCCCGTTCCGCCTGCTGCCGAAGGTCGTGCGCGAGGTCGGCAAGGACGCGACGATCATGGTCGACACCGGCATCATGAACGGCGCCGACATCGTGGCATCCATCGCCCTCGGCGCGAAGTTCACCCTCATCGGCCGCGCCTACCTGTACGGCCTGATGGCCGGCGGACGCCAGGGTGTGGACCGGACGATCGCGATCCTCCGCAGCGAGATCGAGCGCACCATGGCGCTGCTCGGAGTCTCGAGTCTCGACGAGCTCGAGCCCCGCCACGTCACTCAGCTCACGCGCCTCGTTCCGGTCAGCGACCGGTGAGACGGACGGCGGCCGGTCCCCTCACCGGTCGCCGTCCGCCGCGGCCGGTTCCCGGCGGCGGCCGCGCTCCCCGGTGCTGCTCGCCGCTGCGCCGAGGGTGAGCGTGGAGGCCAGGCCGAGGGCGAGGAACCCCGCCGCGGTGAACGCCGCCGCGCGCGTGCCGTCGCTGAACGCCGCCCGGGCATCGGTGGCGATGTCCTGCGTCTGCGGCGACTGCTCGAGGCCCAGGATCGCCGCCCCGGCGCTGTCGACCACCTGCGAGACCACCTGATCGCGCTGCTCCGCGGGGAGGTCGCGGTCGTCGAGGGCCGAGGTCAGCACGCTCGAGGTCGTCGAGAACAGGACCGTTCCGAGGATCGCCACGCCCAGGGCCGCGCCGAGCTGCCGCGAGGTGGACTGCGTGCCCGAGGCCGCACCGCTCTCGGACGGCGGTACCTCGGCGAGCACCACCCCGGTCAGCTGAGCGGTGGCCAAGCCGACGCCGATCCCGTAGACGAACAGGAACGGGATGAGCGGTCCCCACGCGGCATCCGGGCCGATGGTGACGGCGACACCGGCGACGCCGATGATCTCGGCGAGCAGGCCCCCGCGCACGATCCAGACGGGTGCGACCCTACCGCTGAGGGCCCCGGCGATGCCGCTCGCGACGAAGGAACCGATCGCGAGCGCGAGCAGCAGGAGCCCCGTCTGCAGCGCGTCGAACCCGACGACGAACTGCAGCCAGAGCGGGAGCGCGAGGATGATGCCGAACTCGCCGAGCGAGACGACGGCGGCGGCGATGTTGCCGTTGCGGAACGACGCGATGCGGAACAGGCCGAGCGCGAGGAGGGTGGAGCGTCCCGCGCGCCGGCGGTGGAGGCCCCACGCGATGAACGCCGCGAGGGCGACCGTCGCCACGGCGAACGCGATCGGCACGGGCGAGAGCGAGAAGGGCCACTGCCAGCCCCCGACCTCGGGGGTCTCCTCGACCCTCCACCACCCGTACGTGCGGCCCTCGATCAGACCGAACACGAGCGGGGCCATCGTCAGCACCGACAGCAGAGCGCCCACCCCGTCGATCGACTCGCGGCGGTCGCTGCGGGACTCGGCGACCGTGAACAGCACGCCCACGACGATCAGGATGCCGAGGGGGATGTTGATCCCGAACGCCCAGCGCCACGAGAACGCGGTGGTCAGCCAGCCCCCGAGCAGCGGGCCGACGGCCGCCATCCCGCCGATCGTGGAGCCCCAGACGGCGAACGCGATGCCGCGCTCGCGCCCGCGGAACGTGGCGTTGATGAGCGAGAGCGTCGTGGGGAGGATCATCGCGCCCCCGATGCCCTGGACCAGTCGCGCGAGGATCAGCAGCCCGCCGGTGGGGGCGAGGGCGGCGGCGATCGAGGCGAGCGCGAAGATCACGACCCCGATGAGCATGAGGCGGCGGCGACCGAAGCGGTCCGCGAGGCTGCCGAAGACCAGCAGCAGGGAGGCGAAGACGAGCGTGTAGGCCTCTTGCACCCACTGGACCTCGGTCGACGAGATGCCGAGGTCCTCGACGATGGAGGGGACGGCGACGTTGACGATCGTCGAGTCGACGATGATCAGCGAAACGGCGATGCTGATGAAGACGAGCCCCGCCCAGCGGCGCCCGTCCATACGAGTGGTCATATCGCTAGATTATCTAGCTATACCGCGTCGCGGCGAGGAGCAATTCGCGCCACCTGGCCGTCTTGCGCACAACGTGACCTAGCATGCCGACATGAGGAGTGCGCCGTGATCGAGGCATCCCCGCTCCGCAATATCCGGGCGGTCGTGGAGCGTGTGGTGACCGGGATCCTTCCCCTCGCGCCGGCTCCCGACGTCGCCGACTTGCGTTTCCTGGCCGACATCGAGGCGGGACCCGCGCCCAAGATCTGGGTCGACGGCAACGCCCGCACGCTCGAAGCGATGCTGATCGCGCGGGCGCGACTCGACCACGTCGACGGCAGCCTGAGCCTGATCGACACGCACTTCGCGGACGGACGACTGCGAGCCCCGGCCCGGCTGGAACCGGCGACCAGGTCGACGCTGTCCTCGGCCGTCGCCGAGGCCTACGCGGCGGCGGGACGGCCGCGCCACGCCGGCGAATACGCCGCCGCGGCGATCGCCTACGCCGACGACGCCGCCACGCTCTACCGCGCTCATGCCGTGCGCAGCCTCGCCACCGCGATCAACGGCGAGTACCGCCTGTCCGAGGAGAGTCTGCGGGTGTGCGAGGAACTGGCATCCGGATCCGGGTGGGAGGCCGTGCACCCCGACTACGACCTTCTGCTCGCGCGTCTCCTCGTGGCATCCGCCGCGCTGGACGCCGACACCCTCGACGCGACCGCCGAACGGCTCCGGGCCGGTTCTTCCGGCGACCCCTTCTGGCAGTACTCCGCGCGGGTGGCCGAGGCGATGGCGGCTCTCATCCGGCGCGACTACGCCGAGGGGATGGTGCTCGTGGCCGCCCTCACCGGCGGCACCGAGTCGTACTCCGGCCACACCATGGTGCGGGGGTTCGCGCAGGGGGTCTACGCCGACCTGCTGCTCGCCCGGGGCGAGGCGCGTCGCGCCCTCGCCGCGCTCGAGGGTCGGGAATCCCCGCCCGGTCACGCCCTGTGCTTCGACATGCAGCGCGCCGCCGCACTCATCGCGCTCGGGCGCGAGCGCGAGGTGCTGGAGTCCACTGATCCGTGCATCCGGATGGGCACGCGCCACTGCGTGCGGACGCTCACTCCGCTCCTGGTGCGCCGCGCCGTTGCGCACGCGCGTCTGGGCAACCAGGAGGCCGCCGACGCCGCGTTCGCGGAAGGGTTCGCCCTCTCCGAGCGCCTCGGCGTCTCGCTGACGCCGTACCTCACCCTGCCGCAGCCCGATCTCCAGGACCTCTTGGAACGGATGGCGCAGAACCAGCCCGCGTCCGCAGAGGCGGCGCGGCGGATCGCCGACATGCTCGCGCTCGTGCCGACCCGCGAGCACCTGCCGCCGCTTCCCAGCCTCAGCCCGCGAGAGGAGCGGCTGGCTCTGGCGCTACGGGGGCCGCGGAGCCTCCCGCAGATCGCCGACGAGCTCGACGTGTCGCCGAACACCGTCAAGTCCCAGCTGCGGTCGATCTACGCGAAACTGCAGGTGTCGGGGCGCGATGCCGCTGTGGCCGTGCTCGAGGCGCACGGCTTCTACGTGTGACGCCCGTTTCCGCGCGGACGGTTGTCGCCTACGCGGAGGGGCGTGCGGGGGAGGCCGGACGCGGATGCGCGCTGCCGCGCGGCGGGCGCTCCGTGGAGGGCAACGGGATCGGCGTCGTGCCGGCGATCTCGTCGCTGAAGTCCTCGGGCTCGGGCGCGATCGTCGTGATCGGACGCGTCTCGTCGAGCGTGAGCCGGAACCGCTTCGTGTCGTGCCGGTGGACGCGGCCCGACGCCAGCGTCCAGGCCACCCCGATGCCGCACGCCACGAACGCGACGACCGCGGCGAGGCCGATCGCGGTGCGCGGTCCGAACTCGTCGGCGACCCAGCCGACCACGGGGGCGCCGACGGGCGTCCCGCCCAGCAGGATCGCCATGTACAACGCGAGCACGCGGCCGCGCAGTGCCGGGTCGGTGGTGGTCTGCACGTAGCCGTTCGCCGTGGTCAGCATCGTCACGACGCAGAACCCCGTGAGCACGAGGGTGGCGGCGTAGGTGCCGTAGCTGGGGGCGAAGACCGAGAGCGTGGATGCCACGGCGAAGCCGCCGGACCCGAGGATCACCACGCGCATCCGGGCGCGGTCGCGGCGCGCGGCGAGAAGGGCCCCGGCGAGGGACCCGATCGCGACGAACGAACTCAGCAGGCCGAAGCCGTCCGCGCCGCGCCCGAACTCCAGCGCCATCGTCGAGGCGAAGATCGGGAAGTTCATGCCGAAGGCGCCCAGGAGGAACACCATCGCGAAGATCACGACCAGGTCGGGGCGCTTCGCGACGTACCGGAACCCGTCCGCCAAGCGCGCGGGGCCGCCGCGGCGGTGGTGGACGACCAGTTCGTGGGGTCGCATGAGGAGCAGGGCGCCGATCATGGCGAGGAACGTCACGGCGTTGGTGAGGAACACCCAGCCCGTGCCGACGACGACGATCATGAGTCCCGCCACCGCCGGGCCGATCAGGCGCGCGGTGTTGAACGAGGCGGCGTTGAGGGCCACGGCGTTGGAGGCGTTCTCCTTCGCGACGAGGTCGGAGACGAACGCCTGGCGGGCGGGGTTGTCGAACGCGGTGATCACGCCCAGTGCGAGGGCGAACACGAACATCAGCGGCAGCGTCATGACTCCCGTCACGAGCAGGATGCCGAGCGTCACGGCCAGCAGGAGCATCGCGCTCTGCGTGCACATGATCAGCCTGCGCCGGTCGAACCGGTCGGCGACCCATCCCGTGACGCCCACGAGCAGCAGCGGCGGTGCGAACTGGAGCGCCATCGTCACGCCCATCGCGGCGGCGTCGTTCGGTGTGAGTTCGGTCAGCACGACCCAGTTCTGGGCCGTGGCCTGCATCCATGCGCCGATGTTCGACACGAGCGCGCCGATGAACCAGACGCGATAGTTGTAGACCGAGAACGAGCGGAACATCGCACTCATGTGTCTGCCACCTTTCGCATGATCTCGGCTGCTGCGGCCAGGGTCCGCCGCTCGTCGTCGTCGAGGGAGGCCAGCGCTCCTTCGAGCCAGGCATCGCGACGCCGCACGGTCTCGTCGACGACGAGGCGTCCGGCATCCGTCAGGGCGATCGTCACTTTGCGGCGGTCGTCGTCGTCCGGGGTGCGCGAGAGGTAGCCCGCTTCCTCGAGGAGCGACACGGTGCGGTTCATCGACGGAGCCGTCACACGCTCACGGTCGGCGAGTTGGCCGAGGGTGTGCTCGCCGTGGAGCGTGAGGGCGGCGAGCACCGCGAACTGTCCGTCGCTCATGGTGTCGATCGCGCGCTGTGCGCGCAGGCGACGGGCGAGACGGAACGTCGCCATTCTCAGTTCGGAGGCGGCGGCGCTGAAGTCGTCACGCGAGTCGGAGAGGGGGGATTCGTCGACGCGTTCGTTCATGGTGCTCGATAGTTAGCATAGCTCATTAGTCTTGCTAACGGTCTGTTCGGCGCATCCCCTGTTTTCGCCGCGCGGATCCAGCCCGCGGCATCCGGGGCTCGCCCCTAGACTCGGCGCATGCCCGAGTTCGTCGACGCCTACGGCATCTCCATCGTCTACGACGTGTACGAAGCCGAGGAGCCCCGGGCGGTCGTCCAGCTGCTGCACGGGGTGGGTGAGCACGCCGGCCGGTACGGTGCCCTCATCGCGGCGCTCGTCGCCGACGGCTACACCGTGTACGCCGACGATCACCGCGGCCACGGCCGCACGGGCCTGCGGCAGTGGGGCGGCGACCACGGCAAGCTCGGACGCCTCGGTCCCGGGGGGCTCGGGGCCGCCCGCGACGCCGTGTGGACCCTCAGCCAGATGATCCGCAAGACGCACCCCGATCTTCCGCTCGTGCTCCTCGGTCACTCGTGGGGCTCGTTCCTCGCGCAGATGCTGGTGGACCGGCATCCGGATGCCTTCGACGCGGTCGTCCTCAGCGGATCGGCGCTGCGCTGGCCCGGTGCGCTGAACTCCGGCGACCTCAACGCGCCGTGGAAGCACGTGCGCGGCTCGGGCATGGAGTGGCTCTCCAGCGACGAGCAGGTCGGGCGGGATTTCGTCGCCGATCCGCTGACGACCTCGACGCCCCTGCTGCGGCTGTTCGGCCCGGTCGAGACCGCGAAGCTGATCGGCCGCCCGCGGCGCGACCTGGGGCAGGACATCCCGATGCTGCTGATGGTCGGGCGCGACGACACCGTCGGCGGTCCGCGCAGCGTGCATCGCCTGGCCGACGCGTATCGCACCCGCTCGGGGCTGATCGACGTGACCACCCTCGTCTACCCCGGCGCCCGGCACGAGATCTTCGCCGAGGTGCAGCAGGCCGACGTGCGCGCCGACCTGCTCGCCTGGCTCGACGCCCGGTTCCCCGCGCGCGGCTGAGC
>NZ_VBUM01000058.1 GCF_005774735.1 Microbacterium sp. 5K110 | reverse complement strand
ACCGACGCCCCCGCCCCTCCCGGCCGCACCGCGGTCGTGGCCGCCGCGATCGCGCTCTTCGCCGAGCGCGGCTACGACCAGACGTCGGTCGAGCAGATCGCCCAGGCTGCGGGAGTGTCGCGGTCGACGTTCTTCCGCCAGTTCGGGGGGAAAGAAGACGTCGTCTTCGCCGACCACGAGGTGCTCATCGACGAGACGCGCGCCTTTCTGGCTCAGCAGCACGACGACCCCTGGGCCGCGGTGTGCGACGCGTCGATGCGGGTGTTCCGCCACTTCGCCGCCGACCCCGAACTCGCGCGTCGCCGCTACGCGATCGTGCGCGAGGTGCCCGTGCTGCGCGATCGCGAGATCGTCACGGTGTTCCGCTACGAACGCCTCTTCGACGAGTACCTCCGCGAGACGCTCCCCGGCCTCGACCCCCTGGATGCCGTCGGCTTCGCCGCCCTCGTCACCGCCGTGCACAACCACGTGCTGCGCCGCCTCATGCGGGGCGCGCGGGTGCCGGCATCCACTCTGCGTCGTGCACTCGACGACGTGCTGCGCCGGTACGGCGTGCACCCCGACGGTGACGACGCCGCGGGCGACGACCTCATCGTCGCGGCGTTCCCCCGCCGGATGCCGGCGGCCGAGATCACGCGGCGCCTGCGGGCGAACCTGCCGCAGTAGGAGGAGAGCGCTGACACGCCACCCGGCATCGGCGGCGACCTACGCGTCGCGCGCGAGGGCCGGAGCCCCGCCTGGAAGATACGCCCGCCGCGCCGCGCCCTCGGCGACCTCGTCCCACCCCTCGGCCGGGACGGCCGCACGGACGAGGTCCACCCAGTCCGCAAACGAACCCCCCGCGCCGAAGTGCGAACTCACGGGCCAGTCGCTCGCGATCATCGACCGCTCCGGGCCGAAGACGTCGACGGCGTGCGTAAGGAAGGCGGGCGCGTGGCGCTCGACCTCGGCGGTGTCCTGTGCTTCGCCCGTCAGTCCGGAAAGCTTCACGAACGTCCGCGGCCGCTCGGCCAGGGCGGCAAGAGATCGAGCCCATGCCGCCCCCGCCGCACTGTCGATGCCCTCGCCCATGGGTGGCTTGGCGACGTGGTCGACGACGACCGTCAGCTCGGGCACTCCGCGCAGCAGCTCGATCAGCGCGGGCAGCTGCGCGTGACGGATGCACGCGTCAAACGTGCCACCGCGGGCGGCGAGCGCCGCGAGCCCGGGCGCGAGCGCGGGGAAGGCGTCGACCGCCCGGTCCTGGAGCAGATGCCGCACACCGGTCACGCGCGGGATCGCGGCGAGCGCGGCCAGGTGGTGGTACACGGCGCCGGTCGAAGCGCCAAGGTCGGCATCCGCGACGATCGCCACCAGCTCGGGCCAGTCGAGCCCATCGACCCACCGCGCTTCGGCCACGGGATCGGACGGCCCGTCGGCGGCCTGCACGAACACCGCGCCGTCGACCCACACTCCCCCGCGGTCGTACTCCGCGGGCAGCATCGGGCGCCGCAGCTCCGAACCCTCGAGCCACTCGTACGTCAGCACCGAAGGGTCCCACAGGTGCACGTGCGCGTCGATCATGCGGTCCCTGCCCTCACGCGGAGGCGGGTCACGCCGCCGTCCACGTCGAGTATGGTGCCGGTCGTCGACGTGGCATCCGGGTCGCAGAGGTAGGCGATCGCGCGGGCGACCTCCTCGGGCTGCACCAACCGCCGAGTGGCCTGGCGAGCCTCGAGGGCGCGCCGCTCCGCGACCGGGTCGGCGAAACCCTCCAGCATCCGCGTGACGAAGGGCGTCTCGACGGTGCCGGGGCTGACCGCGTTGACGCGGATGCCCTCGCCCACGTGATCGGTGGCCATCGCGAGGGTGAGCGCGTAGACGGCACCCTTGGATGCCGAATAGAGCGCGCGATCGGGTAGGCCGTTGAGCGCCGCGATCGAGCACACGTTGACGATCGCCGCGTGATCCGACCGCCGCAGCCACGGCAGAGACGCCGCGGTCACGCGCGCCATCCCCACCACGTTGACGTCGAGCACGCGCGCCCACTCGTCTTCATCGAACGCCTCGACGGTGCCGACGGCGCTGATCCCGGCGTTGTTGACGAGGACGTCGATGCGACCCTCCGCCGCGCCGACCTCGGCGAGCGCCGCGGCCACCGATGCCCCGTCGCGCACATCGCACGTCAGGCGGCGGGTGCCCTCGGCGGTCTCACCCTTGGCCGCGTCGAGACACCACACGGAGACACCCCGATCCCGCAGCAGAAGCGCCGTCGCCAGACCGATACCCGAGCCCCCGCCCGTGACGACGGCGACCAGTCCCGCGAACGGCGAGGTCACGCCTGCACCATCCGCTGACGGGCGGTGCCGAGGCCGTCGATCCCGAGCTCCACGACGTCGCCCTCGCGGAGATATTCGGGAGTCGGCATCCCGAGCGCGACCCCGGCCGGGGTTCCGGTGTTGATCAGGTCACCCGGCCGCAGAACCATGAACTGCGACAGGTACCGCACGATCTCGTGGACCGAGAAGACCATGTCGGCGGTCGTGCCCTCCTGGCGCATCTCGCCGTTGACGCTCGCCCAGAGCCGCAGCGCCTGCGGATCCCCGATCCCGGATGCCGGCACGAACCAGGGTCCGCACGGGTTGAACGTCTCGCAGCTCTTGCCCTTGTCCCACTGGCCGCCGCGCTCGAGCTGGAACTCGCGCTCGCTCACGTCGTGCGACAGGACGTACCCGGCGATGCAATCGGCGGCGCTCTCGACCGAGTCGAGGTAGCGAGCGGTGCGGCCGATGACCACGCCGAGCTCGACCTCCCAGTCGGTCTTCACCGAGGCGCGCGGGATGAGGACGTCGTCGAACGGCCCCACGACGGTCGCGGGATCCTTCATGAACACCACCGGTTCCGCCGGGATGGCGGCGCCGGTCTCGGCCGCATGGTCTCGGTAGTTCAGCCCCACGCACACCACCTTGCCGGGCGTCGCGATCGGCGCCGCCCACCGCTCGTCGCCGGTGAGGTCGTACGGGGTGAAGGTCGAGGCATCCATCCCCGCCAGGCGTTCGAGCCCGCCGTCCTCGAGGAACCGGCCGTTCAGGTCACCGAGCTCGGCGGGGACGATGTACCCCTCGCCGTCGAACTCGACGATCAGCCGTTCGGAGCCGTCGACTCCTCGTCGCGCGAATCTCATGCGTCAGCGTCCTTCCGTCGGGTCGTCGCGTGCGCCCGCCGCGCACGCGTCATGCCGCGACGAGTCCCGCCGCGGAAAGCTCTCGCCACATATCCTCGGGCGCCGTGCCGAGGTAGCGCTGCAGCGTCGACTCGGCCTGCGCCTGAGACCGCACGCCCACGACGACCGAGACCACTTCCGGGCGACGCAGGGGGTATCCCAGCGCGGCGGACGGCAGATCCACGCCGTAGCGCTCGCAGATGTCGGCGATCCGGTGTGCACGCTCGATCAGCTCGTCGGGGGCGCTCGTGTAGTCGTAGCTCGCGCCGGGCGCGGGGCGGGGAACGCTGAGCAGCCCCGAGTTGTACACGGCCGCCGCCACCACGCCGACGCCGCGTTCGGCCGCGAGGGGCAGCAGCCGATCCGCCGCCGCGTCGTCGAGCAGCGTGTACCGGCCGGCCACCATCACGATGTCGACATCACACCGCTCGACGAAGTCGGCGAGCATCGCCGCCTGGTTCATGCCCGCGCCGATGGCCGACACGACGCCCTGGTCGCGCAGCTCGATGAGCGCGCCGACACCGGTGGTCGAGGCGGCATCCCAGTGCTCGTCGGGATCGTGCAGGTACGCGATGTCGATGCGGTCCAGCCCGAGGCGCGTCAGACTTTCCTCGACCGAGCGCAGGATGCCGTCGCGCGAGAAGTCCCATCGCCGGACGACCGTGGCCGGGACGGCGAACCCGTCGTCATCCTGACGGTCGGCGGTGTCGGGTGAGTCGATGAGCAGGCGGCCGACCTTCGTCGACAGCACATACTCGTCACGAGGACGGTCGCGCAGCGCCACCCCGAGACGACGCTCCGACAGCCCGAGTCCGTAGTGCGGCGCCGTGTCGAAGTACCGGATGCCGGCATCCCACGCCGCATCGACGGCACCGCGCGCCGTGGCGTCGTCGACCTCGCGCGAGAGATTCCCGATCTGCGCCCCGCCGAAGCCGATTTCGGTCAGGGCCGGCGTCCTCGCCGTTGATCGCGTCTGCATCTTCGCCTCCGTGCGGAGCCCGGCCTGTCGGTCGCTCCGATCGAACAGTAACATATGATGTATGTTCTTTGTGGGCTCGCTCCGAGTCCCCCAGCAGGAAGTCAAGGGCGATATGAAGGTCACCGGTTACCGCGTGCTCCGCACGTTCCGCGAATGGGGACGCCCCATCGGCGACGTGAACGGACACATCGCGTCGGGCATCACCGAAGAAGCCGTGGTCCTCGTCGACACCGACGCGGGCATCACCGGTGTCGGCACGGGACACGTCGCCGACCTCGCGCGCCTCTTCCCCGCCATCGAAGGCCAGGACCCTCGCGCGGTCACCGCCCTCTACGACCGCATGCTCGCCCGCGTCTTCAAGGCCGGTCACGCCGGCGCGACCTTCGGCAGCATCGGGGCGTTCGACATGGCGCTGTGGGACATCAAGGCCAAGGCCGCCGGCGAGCCCCTCTGGCGACTGCTCGGCGCCCGCGACCGCTTCGTCACCGGGTACGCCTCGGGCCTCGACATCGCCCTGTCCGACGAGGAACTCGCCGCGTTCTACGCCCAGATGGCCGACCTCGGCTTCAGCAGCGGCAAGCTCAAGGGTGGACGCGACCTCGACGCCGACCGTCGCCGCCTGCACATCGTGCGCGATGCCATGGGCCGCAACTCCCGGCGACCGGCCGTGATGTTCGACGCCAACGAGTCGTGGAACCTCAAGCAGGCGGTCCGCTACGTCAGCGAACTCGAGCGCGACATCGACCTGACCTGGGTCGAGGAGCCCCTGCGACGGTGGGACGCCGAGGGGCACGCGCGCCTTTCCCGGAGCATCCGCGCCGCCGTCGCCACGGGCGAGAACCTGACGGGCCTCGAGCAGTTCCGTCCGATCATGGATGCCGGGGGCGTCGACGTCGTGCAGGTGGGGTGCACCTGGGGCGTGACGCATTTCCTTCGCGTCGCCATCCTCGCCCACGGCCGCGACCTTCCGATCAGCCCCGTCGGCGTGACCGCCAACCAGGCCGTCGCCCACGCCGCCATCGCCGTACCGAACCACCTCAGCGCCGAGGTGCAGGACCTCGGGGCGCCGTTCGGCCTGCACATCGACCAGCACTTCGCCGACGGCGGGATCGTCCTCGGCGACACTCCCGGGCACGGCGTAAGCGTCGACGAAGCGCTCATCGCCGACGGCGGCGACCGGGGCGCGAGCTGGCTCGTGGGCGCGGGCCCGCACGTGCGCCCCGACCGCGCGGGGCTCCGACTGGTGCCCGAAGCCGATCGGCACGAACGGCCCGACGCCGAGATGACGCGCGACTAGGCTGGCCGCATGAGCGAGGAGACCGTGCCCACCGGCATCGGGTCGGCCCTGCGCAGCTCGACGCCGCGCACGCCGACCGCCCGGCTCGGGGTCGCCGTGGTGCACGACCTGGTGGAGGCCATCGTCAAGGGCGACGTGCCCCCGGGCGACACGCTGCCACCCGAAGAGAAGCTGGCCCAGCACTTCGCCGTCAGCCGGACGGTCATCCGCGAATCCGTCAAGCGGGTCGAGGAGAAGGGGCTCATCAGCGTCGCCCCCGGCCGCGGCACGACCGTGCAGCCGAAGACCTCGTGGAACGTCCTCGATCCGGTGGTGCTCGCCGTCCTGCTCGAGAACGACTCGTCGCTCGGCGTGCTCGACGAGATCTCGGTGATCCGCGCCGCGCTCGAAGGATCCATGTCGGCGGCGACAGCCCAGCACGGCACGCCCGAGCAGATCGCCCAGATCACGGCATCCCTGGCGCGTATGGAGGAATCGGTCGAAGACCCAGAGGTCTTCCCGGACGCCGACCTCGACTTCCACTTCCTCGTCATGACGCTGTCCGGCAACGAGCTGGCCAGCAGCATCACGAAGATCCTGTTCTCGCGCGCGCGCCAATCCGCGCGCTTCGTCGGCAACCAGTCCACCGACGCGTTCCACATCACGCTCGAGGAGCACCGGCGCGTGCACGACGCGATCGCGGCGGGCGATCCCGCCGCGGCCGAGGCGGCGATGCGGGCGCACATCCTCGACGCCTGGCAGCGCCGCCGCTTCCCCACCGCGCGCGAACGCTGAGGTCGACCGCGTACGTGCGGCATGCGGGGACACCGGCCGGGGTCGGCATCCCGGTCAGTCCAGGTGCCAGGCCTCGGTCATGATCTGCCAGTTCGGCTCCGACCCGTCGTCGTCGAACGGCACCTGGCACGGCCCGGTGCGGGCCCACCACTCCTGCGTCATGGGGTCGGCCGCCATCTTGGCGTCATCGGCGGCGAGGTCCTCGCCCACGTATTCGTAGTAGCCGAACAGCACGTCGCCGCGGACGAAGATCGTGAAGTTGCGGATGTTCCCCTCGCGCAGCGTCTGCTCTACGCCCGGCCACACGGCGCGGTGAAGCGCGAGATACTCCTCGCGCTTCTCGGGCACCATGCGGCACACCATGCCCACGCGGAGCACGCTCACTCCTTCGTCCCGCCGGCGGTCATGCCGGTGACGAGGAACCTCTGCGAGAACAGGAAGATCAGCAGCACGGGGAGGACCGAGACCAGGGTCGCCAGCGCGAGCACAGGAAGCTCGATGGTCACCGATCCCGCCGACGTCGGGTTGAACAGCGGCACGTTCGAGAGCAGTTCGGCCAGGCCGACCTGGATCGGGGCGCGGCGGCCCGGCACCATGACGAACGGCAGGAAGTAGTTGTTCCAGTTGCCCACGACGTTGAAGAAGCCGACGAGCGCGATGACCGGGGTCGCCAACGGCATGGCGACGCGCCAGAAGACCCGCCACTCCCCCGCGCCGTCGATGCGAGCGGCATCCAGGAGGTCCTTCGAAATGCTCGTCGAGAAGTAGATGTACGTCAGGTACACGCCGAAGGGGAAGAACGAGAAGGGCAGGATCACGGCGAGCGGATTGCCGATGAGCCGCACGGCGCTCAGCTCGAGGAAGGTCGGCAGCACGAGGGCGGTGCTCGGGATGAGCATCACCACGAGGGTCACCGCCAGCAGCGTGCGACGCAGCCGGAAGTCGATCATCGCGAGGGCATACCCGGCAGGGATGGTCACGAGCAACGTCAGGATGAGCGCGCCGCCGGTGTAGAGCGCGGCGTTGCCGAGCCACGTCCAGACGATTCCGTTCTGGAAGGCCATGAGGGCGTTCCAGTTGTCGGCCAGCGTCGAGAACGCCCCGAAGTCGAACGGGCCGTTCAGCAGCAGCTCGCGCGGGGTCTTCGTCGGGGCCAGCAGCAGCCACACCAGGGGCAGCAGGAAGAACACGACGAAGAACAGGGCGATCACGACGACGAGGGCTCGGCCGAGCCACTCGCCGGGCGTCATCCGCCGGCGACGCGCGCGGGCGGCGCGGGCCCGCTCGTCGGCGCGCAGCAGGGTCGCGGTTTCAGTCGCGCTCAAAGAGTCCTCCTCGGAAGACGAAGAAGGCAGCCAGGATCAGGGCGACGGCCAGAAGGATGAGGGAGATCGCGGCGGAACCGTTGAAGTCGTTCTGCCGGAAGGCGTAGAGGTAGGCGAGCTGGTTGAGCGAGTAGTCCTGCGGGACGACGCCCTTGCTCGCCTGGGAGAGCACGCGAGGCTCGACGAAGAGCTGACTACCCGCGGCGATCGACATGACGACCATGTACGAGATCCACTTCCGCAGCAGGGGCAGCTGGATGTACCACGCGGTCTGCACCGGGCCGGCGCCGTCGATCCGCGACGCCTCCATGATCTCGGGGCTGATGTTGTTCAGCGCGCCGTACATGATGACGATCCACTGCCCCGCGCCCGTCCAGAACGAGACGATCGTGAAGATGACGGGCAGGTTGTCCAGCGAGACGGTGGCCACGAAGGAGTCGAAGCCGAGACCCCGCAGGATGCCGGACACCGGGCTCACGCTGGGATCGAGCAGGAACAGCCACAGCAGAACGCTGGACGCGCCCGCGAGCGCTCCCGGGATGTAGTAGACGAACCGCACTGACGTGGAGAGCCACCGCGACGCGAAGTTGTGCACGATCAGCGCAAGCAGCACGACGAACACGATCTGGAAAATCAGCCAGATCACCAGGTACGCCGAGACGTGCTGGACCGCGGGCCAGAAGCGGTAGTCGCCGAAGACGCGGACGAAGTTGTCTACGCCCGCGAAGCTCCCCGCCTTGGTGAACGCGAGATACACCGCGTACAGGGCCGGGCCGAGGCCGAACAACAGCAACAGGATGCCGTACCCCGAGCTGAAGGCATAGGCCATCGCCGACTGGGAACGGTTCGGGTTTCGACGCCGTTGCTCGCCTCCCCGCCGGCGCGTTTCGGCGCCGGCGGAGAGGGGCGTCATCGTGGAAGTGACGATGGCCTGGCCTTTCGTGGGATCGAGCGGGGTCAGCGAGTGACGGTGTAGCCCTGCACCTGGGCTTCGTTCAGGATCTCGGCCTGCCAGTCACCGGTGACGTCACCGATGGACTTGCCCGCGGCGAGTGCCGGCAGAACAACCTTGCTGTACGCGGTCTCGGCGCTGAAGCTCGGGAAGCCCCATCCGCTCCACACCTGACCACCGGCGTCGATCACATTCTTCTCGAAGTCGCCGACGAAGTAGCCGTCCGCGGCCTGCTTGGCGATCCACTTCTCGCCGGCCTCGGCGTACGCCGGGTATCCGGGCGCGAGGTCGACCTGGTACTCGTCGGAGCTGGCGGCGAACTCCAGGAAGGTCTTGACGGCATCCAGGTTCTTCGAGTGGCTCGATGCGAGCCACGTTCCACCGCCGACGTTGCCGGTGCCGACGTCCTCACCCTCCCAGTGCAGCGGGGTGCCGGCGCCGAGCTGACCGGCGGGGACGTTGAGGCTGTCCGGGTTCTGGAACAGCGCACCCGTGAACCACACGGGCCCCGGCATGCCGAGAACCTTGCCCTGCGCCTGCTGGATGAAGTCCGAGCCGAACACCGAAGCCGTCGACAGCGTCTTGTTCGCCACCATGTGGTCGAGCAGGTCGGTCATCTTCTTCGAGTTCTCGGCACCGAAGTCGGACGTGAAGTCGTTGCCGTCGAGCTGGAAGATCGGCGCCTGCGCACCCCAGTAGTAGACGTACGACCCGAGGAAGCCGTCTCCGACCGAGCCGAGGAGGTAGCCGGGGTGCTCCAGGGCCACACGGTCGCTCAGCTGCTCATACTCTTCCCAGGTGGTGGGCACTTCGTAGCCGAACTGGTCGAAGAGGGCCTGGTCGTACCAGAACACGACCTGCGCGAGGTCGTTGCGCAGCCCGTAGGTGGTTCCGTCGATCGTCAGGGGATCGAGCGATCCGGGGGTGAACCCGGCGAGGAAGTCGTCGTCGAACCAGCCCTTGTTGACGGGGGCGGCGAACGCCTGCTGGCCGTTGGATTCCTTCGAAGCCCAGGACGCGTCGTTGTTCTGCGTCGAGAACACCACGTCGGGCCAGCCCTCACCGGCCTGGTCGAACAGCGCGATGCGTGTCTGGAGGCTCGCCGAACCGCTGGCGTTGCCGTCGTAGGTCTCGGCGTTGATCTGGATGTCGGGGTGCGCCTTCTTGAAGGCGTCGATGATCGGTTCGCGGGTGGCATCCACCCACACCGTGATCGGGCTGCCGGCCTCCTGCTCGGCCTGCGGGAAGCCCAGCGAAGTGTCTCCGCTACCGGAGCCGGGGCTGCAGGCGCTCAGAGCGACAGCGGTCACCCCCGCCAGGGCCAAGGCCCCGAATCGGGCGAAACGGATGAAGCGACGGTGCTGTGTTGCCATTTCCAGTCCTCACATGGTCGACGTCGTTGACGACTCACCGCGATGCGGCGCGCTTTCATTAGATCATACATGTTACCTATGAGGAAAACCCCGTATGGTGAAGGGGCGGATGTCGACCTCATCCGCTCTCACCGGAGAGGACCCGTCGTGCGCGCACTTCACTACATCTCGGCTCGAACCGTCGACCCTGTGGACATCCCGCCGGAGGCTCCTACCGCGGGGCAGGTGCAGATCCGCGTGGCGTACGCCGGCCTCTGCGGCACCGACCTGCACGTCTTCCACGGTGACATGGATGCCCGCGTCCAGCGACCCCTCGTCTTCGGCCACGAGATGAGCGGAGTCATCACCGCCGTCGGCGACGAGGTGGACGAATGGATGCCGGGAGACCGCGTCACCGTGATGCCGCTGGACTGGGACGGTACGTGCCCCGCGTGCCTCGCGGGCAACGAGCACATCTGCCAGAACCTCGACTTCATCGGCATCGACTCCCCCGGCGCGTTGCAGGAGCTGTGGAACGTCCCGGCATCCACCGTGGTTCGTCTGCCCGAGGACCTCGACCTGCGCGAGGGAGCTCTCGTGGAGCCGGTCGCCGTCGCCGTCCACGACGTGCGCCGCTCGGAGCTGTCCGCCGGAGACACCGCGGTCGTCATCGGGGGCGGCCCCATCGGCGTCCTCATCGCGAGCGTCGCCCGGCACACGGGGGCGGATGTCGTCGTCATCGAGCCGGATGCCGGGCGCCGAGGCACGATCGAGAACCTCGGCTTCCGCACGCTCGACCCTCTCGCGACCGATCAGGCGGCCTGGGTGGAGGAATGGACGGGCGGTGCTGGCGCCGACGTCGTGTTCGAGGTCTCGGGTGCCGCCGCAGCTGTCCGCGGGATGACCGCGTTGGCGAAGGTCCGCGGCACGATCGTCGTGGTCGCCATCCACCCGCAGCCTCGCGAGATCGACCTGCAGCGCGTCTTCTGGCGCGAGCTGCGATTCCTCGGTGCGCGCGTCTACCAGCGCCGCGACTTCGAGACCGCCGTCGAATTGCTCGCGGGCGGCGCGATCCCGACGGACACCCTGATCACCGACGTGGTTCCCCTGGAGAAGACCGGTGACGCGTTCGCCGCGCTCGAGGCGGGTCAGGCCCTGAAGCTGCTCGTCGCGGTCGGGGGCGAGCAGTGAGCGCCGGTCTGTTCGACCTCACCGGTCGCACCGCCCTCGTCACAGGGGCGAACCGCGGGATCGGCCTGGCCATGGCATCCGCCCTGGCAGAAGCAGGCGCCGACATCGTCGCGGTCAGCACCAGGGATGCCGAGCCCGACAGCACCATTGCGATCGCCGTGCGCGACCATGGGCGGGGGTTCACGTCGTTCGCGTGCGACTTCTCTGACCGAACCGCCGTGCTGGCGCTCATCGACGACCTGCGCGACCATCGGGTCGACATCCTCGTCAACAACGCCGGCACCATCGAGCGCGCCCCCGCGGTCGAGCACCCGACCGCCCTATGGGACCGCGTCCTCGAGGTCGACCTCACCAGTCCGTTCCTGCTGACGCAGGCCGTCGCGGCCGGCATGCTGGAGCGCGGCTCGGGGAAGGTCGTCTTCACCGCTTCACTGCTGAGCTTCCAGGGCGGGATCAACGTGCCCGGATACGCCGCAGCGAAGTCGGGCATCGCGGGGCTGACTAAAGCTCTGTCGAACGAATGGGCCGCCAGGGGCGTCAACGTCAACGCGATCGCCCCCGGGTACATCGCCACCGACAACACCGCGCCTCTGCGCGGCGACCCCGATCGATCGCGCAGCATCCTCGAGCGCATCCCCGCGGGACGCTGGGGGGAGGGCTCGGATCTCGCCGGTGCGACAGTGTTCCTGGCATCTGCGGCATCGGACTACGTGAACGGCATCGTGCTGCCCGTCGACGGCGGCTGGCTCGGCCGATGAGCGAGTGGCTGCGCCCGTTCCCGATCGTTCCGGTGATCGTGTGCGACCGCCCCGACATCGCGGCCGACCTCGCGCACGCCCTCCACGACGGGGGTGTCGACTGCGCCGAGATCACGCTGCGCACACCGCGCGCCCTGGAAGTGCTCGCCGCGATGATCGCGAACGCGCCGCCGGGATTCGTCGTAGGGGCCGGCACGGTCCTCGAGGTCGCGCAGGTGGGCCGCGTCGCCGATGCGGGCGCGGCGTTCATCGTCAGCCCCGGGTTCGACCCCGATGTCGTGGACCGTGCGCGCACGCGTGGTCTTGATGTGCTGCCCGGCGTGGCCTCGGCCACGGAGGTGCAGCGTGCCCGGCGCGAGGGAGTTCGAGCGGTGAAGCTCTTCCCCGCCGACCTTCTCGGGGGTCGGGCCGCCATCGACGCCCTTTCGGCGGTCTTCGCCGACACGGGCTTCGTGCCGAGCGGCGGCGTCGGTCCGCACAACGCGGCCGACTACCTCGCGCACCCCGCGGTGCCGTCGGTGAGCGGGAGTTGGCTCGCCCCGCGCGCCGAGATCGAGGCGGGAGACCTGTCGCGCGTCGCCGAGCGCGCCCGGGCGGCGATGCAGCTGCGGGCGGCGACGTGACCGCCGCGGTCGTCACGTTCGGCGAGACCATGGCGCTGTTCCGCCCGGCCGACCCGACCGAGGGCGAGAACGCCACCGACTATCGCCTGTCCTTCGGCGGCGCCGAGAGCAACGTGGCCGTCGGCATCGCACGCCTCGGCGGCCGTGCGGTGTGGATGGGACGCGTGGGTGACGACGTCGCGGGGCGGCGGATCCGCAGGGAACTGCGCGCCGAGGGCGTCGAGCTCCGCGTCACCGTCGATGCCGAGGCATCCACCGGCTCGATGATGAAGACCGAGATCGCCCCGGGGCGGGTCGGCGTGCAGTACTGGCGTGCGGGCAGTGCCGGTAGCCGACTGCACCCCGACGACCTCGACCTCGCGGTGCTCACGCCCGCGTCGGTCCTGCACGTGACCGGGATCACCCCCGCGCTGTCGGCATCCGCGTCCGCCGCCGTCGACGCGGCGATGTCAGCCGCACGCTCGGCCGGCGCGACGGTGTCGTTCGACGTCAACCATCGGCCTTCGCTCTGGCGCGGACGAGATGCGTCCGCGGTCTACCGGCGGCTCGCGACGCAGTCCGACATGGTGTTCGCCGGTCGCGAGGAGGCGGCGCTCATCGTCGGTGAGATGCCCGACGACGAGCTGGTCGACGCCATCGCAGCTCTGGGCCCGTCGACCGTGGCGCTCAAGCGCGGGGCCGAGGGGGCCACAGTTCACGCCGAGGGGCGGCTGCTCCGACGACCCGCCTGGCCGATCCGCCCCGTCGACACGGTCGGCGCGGGCGATGCGTTCGTGGCCGGCTATCTCGCGGAGCACCTGGGCGGCGCCTCGCTCGAGAACCGCATCGACACGGCGGTGGCGGCGGGCGCCTTCGCCTGTCTCGGCCGCGGCGACTGGGAGAGCCTGCCGCACCGCCGCCAGCTGGAGCTCCTTGCGGCGGCAGAGGGCGACCCCGTCGTGCGGTGAACCTGTGCCGGACACGACCGTGCCCCCTCGCTCTGCGGAACGAGGGGGCACGGTCGTTCGTCAGTTCAGCGTGAACACCGTGGTGTGCGTGTTACCCGCGACATCGAACACGACGAGCGTGTTCTCTCCGCGGACCGCGCCGAAGACGCCGGGAGCGACGAAGTTCACATCGGACCAGGTGTTGTCCGAAAGGTCCTTCACGACGCCGTTGAGCTCGACCCGGTCGATCCGACCGGCGTCATAGAGCTTGAAGCTCACCCGGTCGTACGAGTCTCCGGTGGCGACGGTGAAGTTCTGCCCGTCCTTCACCGTCACCGTCGGTGCGGTCGCGTCGATCGTGAACGCGAACGTCCCGGTCGCCGAGACGTTTCCCGCGCGATCGTGCGCGTTGTACTTCAGTTGGTACTGACCGTCGGGCAACTCGACCGAGGCCGTGTGAGTCGCCTCGCGCGCCCCGTCCGCGACCGCCGTCTGCGTGCTGCGCACGAGTGTGCCGTCCCGGTAGACGTTGGCCACGATCTGCGACAGACCGCGGTCATCGGTCGCGTCGACCCGGAGGTCGAGCGTGCGCGACGGACCCGCCGCAGTCGGAGCGACGAGCGTCGCGGTCGGCTTCACGTCGTCGCGGTCGATCCGCAGGTCGCTGAACACGTTGAGAGCCGAGCGGCCGGCATCGTGCGACGACGAGAAGATCCCGGCATCCTGCACCGCCGCTGCTGCCCTGAGCGTGACCGCGGAGCCGATCTGCGCGTAGTTAGTCCCGTCGAACGAGTACCAGGCGCTGACCTGATCCCCGCTGCGGTCGAGCTTCACCCACACCGGGCGGAACGTGTTGACGTTCGCCGCGGCCGAGCTCTCGACGTACCCGTCACCGTCGGCATCCCAGTGGAAGACGACGCCGTTGCGCGGGGTGACGGCCACGAGCGCGTACCCGGCGGACGCTCCCGGCTGATCGATGTCGTTGCGGATCATGACGCCAGACTTCGCCCACGCGTTCGCGTCGCCGACGGTGTCGACGCGCGCGGAGACGCTGGACACCGCGTTCACGGCGTCCTTCTGGAAGATGGAGCCGTACGCGTCGTCACGCTGCCCGCCGCCGCCCCAGACGTCCGCGCCCTGCGCACGGATGGCGAAGTGCCCGTCCGACTGGGCGAAGAAGGAGTCGAGCGCCGAGGCCGCCGTGGTCGTGAACGGCGCACCCACTTGCTCGCCCGTGTCACCGCACGCGGCGTCCTCGGTGAAGAGGGTGGCGTTGAGCGCGGTGCGCCGCTCGGGGGCGACCCCGGCCTCGCAGATGACCTGGCGCGCGGCATCCGGCCAGTTCAGTCCCGACACCTGCACGTTGTCGACGAGCCGGTTGCGGTTCGCTTCGAGGTTCGGCGTCTGAGTGCCGCCGGAGTTGTACCAGTTCTGCGTGATCAGGTTGTCGCTCGTGTTCGTGGCGTTGTACGCGTTGGTGAACACCCACGGGCTCGTGCCCTGCAGCACGTTCTGCCGGTAGATCGTCGAGCGCGTGCCCTCGTCGAGGTACAGCCCCACACCCGAGACGTTGTAGAGGTAGTTCCGCTCGGTCACCGACCCGGGGCTGGCCGACAGGTTGTAGATCGAGCCGCCGTCGGCGAACTGCGACTTGGTGTTGTGCACGAGGTTGCCGGCGACGAGGTTGTCCTTCAGCGTCGTGGGGGTCTCGTAGCGGGTGTTCCAGTTGTAGTACCCGCGGTTGGTGTACTCCCCCGATCCGCCGGCGTCGTTCATGCCCCAGCCGTAGCCGGTGTCGATGCCGTCGTAGGCGACGTTGGCGACCTCGTTGTTCTGGATGCGCGCGTTGGTCACGTACGTGCTCAGGATGCCGGAGTTGTCCTTGTACTCCACGGCGGCGCGCGTCACGGTGTTCTGTTCGACCGTGATGTCGCGGTTGATCATCCGCTCGTCGTCGGGGTGGTGGGCCTCGGGACGGTTACCGCCCACGAACACGCCATGCCCGCCGACCTCGGTGAAGCGGTTGCCGATGACATCGATGTCCTGCGCACCGAGGCCGACGCCACTGAGTGCAGCGTTGGTGTCGTTGCCGATGCCCAGTGCCGATGACCCGAGCCCGACGAACAGATTGTTCTCCAAGCGGACACCGGATGCCGCCGACACCTGCACCGCGGCCGGTTGCTGGTACCAGCCGGTCCGCGCGCGTTCGAACTGTTCGCACCCGCGCGAGCAGCTGGTGAAGGCGTCGTCGGGTCGGTAGTCGTAGTGACCCTTGATATAGGAGCCGTTCTGCTGCGTCGCGTACCCGTCGGTGGTCGGTCCGAGCCACGAGGTGCCCGTGAACGTGATGCCCTCGAACGCCAGGTTCTTCAGCGGTTGGTCGTACGTGCCGCCGATGCTCAGCAGTACCTCGACCCGCGGGAGTTCGATGTCGAGGCTGTTGGGGTCCACCCCTGCGCCCGGCTTGTAGTAGAGCTTTCCGCCGTCGGGATCGATGTACCACTCGTTCATCTGGTCGATGAACGCGAGCGAGTTCGACAGCCAGTAGGTGGAGCCGCCCAGGAGGGCGAACTGCGGGGTGTCCCATCCCCAGGTGTTGTTCTCCCACGCCGGCTGAACCATCGTCAGCTTCGAGTCCGCGATACTCGCCACGGGCGAGTATCGGTAGGTGAAGTCGCCCTTCGCCTCGAACTCGATGCGGTCGGGCTGGGGGACGTCGTTGAGGAACGCGAGGTCGGGGTTCTTCAGCGTGATCCCGGACTCGTCGAGCGCGAGATCCGCGCCGGCGACCTGACGCTGCGCGCGTTGCGCGTAGACGCCGTTGACGTAGAGCTGGCGGGTGTCGACGCCCTGCGGGGTGTCGGCTACCCAGATGCCGGCATCCGCGTCGTGCACGCGCCATCCCGACACCCGATCGGCGCCCGAGATCACGGGGTGGGCACCGGCGGCGGCGGTCCAGCGCACGGACCCGCCGTCACCGCCGGCGTCTTCGGGACGGAACTGCAACGGCTCGCCGACCCGGTACTCGCCGTCGGCGAGCTCGACGACCACGTCGGCGTGTCCGTCGGCGACGAGATCGCGGACACGGTCCTTGGCCGTCAGAAAGTCACAGGGTGTGCCGGGAGAGCAGACCGAGCCGGAACCGTCCGGCGAGACATGGAGGGACTGAGGTTGTGCGGCAGCGGCGGGACTGGCCAGGGCGAGGGAGGCCGCGAGGGCTCCGATCACCGCCAGTGCGCCACCACGGAGGGGGCTTGTCTTCACGGGGGGTCCTGTCGAGGGGGGATTTCCCGGACGCGCGACACGCGGTTCGATCACGGCCTTGTGAACGGGGTGTGCGGCTGCACGTTAAACATCATATGAATGATGTCTGAGAATGCAAGGGTTCTGCCGAATGAAGGCGAATCAGCACTCCATGACCGCATGACACCCAGTACCAACATGAGCGATACTGAGTACATGAGCACCGACGCCCAGCCCCGCACGCTCCCCGGCGAGCGCATCGCCTCGTACGACCTGCTCGGTCGCCGCGACACCGACTACTACGCCGTCTTCGCCGACATCCCCGACGCCGACCGCGTCGCGTGGGACAACGCGAAGCTCTTCGTCGACGAGGTCGGCACCCGCATGCAGGCCGAGTGGGATGCCGCGACGTACCCCGTCGAGCTGCTGCGGCGCATGGGCGAGCTCGAGCTGTTCACCGACGGCATCGAGCACCCCGACCTCCCGGCGTCCTCGCCGCTGGCGGCCGGCCTGGTCAATATGGAGGTCTCGCGCGGAGACGGCTCGCTCGCCACCGCCCTCGCCGTCCAGGGTGGACTCGCCCTGCGCACCCTTGCGATGTTCGGATCCCCCGAACAGCAGGCGCGCTGGCTCAAGCCCCTCGCCGACGGCACGGTGCTCGGCGCTTTCGCCCTGACGGAACCCGACCACGGCTCCGACTCCGTCTCGCTCGAGACCACCGCCACCCGCACGGCCGAGGGCTGGACGCTCTCGGGAACCAAGAAGTGGATCGGCAACGGCGCCTCCGGTGGCATCACGTTCGTCTGGGCACGCGTGGATGCCGAGGGCGACGACGACCACGACAAGGTGCGTTGCTTCCTCGTCGAGCAGGACACCCCGGGGTACACGGGCACCGTGATCACGGGCAAGGTGTCGCTCCGCGGCATCCATCAGGCTCACATCGCCCTCGACGGGGTGCGTCTTGCCCCGGATGCCGTGCTCCCGGGGACTCACACCTTCAAGGACGCGTCGGCCGTGCTGTTCGCCACGCGGTCGGGCGTCGCGTGGTCGGCGCTCGGGCACGCGACCGCCTGCTACGAGGCGGCGCGGACATATGCCACCGAGCGCATACAGTTCGGAAAGCCGCTCGCGAAGTTCCAGATGGTGCAGGAACGCCTCGCCCAGATGCTCGACGAGCTCACCGCGATGCAGCTGTACTGCCGACGTCTCGCCGACCTCGAGACCTCGGGCGGCCTGCGCCCCACGCAGGCGTCGCTGGCGAAGTACCACAACACCCGCGCCGCGCGCCGCGTCGCGGCGATCGCCCGCGACCTGCTCGGGGGCAACGGCATCCTGCTCGAGAACGGTGTCATGCAGCACATGGCCGACATCGAGGCGATCCACACGTACGAGGGCACCGAGAGCGTGCAGGCACTCCTCCTGGGCCGCGACATCACCGGCATGAGCGCCTTCGTCTGATCCCGGATGCCGGTTCCCCGGGGCACCTAATGCGCACCGGGGAACCGCGCAAGCCGCACGGGCCATGTCGGTGGCGCCCGCTACCTTCGGAACATGGGCCTGTTCTCTCGCCATCCCGCGTCCCACGACCTCGCGAATACCGTCGCTGCCGCCGTCGAGGCGCCTCCGCGCAGCCTGTGGGCCGACGGGTTCGGGCGCCTCGCCGTGCGCGCGGTGCAGATCATCGTCGTTGTGCTGCTGGTCGCCGGCCTCATCTGGGGCATCCAGCAGCTGACGCTCGTCATCATCCCCCTGATCCTGGCGCTCATCTTCGCCTCCGCTTTCGGACCGGTGACGATGTGGATGCGCCGTAAGGGCGTACCCGCGGTACTCGCGACGCTTCTCACCCTGCTCGCGGTCGTCGCCGTGCTCGGGGCGCTCGGCTGGCTCGTCGTCAACGCGGTCATCGACCAGTGGGACGAGCTGAGCACGCAGGCCGTGTCGGGGTTCCAGCAGGCACAGGACTGGTACCACACGCTTCCGTTCGCGATCTCGCCCGACCAGATCGACGGGGCCGTGAAGGCCATCACCGACTTCGTGACGAGCGCGCAGTTCGGCAGCGGAGCACTGGCCGGCGTCAGCGCCGTCGCGTCGTTCGTCACCGGTTTCGTGCTCCTGGTCGTGATCCTGTTCTTCTTCCTCAAGGACGGCCCGCGCATGTGGGAGTTCGTCCTGCGCCCGTTCCGGGGCAGCCACTACGACCGGGCTCGCCGCATCGGCGACAAGACCGTGACGGTGCTGGGCTCCTACGTCCGCGGCACGGCATCCGTCGCCGCCGTCGACGCGATCGGCATCGGCATCGGTCTCGCGATCCTGCAGATCCCTCTCGCGCTGCCGCTCGCGGTGCTCGTCTTCCTACTGGCATTCATCCCGATCGTGGGCGCCGTGACCGCCGGCATCCTGGCCGCTCTGGTCGCGCTCGTCACGAACGGCTGGGTCGTCGCGCTCATCGTGGTCGGCATCGTCGTCCTGGTGAACCAGCTCGAGGGCAACTTCCTCCAGCCGGTGCTCATGGGCCGGTCCATGAAGCTGCATTCGTTCGTCGTCCTGATCGTCCTCGCCGGCGGAACCGCGATCGGCGGGATCCTGGGCACGCTGCTGGCCGTGCCCCTCACCGCCGTGGCGTGGGGCATCGTCACCGTCTGGAACGGTCCCGACGAGCCCGCCGAGTGGGCGCGCCGCAAGAAGCGCCGCAACCCCGTGCCGCTGGCCGGGAGCGAGAGCGAAGGCTGAGCCGATGCCGTACGACATCCCCGCCCCGATGCTGGCGAAGGCCGTGCCCGAGGTCCCCGAGCCCGGCAAGGTGTCGGGCGGGCTGTCGTACGAACCGAAGTGGGACGGCTTCCGCGCGCTGGTGTCGTGGGACGGAACCGACGTCGAGATCGGCAGTCGCGGCGCAAAGCCGTTGACGCGGTACTTCCCCGAACTGGTCGACGCGTTCGCCCGGCTCCTGCCCGGGCCGTGCCTCCTCGACGGCGAGGTGGTCGTGGCCCGTGGCGAGCCGGGCCGGCAGCGCCTCGACTGGGAGGCCCTCTCGCAACGCATCCACCCGGCAGCTTCGCGCGTGGCGCTGCTGTCCGAAGAGACCCCGGCGATGTTCATCGCGTTCGACCTGCTCGCGCGCGGCGACCGTGACCTGCAGAGCGAGCCCTTCGCTGAGCGTCGCGCGCAGCTCGTCGACCTACTCGGTGCGGTCCCCCACCCCGTGCACGTCACACGCACCACCGACGACCCCGACCTCGCCCGCCGGTGGCTCGCCGAGTTCGAGGGAGCGGGCCTGGACGGCGTCGTCGCCAAACCCCTCGCACAGCCCTACGCCCCGGGCAAGCGCACGATGTTCAAGATCAAGCACGCCCGCACCGCCGACGTGGTGGCGCTCGGCTACCGCATCCACAAGTCGGGGCAGGGCGTGGGCTCACTGCTCGTCGGCCTCTACGACGACGGCGGTCGGCTGCACGGCGTCGGCGGGGTGTCCGCGTGGACCGACAAGCGTCGGCTGGAACTCATCGACGAACTCGCGCCCCTCGTCGAGCGGGATGCCGAGGGCGAAGCGGTCGTCGGCGAGACCGACCGCTCGAGATTCGCGGCATCCAAGGACGTGTCGTTCGTCCGGCTGCGCCCCGAGCGCGTGCTCGAGGTGCGGTACGACCAGCTCGAGGGCATGCGCTTCCGGCACACCGTGCAGTTCGAGCGCTGGCGTCCCGACCGCGACGCGACCTCGTGCACCTTCGAGCAACTCGAGACCGTCGGCGCGTACGACCTGGGCGACGTCCTGGACTGAGCGCCGGGCCGGCGGTTCCCAGAACAGGCGCTGCCCCGCCACGGCCCCCGCACCGTTCGCGTCACGGCCCCGGCGGTTCCCACAACACGCGCCGCGCCGAGAACAGGCGCTGCGCCGAGTGGCATCCCCTGTTCTCAGCGCACCGCCCCACGCCGGGCCGCGGCGCCCAGCCCCGCCGCCACAGCCCCGCGCAGCGCTACTCCGCCGCGTTCTTGGCCCGCGACGGCTGCACGCGCGGCGGCTCGCCCGGCATCTTGGGGAACTCGGGCGGGAACGGCAGCTCGCCGAGACCGGCCTCGAGGTCGCGCTGCCACCACTCCAGCAGCGTGTCGATGCGGCCGGGGGCGGCGGCGAAATCCGCCCACGGGTCGCCGAGGGATGCCAGACGCTCCGGAACGCTGCGAACGGTGAACGCGAGCGGGTCGACGTCGTGCAGCTCCTCCCACGTGACCGGGGTCGACACGGTCGCGGTCGGAAGCGCCCGCGGCGAGTACGCCCCCGCCATGGTGCGGTCGCGGTTGGCCTGGTTGAAGTCGACGAAGATGCGCTGACCGCGCTCTTCCTTCCACCAGTTGGTCGTCACGGCATCCGGCATCCGTCGTTCCAGCTCCCGGGCCGCGGCGATGACGGCGTGGCGCACATCGAGGAATTCATGCGCCGCCTCGATGGGGCAGAACACGTGCAGCCCGCGGTTGCCGCTCGTCTTGATCCAGGGCTCCAGACCCGCGTCATGCAGCACGTCGCGCAGCGCGAGCGCGGCGGTCACGGCCTCGGCGAAGCCCGTACCCGGCTGCGGGTCGAGGTCGATGCGCAGCTCGACGGGATGATCGGGGTCGCTCGCGAGCGAGGCCCACGGGTGGAACACGATCGTGTTCATCTGCGCCGCCCACACCGCCGACCCGATCTCGGTGAGGACGAGCTGCGGATGCCGCCGACCGCTGTTGTACGTCACGGTGACCGCCTCGACGAACGCCGGCGCCCCCTTCGGCGGGTTCTTCGAGAAGAAGCTCTCCCCGCCGACGCCGTCGGGGAACCGCTCGAGCGACACGGGCCGGTTGCCGTTCGCGGCGAGGAACGGCTCCGCGACCGCGATCAGGTACTCGGCGAGTTCGCGTTTGGTGATCCCGACCTCAGGCCACAGCACACGGTCGGGGTTGGACACGCCGATCTCGCGATCGCCGTCGGGGCCGGGCACGGTGAGCGTGATGCGCGGGGATGCCATGCCCCGACGCTAACGGTCGGCGCGCGCCGTGTCTGCCCCGTTGCCCTGCGCATGAGGTGCCAATACCTGTCGCCCCGCGCGGCCTCGAAGCGCCAGATTCTGGCGCCTCACACTCGGCGGACGGCCGTGTCCAGCCCGCCCTACGGCTTTGTCGGCCCGCCTACGCTCGATGCATGACCTCCCGCGCCGCCCGCACTGCCCTCGACATCGCCGACTGGCGACGCCGCGTCTTCGCGCTCTACGCCGCCATCCGCGAGCTGGACGACCCGGAAGAGGCCCACGAGCTGTGGCGCATCGAGCGCGACGCCCTCTTCGCCGACCACCCCGCCACTCCCCTGCTGCCCGAGCAGCGCGAGGGGTTCGCGGGACTGCCGCTCGCGCCGTACGACGCCGCGTGGCGGTTCGAGGTCACGCTGCTCGACGCCGACGACGCCTCCTTCGTCGCGACGACAGGCACCGACGGCGACGTCGGCTTCGAACGCATCGGCCGCGTCGAGCTACCCGACACCGGATCCCTCGACGTGTGGCGGCTGACCTCCTACGGAGGCGGCCTCTTCGTGCCCGTCCGCGACGCCTCGGCCGGACGCCCCGGCGGCACCTACGGAGGCGGCCGCTACCTGCTCGACACGATCAAGGGTGCCGACCTCGGCACCGGTACCGCGCCGGACACCCTCGTGCTCGACTTCAACTTCGCGTACAACCCCTCGTGCGCCTACGACCCCGCGTGGGCGTGCCCGCTGGCTCCGGCCGGCAACGTGCTGCCCGTCACCGTTCCGGTCGGCGAGCTCTACGGGGTGTGATCCCCGGGGCGCCGCGCGCGCACGAGGTTCCCGGCGGGGTCTGCCGACCCGTCCGGCCCGTCGCCCCGCGGGCTCGTGCTGCTCCGGGCCGGACTGCACCCGGCGCGAGCCGACCGGGCGGTCGAACGTGCCGAACTCCGGAGAAACCCACCGGTCCGGCCCCTGCACGGCGCAAGAACGGGGCGCGAGGACAAAAACTCAGGAGTTCGGCCCGCCCCGCGACGCCCGGCAC
>NZ_VBUM01000057.1 GCF_005774735.1 Microbacterium sp. 5K110 | reverse complement strand
GGTGGGCTCGGCCCTCCTCGGCTGGGACGACCTCGGGCTACGGTCCTCGGACCGGCCAGTGCGGTTCCAGCTACTGCGCGAGCACGTGGCACCTCGGCCTGGACTTCGGCGCCGGATGCTGGTCGCCCATCTACGCCGCGTCGAGCGGCCGCGTGACCTACGCCGGCTACAACGGCGGCTACGGCAACTACATCCGCATCCAGCACGACGACGGGTCGGGCACCGGATACGCGCACATCGTCAACGGCGGCATCTACGTCTCGAACGGTCAGCGCGTCTCGGCCGGTCAGCAGATCGCCGCGACCGGGCAGACCGGAAACTCCTTCGGCTGCCACCTCCACTTCGAGGTCTACCCGCCGTGGGGCGGGACGACCGACCCGGCCCCGTGGCTCCGCGATCGCGGCATCTGGGTCTGAGCAACGCGAAAGCCCCCCGGTCCAGGACCGGGGGGCTTCGTCGTGACCGGAGAGGTCAGAGGGTGTTGGGGGCTTCGCCCTCACCCTGCGTCTTGGTCTGGGCGTCGTGCTCCTCGAAGCGCGCGAACGCCTCGTCGACCAGGCGCTCGGCTTCGGCGGCATCCGCCCACTCGTCGACCTTGACCCACTTGTTGGGCTCGAGGTCCTTGTAGTGCTCGAAGAAGTGCGAGATCTCCTTCTTGGTCCACTCGTCGATGTCGCCGACGTCCTGGATGTGGTCCCAGCGGGGGTCCTTCGCGAGGACCGCGACGACCTTGTCGTCGCCGCCGGCCTCGTCGCTCATCTTCAGCACGCCGACGGGGCGCACCTTCGCGAGGATGCCGGGGTAGAGGTCGCGGTCGAGGAGGACCAGCACGTCGAGCGGGTCGCCGTCCTCGCCGAGGGTGTTCTCGAAGAAGCCGTAGTTGGCCGGGTAGCCGAACACCGTGTAGAGGATGCGGTCGAGGAAGACCCGGCCGGTGCCGTGGTCGACTTCGTACTTCACGCGGCTGCCGCGCGGGATCTCGATGACGGCGTCGTACGCGCCCATACGTGTGCTCCTTAGATCGGTGGCTTTCCGCCGCCCAGCCTAGCCGTGGCGCTCCCGCCGCCGTCGGCTTCGCCGCTCACCGCGACACGACGAAGGAGATCTGCGAGGGGCCCGCGGATTCCCGGCCGCCCGCCGTGCTCGGACGACGGACTTCCTGCGTTGTGTTCGCGGGGGCCCGTGAGTGCGCGCGCCCGGGCGTCGACGGATAGCGTGGATGCCATGCAGGAGCGGCGACCCGGACTCGACCCCGCCGTCGCGGAGGTGCGGCGCGCGGTGCGGGCGAGCCTCGAGGGGCGCAGTGGTGCCATCGTGGTCGCGCTCTCGGGCGGTGCGGACTCGCTCGCGCTCGCGGCGGCGACCGCGTTCGAGTCGCCGCGGCACGGCATCCGGGCCGAGGCCGTCGTGATCGACCACGGGCTCCAGCCGGGCTCCGCCGTGATCGCGGAGCGGGCGGCGGACGCGGCCCGCGGGCTCGGGCTGCCGGCCCGGGTGGTCGCGGTCGAGGTGCGCGCGGGGGACGGTCCCGAGGCTGCGGCCCGCGCGGAGCGATACGCGGCCCTGGCGCGCGCGGCCGCCGAGGTCGGAGCCGACGCGGTGCTGCTCGGCCACACTCTCGACGACCAGGCCGAGACGGTGCTCCTCGGCCTCGCGCGCGGGTCGGGGTCGGTGAGCCTGTCGGGCATGGCGCCCGAGCGTCGGGATGCCACCGGAACGGTCCTGTTGCGACCGCTCCTCTCCGTGCGGCGAGCCACCACGGTCGCCGCGTGCGAGGCGCAGGGGCTCGATCCGTGGCAGGATCCCCACAACTCCGACCCCGCGTTCGCGCGGGTGCGGGTGCGCGAGAACGTGCTGCCGGTGCTGGAGGCCGAGCTCGGCCCCGGCGTCGCCGAGGCCCTCGCGCGCACCGCCGATCAGCTGCGCGAGGACGCCGCGGCGTTCCAGGAGATGATCGACGAGACGATCGAGGACATCGTCGAGCACGCCGAGGCCGGCATCTCGGTGTCGGTCGCGGCCTTGGCGGCCAACCCCGCCGCGCTGCGCAACCGTATCGTGCGGTACGTGGTCGACAGCGAGTTCGGCGTCGCCCTCACCCGGACGCAGACCCTCGAGGTCGCGCGCCTCGCCACCGACTGGCGCGGCCAGGGCCCGATCGATCTGCCGGGCTGCCTGGCACGTCGGGTCGGCGGCCGGATCGAGATCGTCGCGCGCGCGGCATCCTGAATCCGCCTGCGTAGACTTGCCCAATGCGCGCGGCCGACATCTCCGACGACATCAGCGAAGTCCTCCTCACCGAGGAGCAGATCCACGGCAAGCTCGCCGAACTCGCCACCCAGGTGGCGGCCGACTACGCCGGTCGCGACGTCGTACTGGTGGGCGTGCTCAAGGGTGCGGTCATGGTCATGGCCGACTTCGCCCGGCACCTGCCGATGCACGTCACGATGGACTGGATGGCGGTGTCGTCGTACGGGGCGAGCACGCGCTCCAGCGGCGTGGTGCAGATCCGCAAGGACCTCGACACCGACATCACCGGCAAGCACGTGCTGATCGTCGAGGACATCATCGACTCGGGCCTGACCCTCAGCTGGCTGCTCGAGAACTTCGCCTCGCGCGGGGCCGAGTCGGTCGAGGTCCTCGCGCTCCTGCGTAAGCCGGATGCCATGAAGGTCGAGGTCGACTGCCGCTACGTGGGCTTCGACATCCCCAACGACTTCGTCATCGGCTACGGCCTCGACTACGCCGAGACGTACCGCAACCTGCGCGACGTCGCCGTGCTCGCGCCGCACGTCTACTCCTGACGACGGCGGGGATGCCGGGCGCCGGGGCGTGGCATCCATCACCCGCGTACGCCCACGACGAACGCACAGTCTCGGCATAGCCGGCGGGCGTTAGCCTGATTGCACCGCTTTTTCCCGGCGGATCACGAAAGGGCTGGGCTCGCCCACCATGGATTTCAAGAAGATCACGCGCAATCCGATCATCTACGTTCTGCTGGTCGGTCTGCTTCTGGTCATCGGCTTCTCGCTCATCTCGAACCTGAGCGGAGCACGCCAGATCTCCACGCAAGAGGGTCTGGAGCTGCTCAAGGGCGGCACGGTGACCTCGTCGACGACGAATGACGTCGACCAGCGCGTCGATCTGAAGCTCTCGCAGCCCTTCGAGGGCGCCGACACCGTGCAGTTCTACTACGGCAAGGCTCGCGCGTCCGAGGTGGCCACCGCGATCGACACCGCCGCGCCCTCGGACGGCTTCAACGACGTGGTTCCACGACCGGGCTGGTTCGACGGCTTCCTCTCGCTGATGCTCCCCCTCGTGCTGCTCGGTCTGCTCTTCTGGTGGCTGCTCTCGAGCGCCCAGGGCGGCGGCAGCAAGGTGATGCAGTTCGGCAAGTCGCGGGCGAAGCTCGTGACAAAAGAGACGCCCACCGTGACCTTCCAGGATGTCGCGGGTTCCGACGAGGCGATCGAGGAACTCGAGGAGATCAAGGACTTCCTCAAGGACCCGAAGAAGTTCGAAGAGGTCGGTGCCCGCATCCCGAAGGGTGTGCTGCTGTACGGCCCTCCCGGAACCGGCAAGACCCTTCTCGCGCGTGCCGTCGCCGGTGAGGCCGGCGTGCCCTTCTACTCGATCTCGGGTTCCGACTTCGTCGAGATGTTCGTCGGTGTCGGCGCGAGCCGTGTGCGCGACCTGTTCAACCAGGCGAAAGAGAACTCGCCGGCGATCATCTTCATCGACGAGATCGACGCCGTCGGCCGCCACCGCGGCGCCGGTATGGGCGGCGGGCACGATGAGCGCGAGCAGACGCTCAACCAGATGCTCGTCGAGATGGACGGCTTCGACCCCAAGGTCAACGTCATCGTCATCGCCGCGACCAACCGTCCCGACATCCTCGACCCGGCGCTGCTGCGCCCGGGCCGTTTCGACCGGCAGATCGGCGTCGACGCCCCCGACCTCAAGGGGCGCCAGCGCATCCTCGAGGTGCACGGTCGCGGCAAGCCGCTGTCGGAGTCCGTCGACCTCGAGGTCGTGGCGCGCAAGACGCCCGGCTTCACCGGTGCAGACCTCGCCAACGTGCTGAACGAGGCCGCGCTGCTCACGGCGCGCTCGAACGCGCAGCTCATCGACAACCGTGCGCTGGACGAGGCGATCGACCGCGTGATCGCGGGGCCGCAGCGCCGCACGCGCGTGATGCGCGAGAAGGAGAAGCTCATCACGGCCTACCACGAGGGCGGACACGCGCTCGCGGCGGCGGCGATGAACCACACCGACCCCGTCACCAAGGTCACGATCCTCCCGCGCGGCAAGGCCCTCGGTTACACGATGGTCCTGCCCCTGGACGACAAGTACTCCGTGACGCGCAATGAGCTGCAGGACCAGCTCACGTACGCGATGGGCGGCCGCGTGGCGGAAGAGATCGTCTTCCACGACCCCACGACCGGCGCCTCGAACGACATCGAGAAGGCCACGAGCATCGCCCGCAAGATGGTCACCGAGTACGGAATGACCATGGATGTCGGGCCGGTCAAGCTCGGCTCGTCGTCGGGCGAGGTCTTCATGGGCCGCGACATGGGTCACGGCCGTGACTTCTCGGAGCGGATCGCCGAGCGCGTCGATGCGCAGGTGCGCGGTCTCATCGAGCAGGCGCACAACGAGGCCTACCAGGTGATCAACGCCAACCGCGAGGTGCTCGACCGCCTTGCGCTCGCGCTGCTCGAGAAAGAGACGCTCGACCACATCGAGCTCGCCGAGATCTTCACGGACGTCAAGCGCCTGCCCCCGCGCCCGCAGTGGCTGTCGTCGGGCGACCGTCCGGTGTCGACCTTGCCGCCGGTCGAGGTCCCCCGCCGCCCTGACACGGCCGGCGTCGCCGCGTCCGTCGAGGCCGACGCCCAGACCGCGACCCAGCCGCAGCGGCGGCCGAGCGGGCAGACGCGTCCGGCCACCGCTTAAGGCGCCGTGGCCGTCGACCGGGAGCGCGTGGCCGCGCTCGTACGCGAGCTGCTCGAGGCGATCGGAGAAGACCCCGATCGCCCGGGCCTGCGGCAGACCCCGGCGCGGGTGGCGGAGTCCTGGAGCGAGTTCTTCGGGGGAGTGGGGCAGGATGCCGGTGCCCCGCTGCAGCACACGATCTCGGTGAGCCGCGGGCCGGCGCCCGATACCCTGCCCTCCGGCGCCGTGATGCTGCGCGACATCGCGTTCCGCTCGATGTGCGAGCACCACCTGCTGCCCTTCCGCGGGCGGGCGCACGTGGCGTATCTCCCCGGCGAAGAGGTCGTCGGCCTCGGCGCGCTGCCGCGGGTCATCGACATCCTGGCCGCCCGTCCGCAGGTGCAGGAGCGCCTCGGCGAGCAGGTCGCCGACACGATCGCCGGTGCGCTCGACGCGCGCGGCGTGCTGGTCGTCCTGGATGCCACGCACGAGTGCGTCACGATGCGCGGCGGCCGCCAGCCCAACGCCTCGACCGTCACGATCGCCGCGCGCGGGGTCTACACCGACCCCGTCGCTCGTGCCGAGTTGGTGGCTCTGATCGGCAGGGGGCGCCCGTGACCCTCGTGATGGGGATCGTCAACGTCACCCCCGACTCGTTCAGCGACGGCGGCCGGTTCCTCGACCCCGACGTCGCGATCGCCCACGCGCGTTCGCTGAGTGCGCAGGGCGCCGACCTGCTCGACGTGGGCGGCGAGTCCACGCGACCCGGTGCCGACCGGATCGCGCCGCGTATCGAGCAGCAGCGCGTCCTGCCGGTCGTCGAGGCGCTGGCATCCGCGGGGCTCTTCGTGAGCATCGACACGATGAACGCGTCCACCGCGCGCGCGGCCGTCGCCGCGGGGGCGCGATTGGTCAACGACGTCTCGGGCGGTCTGGCCGATCCCGACATGCTCGCCGCGGTCGCCGACACGGATGCCGACATCGCCCTCGGCCACTGGCGCGGACCGTCGTCGCAGATGTACGCCCACGCCGACTACGACGACGTGGCGGCGGAGGTCGCGGGCGAGCTCGCGGAGCGACTCCGTGCGGCCGAGGCGGCCGGCATCCCGCGCGAGCGCATCGTGCTGGACCCGGGCATCGGTTTCGGAAAGCGCGGTGTCCAGAACTGGCGGACGCTGCGCGCCCTGCCGCGGCTGACGGCCCTCGGTTGCCGCGTGCTGGTCGGCACCAGCCGCAAGCGCTTCCTCGCCGACGCGCTCGGCGAGGACGCCGACCTTTCGCGCCGCGACCTCGCCACCGCCGTCACCAGCGTCCTGGCCGCCCGCGCCGGGGCGTGGGCGGTACGCGTGCACGACATCTCGACCACCCGCGACGCGCTCGCCGTCGCCCGCGCCTGGGAGGCCTGATGGACTTCGCCGACGAGATCACGCTGACGGGGGTGCGCGCCCACGGATTCCACGGCGTGTACCCCGACGAGAAGCGCGAGGGGCAGGAGTTCGTCGTCGACGTCGTCCTGCAGCTCTCGCTCCGGCCCGCCGCCGAGACGGACGACGTCGTCGACACCGTGCACTACGGCGAGCTCGCCGAACGCATCGTCGCGATCGTCGAGGGCGACGCGGCCGACCTGCTCGAGACGCTCGCCCAGCGCATCGCGGACGACGTGCTCGCGGACGAGCGTGTCGTCCTCGTGACGGTGACGGTGCACAAGCCGCACGCTCCGATCACGGTGCCCTTCGGCGACGTGTCGGTCACGATCCGGCGGGGGCGCGGATGAGCGTTCGGCTGGCCCACGGGATCGGCGATCCTCCTGCCGATCGTCCCGTGGCCGCGGTGGTGGCTCTCGGCGCCAACCTCGGCGCGCGCGCAGAGACCCTCGCCGCCGCCGTCTCCGCGCTGCAGCGGCTCCCGTTGACGACGGAGGTGCGGGTGTCCGAACCCATCGAGACGGTAGCCGTCACCCTCGCCGGCGCGGACGAGACCGCGCCGCGCTATCTCAACGCCGTGGCGCTGCTGCAGACGCGGCTGGCGCCATCGACGCTGCTGCACGAGCTGCACCGCATCGAGGCCGACCACGGCCGCGTCCGCCGCGAACGGTGGGGCGATCGCACGCTCGACCTCGACCTCATCGTCTACGGCGATGCGCGCATCGACGACGAGCGTCTGGCCCTGCCGCATCCGCGCGCACACGAGCGGGAGTTCGTGCTGGCCCCGTGGCTGCAGATCGATCCGGATGCCGAGATCCCCGGCCGCGGCCGGGTGGACGCCCTGCTGGTCGCGCTGCGCGGAGACGGATCGTGAAGCGTACCGGAGCGACGATCCTCATCGTCGCAGCGCTCGCCGGGGGCGTGATCGGGTTCCTCCTCGACATGGGTCTCACGGCCGCCGGACGGCCGACGTTCGTGCCGGCGGCGAGTCTGCCGACGGTGCTCGTGCTCTTGGGGGCGATCGTGGTCGCGGTCGCCGTTCCCATCTTCCGCGCGTCCCGGGGGCGCATCGGCCGTCGCATCGATCCGTTCCGGGCCCTGCGTATCGCGATGCTCGCCAAGGCCTCGTCGCTCGTGGGCGCCGCGGCGACCGGCTTCGCCCTGGGGCTTCTCGCCTTCGTCTCCACCCGTCCGTTCACTCCGTCGCTAGGCTCGTGGGGATCGATCATCGCGACGGCCGTGTGCGGTGCCGTCCTCGTCGTCGCGGGACTCGTGGCCGAGCAGTTGTGCACCATCCGGAAGGACGACGATGACGAACACCCCGGATCTCCCGGAGCGCGCCCCGACTCCGGTGCCCCCGCGGCCTGAGCCGGCGGCATCCGTCCTCGACGACGCCACGTACTCGCGCGTCCTCGAGCCCCGAGGACCCGGCCGACTGCCGCTCGGCGACGGCACGTGGCACCAGCTCGCCCGCGCGTACGTCCGGGTGCAGATGATCTCGCAGGGCGCCGTATTCGTGCTCGTGCTCGCTGCGGCGGGCGTGGCGCAGGCGATCACGGGCGTGGCCTGGCAGTGGATCCCGGCGGGTGTCGTGCTCCTGGTGACCGCGATCGGCATGATCATCACGCCGCGACAGGCCCGGTCCTTCGGCTATCAGCTGCGCCATGACGATCTCGTCTTCCGCCGCGGCATCCTCTGGCAGCGCGTCGTCGCGGTGCCCTACGGGCGCATGCAGCTCGTCGACATCACGCACGGGCCGCTCGACCGCGGCTTCGGCATCGCGCAACTCAAGCTCGTCACCGCCGCGGCCTCGACGGGCGTGACGATCCCCGGCCTGACGCAGGGTGCGGCCGAGCAGCTGCGCGACACGCTCATCGACGTCGCCGAGACCCGACGGACCGGACTGTGACCGACCCCTCGATCCCCGACGCGTCGAACCCTGCTCCGGGACCCGATGCGTCGGCTCCTGGCTACTCGGCGCCGGATCCGGCGTGGGGCCCGCCGCCGGCGGGTGTTGCGTCGGCGGGTGCTGCCGCGGCCTCGGACGACGCCCCGCCCCGCACGGTCGTGCGCTCGCCGCTGAGCGACGGCGAGTGGCAGCGGCTGCACCCGCTGACGCCGCTGCTGCGCGGCGGCCTGTTTCTTCTCGTGGTCATCGGCGTGATCGTGGCCAACATGCGCGAGCGTCTGCTCGAACTGTTCCTGCCGTCCGTGACCGATCTGCCCCCGGGGGTCCTGCCTCCCGACCCGGTCGATTTCCTCTTCGCGAACAACCTGATCCTCATCGCCGCCGGTGGTGCCCTGGCGGTGCTGATCGTGCTCCTCGTGGCCTTCCGGTTGTCTTGGCGGTTCCACACGTTCCGCATCAGCGATGACGATGTCGAGGTGCGCTCGGGCGTGCTCTTCCGCACGCACCGGCGCGCGCCCCTGGACCGTGTTCAGGGCGTCAACCTCACGCGGCCGATGGTGGCGCGTCTGCTGGGACTCGCCAAGCTCGAGGTGGTCGGTGCCGGCCTCGACTCGAACGTGAAGCTGGAGTATCTCTCGGCCGGTGCCGCGGAGACCGTGCGCGGCGACATCCTGCGTCTGGCGTCGGGACGCCGTCGTGCCGAACGCGCCGTCGGTGTCACCGGGGGGTCGCTCGTGCAGCAGGCGGCCGGGGCTGTGGGAGCCGGCATCCAGAACATCGTCGACGGCGAGGATTTCTCGGATGCCGAGCCCGAGAGCATCGTGCGGATCCCCTTCGGCCGGCTCGTCGCCTCGCGGGTGCTCAGCGGATCGACCCTGATGCTCGTGGTGCTCATCGTGGCCATCGGGATCGCGGCGTCGATGTCGACGCTGTGGCTGCTGTTCACGATCGTCCCGGCGTTCCTGGGCTTCGGTGCGTACTACGTGCGCTCGATCGCGCGAGGCTTGCGGTACTCGATCGCGCCCAGCTCCGACGGCGTGCGGTTGACGTTCGGGCTGTTCACGACGATCAGCGAAGTGGTGCCCCCGGGGCGCGTCCACGCGATCGAGGTGCACCAGCCGTTGCTGTGGCGTCCATTCGGCTGGTGGAGCGTCTCGGTGAACCGGCTGTCGGGGCGCGGGTCGACCGATGCGAGCACCGACCCGTTCGCCGCGGTCCTGCCCATCGGTACGCGCGACGACGTCGAGAAGGTGCTGCGGATCCTCGCCCCGGCGCTGCCGCCGGAGGAGTGGACCTACGTCTTCCGTCATGGCATCCTCGGGCCGGTCGAGGACGACCCGTACGTCATCACGCCGTCGCGAGCGCGCCTGCTGCGGCCCTTCTCCTGGCGGCGCAACGGCGCCGTCCTCACGGCCGACGCGCTGTTCCTGCGGCGCGGGTGGGCGCGCCGCACGCTCACGGTCGTGCCGCTGGCGCGACTGCAGTCGGTGGGGCTGCGGCAGGGGCCGGTCGCTCGCGCGACGCGCACGGCGACCCTCGCCGCCCACGTGATTGCGGGAACGGTGCAGACGTCGGTGGGGGCTTTGGATCGGGATGCCGCGGTCGCACTGTTCGAGGACACCGCGCGCGCCACCGTCGCCGCCGCGGCCGACGATCGCAGCCACCGGTGGGCCCGATGAACGGCGGTCGCGACGGTCGGCTCGGCGTCGGCATCATCGGCGCGGGGCGCGTAGGTCCGGTCGTGGGGGCGGCGCTCGCGGGCGCGGGACACGCGCTCACGGGCATCACGTCGGGGTCGGACGACGACCGCGTGGAGGCGATCCTGCCGGGGCTTCCGGTGCTGCCGCCCGAAGAGGTCGTGCGCCGCAGCGAGCTCGTGGTCATCGCCGTGCCGCACGATCAGCTGGCCGGGCTCGTGGCGGGTCTGGCCGACGTCGGTGCGTGGCAACCGGGGCAGCTGGTGCTGCACACCGACCCGGTCTACGGCGTCGAGGTGCTCGCTCCGGCCCTGCGGTGCGGGGCCATCCCCCTGGCGGTCCATCCGGCGATCGTGTTCACGGGTGCCTCGTCGATCGATCTGCGCCAGCTCGCCCAGGCGTACGCGGCCGTGACGGCCCCCGCCCCGGTGCTGCCGATCGCGCAGGCGCTGGCCGTCGAGTTGGGGTGCGAGCCGGTCGTGATCGCCGAGACCGATCGGCCGGCGTACGCCGAGGCGGTGGCCACGGCGACGCAGTTCTCCCGATCGATCGTGCGTCAGTCGGCGACGCTGCTCGCGGGCGTCGGGGTCGAGAACACGGGAGCGTATCTGTCCGCCCTCGTACGGTCGAGCGTCGATCAGGCGCTCGTCGAGGGGACAGGTCCGGCCGGCGCGGACGGTGTGCCACCGGACGCTACGATCGACGGATGATCCGCACCATCGAGGATCTGCGTACCCGACTGGCCGAGGCCAGAAGCGCAGATCGCCCGGGCGGTGCTGCGCGCGTCGCGCTCGTCTCGACGCTCGGGGCCCTCCACGACGGCCACGTCGACCTCATCCGCGCCGCACGCGAGCGGGCCGACCTCGTGGTCGTGTCGACTTTCGTCAATCCGCTGCGCTTCCGCACAGCGGAGGAAACGGCGGCGTATCCCCGCACCCCGGACGCGGACGCCGACCTTCTGGGCGAGCTCGGCGTCGATCTCGTGTTCGCGCCCACGGCTGCGGAGTTCCTCCCCGCCGGTACCGCGACCACCCGGGTCTCGGCGGGCGACCTCGGTCTCCGGTACGAGGGGCGCGTGCGGCCGTTCTATTTCGACGGGGTGCTCACGGTCGAGGCGAAGCTGTTCCATGTCGTCCGCCCCGACCTCGCCGTCTACGGTGAGCGCGATCTGCAGCGTGCCTTCCTGGTCCGGCGCATGATCCGCGACCTGGACTTCGACATCGACACGGCGCTGGTCCCGACGGTGCGCGCCGAGGACGGGCTCCCGATCTCGAGCCGGGTGGGCCTGCTGGATGCCGCCGACCGCCGTGCCGCCGCGAAGCTCCCGCTGGCGTTGGAGGCCGCGGCATCCAATGCCGACCTCGGAGTCGATTCCTGCATCGCGGCGGCGCAGTCCTCGCTCATGGGGGAGCCGCGCATCGGCCTGGAGTACCTCTCGGTCGTCGATCCCGAGACGTTCCTGCCCGTCGACGACGGCCATCGCGGCCGGGCGATCGCGCTCATCGCCGCGACGGTCGGCGGACACCGCTTCATCGACAACGCCGAGATCTCGCTGAGCTGACGCGCGGTGGCGACCGGACGCGGTCGCGGCTCGGGGGAAACGCCCGTCGTGCCGCCGATAAACTCGATGCGACCCCGAGGAGCCCTCCCGATGACTGACGCGCCCGCTGCGCCCGCGAACGACGCCGAACCGACCGAGGACGACGTCTTCGAACAGAAGGCGGTCCGTCTCGCCAAGCGTGAGCGTCTGCTCGACGAGCGCGCCGACGCCGCGGGCGGCCCCTACCCGGTCGTCGTGCCCGTGACCGACACGATCCCCGCGCTGCGCGCTCGCTACGGCGACCTCGAAGCCGGGGCCGAGACGGGCGTGACGGTGGGCGTCGCGGGTCGTGTCGTGTTCAGTCGCAACACCGGCAAGCTCTGCTTCGCGTCGCTGCAGGCCGGCGACGGCAGCCGGATCCAGGCGATGGTCTCGCTCGCCAACGTCGGTGACGAGTCGCTCCAGGCCTGGAAGGAGCTCGTCGACCTCGGCGACCACGTGTTCGTGTCGGGTGAGGTGATCTCCAGCCGCCGGGGTGAGCTGTCGATCATGGTGTCGGAGTGGACGATCGCCGCGAAGGCCGTCCTTCCCCTTCCCAACATGTACTCCGAGCTGAGCGAGGAGAGCCGCGTCCGCAGCCGCTTCCTCGACCTGATCGTGCGAGATCGGGCACGCGAGACGGTGCTGGCTCGGGCGAAGGTCAACGCGAGCCTCCGGCGCACGTTCGCCGAGCGCGACTTCGTCGAGGTCGAGACGCCGATGCTGCAGGTGCAGCACGGCGGCGCGAGCGCCCGTCCGTTCATCACGCACTCGAACGCCTTCGACGCCGAGCTGTTCCTGCGCATCGCCCCCGAGCTGTTCCTCAAGCGCGCCGTCGTCGGTGGCATCGACCGGGTGTTCGAGATCAACCGCAACTTCCGCAACGAGGGCGCCGACTCCACGCACAGCCCCGAGTTCGCGATGCTCGAGGCGTACCAGGCGTACACCGACTACAACGGCATCGCCGACCTGACGCAGACCCTCATCCAGGATGCCGCCATCGCGGTCGCGGGCTCCACGACCGTGACGTGGGCGGACGGCACCGAGTACGACCTCGGTGGCGAATGGGACCGTATCTCGATGTACGGCTCGCTGTCGGAGGCCGCCGGTCGCACGATCACGCCCGAGACGACTCTCGACGAGCTGCGCGCGTTCGGAGCCGAGTCCGGCGTCGACGCACCCGCTCACGAGACGCACGGCAAGTGGGTCGAAGAACTGTGGGAGCACTTCGTCAAGGGCGGCCTGACCCGCCCCACCTTCGTCATGGACTTCCCGGTCGACACGAGCCCGCTGGTGCGCGAGCATCGTTCGCTCACGGGCGTCGTCGAGAAGTGGGACCTGTACGTGCGCGGCTTCGAGCTCGCGACGGGGTACTCCGAGCTCGTCGACCCGGTCATCCAGCGCGAGCGCTTCACCGAGCAGGCGAAGCTGGCTGCGCGCGGCGACGACGAGGCGATGCCGATCGACGAGGAGTTCCTGCGCGCTCTCGAACACGGCATGCCCCCGACGGGTGGCATGGGCATGGGCATCGACCGCCTGCTCATGGCCATCACCGGTCTCGGGATCCGAGAGACGATCCTGTTCCCCCTGGTGAAGTAACCGACTCGCGCTCGAACACCCACTCGGGCAGCCGGCCCCGGTCGGTCAATGTCCGGACGATGTCGGCGAGGCCGTGACCTGCGTCGATCTCGAGCGCCTGTGCGACGTAGGCGGACGCGTGGGTCGACCGACCGGTCGCCCAGGCGAGCCATGCGCAGGCGGCGAGGGGGCCCGCGCGTCCCTCCCGCGGTGTGGCCGCGGCCACGTATCGGCAGCGATCGAGCGCGCGAAGGAGGCGAGAGGGATCCGGGTGGGCCCCTTCGCCCCACATCGGGCGTGCGAGGTCTGCGGGGAACGGATGCCCTTCCCCGTAGGCGTGTTGCGCGCCGTACGTGGCGTCGCCGGTCGTGATGTCCCCGACCCACTGCATGAGGGCCACATCGCGCAGCGCGGGTCGTTGCAGGCAGAACGACACCGCGGCGATCGCGTCGGCGTCGAGGGGAATCCCCGGAGCGACGAACCTCTCGAAAACGGCCGGAGGATCGGTCACGTCGTCGAGGACGCGCCCTGCGGCCGCGCGGCGGCGCGCCGGCAGCCGCCGACCTTCCTTCGATCGGGCGAGCAGATGCTCGATGTCGGTGAGCAGGCGGTACACCGCACTCGCCTCCGAGGGAGGGGCCGAGGGCAGCATCGCGGCCGCGAACTGGTCACCGTCGACCTCGGGCAGACCGGGCACGCCCGGATCCGCCGCGATCTCGTCGAGCGACCGCGGCCCGTCCGCGGCGGGAGAGAAATAGCCGTCCCATCCGTCGGGGCCGACGATCAGCGCATCGGTGACGCGAAGGCCGCAGATGTCGGCCCGGGCCACGAGCGCCTCGACGAGCGCGCGATGCGGAGTGTCCTCGACATCCGTGAGACGGAGATCGGTGTAGACGACGGCCGCCACGGCATCCGTCCGGGGAACTTTGCACGCCATCCCGATGACGGTCGAGGCGATGCTGTCGACCTCGGACACGGCGGGATCGGGAAGGTCGACGCGGAGCGCGCCCAGGGAGCGGCCTCCGGCGAACGTGATGACGGCGAGGCTCTGCCGGGGCGTGCACCCGAGCAGGTGGGGGACGAGGGCGAGGAACTCGGCGGGGGATCCGGCGCGGACGATCGTTGACATGGCCATGAGACTGGCGCAGGCGCGGATCGTGTCGCGGGCGGAAAGCCGTGATCTGGGGAGAGGCGGGAGAGGTTGCGCCCTGGGGAGGAGGGGCTGCTCTCCCGCCCGACGCTCAGGCGCTGCCCGTATCCTGGTGACGTGGACGAAATGTGGGCAGCCGTGCTGTGGTCGATCCTGCCGACCATCGTGGTCTCGGCGGTCTTCTTCTTCATCTTGCGCAGCGTGATCCGGATGGATCGCACCGAGCGCAAGGCGTACGCGCGCATCGAGGCGCAGGAGCGCGCGAAGCGCGGGCTCCCGGCTTCCGACGGCACCACCCCCTGAGCGGCATGCCCCGCGTGTCGGGGGCGATCACTACGCTGGGGGGACATTCCGCCCAGGAGGCACTGTGATCGACACCACGTTCGAGGCGAGCTGGCTCGTCATCGCGCTCTTCGTGATCGATCTGGTCGTGCGCATCGCCGCGGTCATCATCGTCCCGCGCAACCGCCGCCCCACGGCGGCGATGGCCTGGCTGCTGGCGATCTACTTCATCCCGTTCGTCGGCGTGCTGCTGTTCCTGCTGATCGGCAACCCGCGCCTGCCGCGCACACGCCGCCGCAAACAGGCCGACATCAACCGCTACATCCACGACACGAGCGAGTCGCTCGAGTTCGGCACCCTCCGCCCGAACGCACCCGACTGGTTCCGCGCGCTCGTCCGCCTCAACCGCAACCTCGGCGCCATGCCGATCGCGGGCGACAACGCGGCGACCCTGATCTCCGACTACCAGGAGAGTCTCGACGCGATGGCGGAAGCCATTCGACGGGCGGACCGCTACGTGCACGTCGAGTTCTACATCCTGCAGGCCGACGCGGCGACCGACAACTTCTTCCGCGCCCTCGAAGAGGTGGCCGCGCGCGGGGTGGTCGTGCGCGTCATGCTCGATCACTGGGCCAACCGCGGGAAGCCGTACTACCGCCAGACCCTTCACCGCCTCGACCGGATGGGTGCGCATTGGCACCTCATGCTGCCCGTCCAGCCGCTGCGGGGCCGGTACCAGCGCCCTGATCTGCGCAACCACCGAAAGCTGCTGGTCATCGACGGGAGCGTGGCCTTCATGGGCTCGCAGAACGTCACGGACTCGACCTACAACTTGAAGAAGAACATCCGCCGGGGCCTCCACTGGGTCGACCTCATGGTCCGCGTCGAAGGCCCCGTCGTCGCGAGCGTCAACGCCGTCTTCCTCAGTGACTGGTACAGCGAGACCGATGAGACCCTCACGGACGAGATCGACCTGTTCAGCGTCGAGTCCGGCCCCGGCGACCTCGACTGCCAGATCGTTCCCTCGGGCCCCGGCTTCGATTTCCAGAACAACCTCAAGCTGTTCCTCGGCCTTCTCTTCGCTGCGCGCGAGCGCATCATCATCGTGAGCCCCTATTTCGTGCCCGACGAGGCGCTTCTGCTGGCGATCACGACCGCGTGCCAGCGCGGGGTGCACGTCGAGCTGTTCGTCTCCGAAGAGGGCGACCAGGCGATGGTCTACCACGCCCAGCGCAGCTACTACGAGGCGCTGCTCGCCGCCGGCGTGAAGATCTGGATGTACCGGAAGCCCTTCATCCTCCACAGCAAGAGCCTGACGATCGACGACGAGGTCGCCGTCATCGGGTCGAGCAACATGGACATGCGCTCCTTCGGTCTCAATCTCGAGATCTCGATGCTCGTGCGTGGCGAGGAGTTCGTCCGCGACATGCGGCGTGTCGAAGACGTGTACCGCACTCTCAGTCGCGAGCTGACGGTCGAGGAATGGCGACGCCAGCCGCTGCGCTCCACGATCCTCGACAACCTTGCGCGGCTCACCTCGGCGTTGCAATGAGCGACCGGCATCCCATCCCCACAGCCCTCCGGAGGTTCCGATGACTCGCCGTCCCGCTTCTCTGGCCGCTGTACTGGGGGTCGGTCTCCTCGCAGCCGGTCTCCTGACCGGTTGTGCTTCGGGCGCGGCGTCCTCGCCCGAGACGAAGCCGCCCGTGGATGCCACGACCCCCGCTCCTTCGACGGACGTCAGCGCGGGCTGGCTCGACGCCGGCCGCGGCATCGCGGTGGTGACGCGAGGAAGCTCGTCGTGCGTCCCGGTGGCGTCGGGCGATGCCGTTCTCGCGAGCGACACCCTCACGATCGAGTTGGTCGACCGTGAGAACGGTCCGTGCACCCGCGACTTCGCGCCTCGGGCGACGTACGTCGCGCTTCCCGCCGGGATAGACCCGACGCGTCCGCTCGATGTCGTCGTCACCGGTGCCGTCGAGGGCACGGCGTCAGTCTCCGCGCTGGCGACGCCACCGGCCGCGGTGACGGAGTTCGCCCCCAGTGCCGGGTGGGTCGGCGACGGTCTCGCCGCGATCCTGACGTGGGGCAGCTCCACCTGCCGCCCCCAGGTCGAGGCGGTGACCTCCGTCGAGGGTGGCGCCGCGGTGACGTTCGCCGAGCCTCCCGCCGATCAGGTGTGCACCGCCGACATGGCCCCTCGCGTGTCGCTCGCCGACCTCACGGGCATCGCCGGTGAGGACCCCGTCGAGCTGACCCTGTCGGGCGGCAACATCGCCTCGGACGGTCCGATCCCGGTGCTGGGGCAGGGCTGACTCAGCGCTGCAGCACGAGCAGGTCGCCCACCTCACATTCCAGCGCGCGGCAGATCGCGGCCAGCGTGGAGTAGCGGATCGCGCGGGCGCGGTCGTTCTTCAACACCGACAGGTTGACGATGCTCACCCCGACCAGCTCGCTCAAGCGCGTCAGCGTCATGCCCCGCTCGGCGAGCAGCTCGTCGAGTCGGCAGTGGATGCCGCTGGGTCCGTCGTCCTCGGCCGCCGGGGTCATACGAGTCCTTCCGTGTCGCGCTGCAGGCGGATGCCGTACGAGAACACGACGGACATCGCCAGGACGCCGACACCGACGAGCGCCCAGGCCGGGTCGAAGGCAGAGCCGACCAGGAAGACGCCTCCGGCGGAGGGGTTCAGCTCGTCGGCGGCCATCATCCGCCCCAGCCCGCCCAGGCCCGCCGCGAAGACGCCGCCGATCAGCAGGGCTGCGCCCGCCACCCGCGTGGCGGTTACCAGTGCCGAGTGGAAGGGGCGTCTCCACAGCAGGAGCAGGAAGAAGAGGTTCAGCGCCCCGACCGTCAGCAAGGTCGTCAGGGCCCCGAACGCGGCACCGAGGACGAGGAGAGTGCGCGCCGACACGCTCAGCCCGCTTGCCACGACCCACGCCGATTCGTATCGCGCCGAGACGATGACCGGCTCGCTCTCCGCGGCTGTCACCGGGACCGGGGCCTCGGTGAGGAGGCTGAATCCGCCGTCGCCCATCGCGATCCCGATGGCCGCGCGCACGGCGGGGAGAGCGAGGGCCAGGCCCATCACGAGCCCTGCCGCGACGAACAGGAGGACGATTCCGTGCTCCATGCGCGGGGAGACCTCGGGGCGATTCGTCATCACACGAGTCCTACCGTATCGCGCTGCAGACGGTCGCCCACCGAGAACACGGTGCCGGCGACCGCGGCGACGAACGCCGCGCCCAGGAGGACCGGCAGGTCGATCGTCTGCACGAGTCCGCGGTCGTAGCCGTACTCCGAGATCCGGGCGAGCGCGCCGTTGGCGACCATGTTCTGGAAGAACGGCACGCCGGCCAGCCCCACGAGGGTGACGGCTCCGACCGTCGTGACGATCGCGGTGTTGCGCCTGCTGAAGATCTGCCCGCGGAGGATGCCGATCGTCAACACCAGGAGGAGGGCGACGACGGTCGCGACCACGACCGCGAACAGCACCTCCGCGATCACGAGCGCCCACAGCGACGCGAGCGGGAGCTCGGGGGCGACGACGACGCCCGAGCCGAGCTCGACGGAGACGGGTGCACCGTCGGGGCCGAGCGGGGCCTGCGCCGCGGTGTGGAGGAAAGGCATCGCCACGCGGACGTCGCGGTTGGGGAGGGCGTCGACGATGGTCACGACGCTGTGCACGACGGCCCAGACGGCGAGCCCGACACCGGCGGCGAGGAACAGCAGCAGGCTGACGGTGTCGCCGCGCGAGAGGGAGCGGGAGGTCGGACGGGGGGATGCCATGACGACTCCTTATCGATGATCGTTGTTATTGACTTTCGATAAATTATCGATTGTCGATGCCTCACGCAAGTCCCGCGTCGCGACGGCTATGCCCACGGCGAACACGGGTCCGCGGCATCCGGGCGCTGGTTACTCTCGATGTACGGCGCGCGGAGGCGTGCCTGTCAGCCCATTCCTGGAGGGACTGAGGATGTTCGAGAGATTCACCGACCGTGCCCGTCGCGTGGTTGTGCTCGCCCAAGAAGAGGCGAAGATGCTCAACCACAACTACATCGGGACCGAGCACATTCTCCTCGGCCTCATCCACGAGGGAGAGGGTGTCGCCGCCAAGGCGCTCGAGTCCCTCGGCATCTCGCTCGACGCCGTCCGCGAGCAGGTGCAGGACATCATCGGTCAGGGCCAGCAGCAGCCCACCGGTCACATCCCCTTCACGCCGCGGGCGAAGAAGGTCCTCGAGCTGTCGCTGCGCGAAGCGCTGCAGCTCGGACACAACTACATCGGCACCGAGCACATCCTGCTCGGCCTCATCCGCGAGGGCGAGGGCGTCGCCGCGCAGGTGCTGGTCAAGCTCGGCGCAGATCTGAACAAGGTCCGTCAGCAGGTCATCCAGCTCCTCTCGGGCTACCAGGGCAAAGAGCCCGCAGGTGTCGCCTCCGGCGCCGGCGAGCAGAGCCAGGGTGCCGCTCAGGGTGGCTCGGCCGTGCTCGACCAGTTCGGTCGCAACCTCACGCAGGCCGCGCGCGACAACAAGCTCGACCCCGTCATCGGGCGCGAGAAAGAGATCGAGCGGGTCATGCAGATCCTCTCGCGTCGCTCGAAGAACAACCCCGTTCTCATCGGCGAGCCCGGTGTCGGAAAGACGGCCGTCGTCGAGGGGCTCGCGCAGGCCATCGTCAAGGGCGACGTTCCCGAGACGCTCAAGGACAAGCAGGTCTACTCGCTCGACCTCGGTTCGCTGATCGCCGGGTCCCGCTACCGCGGTGACTTCGAGGAGCGCCTGAAGAAGGTCACGAAAGAGATCCGTACGCGCGGCGACATCATCGTCTTCATCGACGAGATCCACACCCTCGTGGGTGCCGGTGCCGCCGAGGGCGCGATCGATGCCGCGTCGATCCTCAAGCCCCTCCTCGCCCGTGGTGAGCTCCAGACCATCGGTGCGACGACTCTCGACGAGTACCGCAAGCACTTCGAGAAGGATGCCGCTCTCGAACGCCGCTTCCAGCCGATCCAGGTCGCCGAGCCGAGCCTGCCCCACGCGATCAACATCCTGAAGGGGCTGCGCGACCGCTACGAGGCGCACCACAAGGTGCAGATCACCGACGGCGCGATCGTCGCCGCGGCGAACCTCGCCGACCGCTACATCAGCGACCGCTTCCTGCCCGACAAGGCCATCGACCTGATCGACGAGGCCGGCGCGCGTCTGCGCCTGTCGATCCTGTCGAGCCCGCCCGAGCTGCGCGAGTTCGACGAGAAGATCGCCAAGGTCCGCGAGCAGAAGGAGCAGGCGTCAGAGGAGCAGGACTTCGAGAAGGCGGCATCCCTGCGCGACGAGGAGAAGTCGCTCCTGGCGGAGCGTCTGCGTCTCGAGAAGCAGTGGCGTTCGGGCGACGTCGCCTCGCACGCGGTGGTCGATGAGGGCCTGATCGCCGAGGTGCTCGCTCAGGCGACCGGCATCCCGGTGTTCAAGCTCACCGAGGAAGAGACCAGCCGCCTCATGTTCATGGAGAAGGCGCTGCACCAGCGCGTCATCGGCCAGGAGCAGGCGATCGCGGCGCTTTCGCGCACGATCCGCCGTCAGCGCGCGGGCCTGAAAGACCCGAAGCGTCCCTCGGGCTCGTTCATCTTCGCCGGCCCCACGGGCGTCGGGAAGACCGAGCTCGCCAAGGCGCTCGCCGAGTTCCTCTTCGACGACGAGGGTGCGCTGATCTCGCTCGACATGTCGGAGTTCGGTGAGAAGCACACCGTCTCGCGCTTGTTCGGTGCCCCTCCCGGGTTCGTCGGGTTCGAGGAGGGTGGCCAGCTCACCGAGAAGGTGCGCCGCAAGCCGTTCTCGGTCGTTCTCTTCGACGAGATCGAGAAGGCCCACCCCGACATCTTCAACTCGCTCCTGCAGATCCTCGAAGAGGGTCGCCTGACCGACGGTCAGGGCCGTGTGGTCGACTTCAAGAACACCGTGATCATCATGACGACCAACCTCGGTTCGTCGGCGATCGCCGGTGGACCGGTCGGTTTCCAGGTCGAGGGCAGTGCGCAGACCTCCTACGAGCGGATGAAGGGCAAGGTCGACGAAGAGCTCAAGCGTCACTTCAAGCCCGAGTTCCTCAACCGCGTCGACGACGTCATCGTCTTCCCGCAGCTGAACAAGGACGAACTCCGCCAGATCGTGGGGCTGTTCACCAAGCGTCTGGCCGACCGTCTGCTCGATCGCGACATGACCATCGAAGTGTCGGATGACGCCAAGGACAAGCTCATCGAGATCGGTTTCGACCCGACCCTCGGTGCTCGCCCCCTGCGCCGCGCCATGCAGCGCGAGGTCGAGGACCGTCTGAGCGAGAAGATCCTGCACGGCGAGCTCGAGCCCGGTGACCACGTGAAGGTGGCCGTCGAGAACGGTCAGTTCACGTTCGAGAGCGCGCCGCGCGGCGAGAAGGTCGCGATCGGTGTCGGCACGGCCGGAGAAATCTCGGCCACTCCCGACATCGTCGCCGGCAGCTGACGACCAACGGTCCGAAAGGGGGCCCGGATGCCATGGCATCCGGGCCCCCTTCGTCGTCGCGGCGTACCCTGGGACGATGACTTCCCCCGCGCCGTTCGTCGTCCGCCCCGCCGGAACCGCCGACGTCGCACGCATCCACGCGCTGCTCGAGCCGTACGTGCAGAAGCGAATTCTGCTCGGCAAAGACCTCGTGGTGCTGTACGGCTCGGTGCAGCAGTTCGTCGTCGCGGAGGTCGACGGCGTGGTCATCGGCTGCGGTGCCCTTCACGTGATGTGGGAGGACCTCGGTGAGATCCGCACGCTCATCGTGCACGAGGACTGGCTGCACCACGGAATCGGTCGCGCCATCGTCGAGAAGCTCGAGGGCCACGCGCGCGACCTCGGCGTCCGTCGCCTGTTCTGCCTCACCTTCGAGGTCGACTTCTTCACGCGTCGGGGTTTCGCCCCGATCGGTGAGCAGGTCGTCGACCCCGACGTGTACTCGCAGCTCGTGCGCAGCCCCGACGAGGGAGTGGCCGAATTCCTCGACCTCGCGCACGTGAAGCCGAACACGCTCGGCAACACACGGATGCTCAAGCAGTTGTAAGCGCGGATGGCGTGGGCGCACAGCCGCGCCGCCTACGCTGGAACGATGACCGATGCCCCCCGCAGGCGGCGGCCGTCCCCGGCGGTCTACCGTCGGCGCCGTCTCGCCGCTGCGCTCCTCGCGCTGCTCGTGATCGGCCTCGTCGTGTGGCTCGTCGCGGCGCCGCCGTGGCGTTCCGCTCCCACCGCTGATCCTGCCCCGGTCGCGAGTTCCGCGGCCCCCGCGCCGTCAGCAACGGACGTCGTGCCCTCGCCGAGTCCGACGGCGAGCCCGTCGCCGAGCGCGCCCGCCGGACCGGTCGAGTGCGCGCCCGGCGACATCACCGTCGAGGCTCTCTCCGACAAGGCCGAGTACGGCCAGGGTGAGAACCCGCAGCTCTCGATCCGTCTGACCAACACCTCGGCGAACCCGTGCACGATGAACGTCGGCACGAGCGCCCAGTCGTTCACGGTCACGAGCGGATCCGACGTGTGGTGGCGTTCGACCGACTGCCAGTCCGAGCCGAGCGACATGGAGGTGACGCTGACCGCCGGTCAGCAGGTGACCAGTGCGGCTCCGTTGACGTGGGACCGGACGCGCTCATCGGTGGGCTCGTGCGACAGCGAGCGTCCGTTCGCCCCGGGCGGCGGCGCGACGTACCACTTGAGCGTGTCGATCGGTGGCATCCCCTCGGCCGGCACGGCCTCGTTCATCCTCCGGTGACTCGAGGAGGGGGGATGCCGAATGGCATCCGCCCCTTCCTTCGGTCTGCGCGGTGTCCTCTCTGCCGAGGGTCAGCCGAGCCCCGCCGGGCCGTCCGGGCGGAGTGGTGTCGCGGATAGGCTCGGGGGATGGCCGGTGGAAAGAAGCGCAAGGGGAAGAAGCTCGACGTGGACTTCAAGAACACCGCCCTCACCGACGCTCTGCAGACCCAGGACATGGCCGCCATCGCCTTCGCGCTGCGGCACGGACCGACGGTCGTGCCGCTCATGCGCGCGGGAGACGCCGACAACCCGCTCGATGTCGGCGAAGTATGGACGTACCGCGACCCGAACACGGGCCAGATCGCGCTGTTGCTCTTCAGCGACGCGGCGCACAAGCCCGAGACGCTGCCGCCGCACGTCGCACTGCAGTCCCCGGAGTGGCTGCGCGCCTTCCTCGACCGTCACCGCGATGAGATCACGACGGTCTTCATCGATATCGCGGGTCCGCACCCGATCCAGGCGAGCCCCGCGGACGTGCTCGCCGCACTCGACGCCTGACGGCTCCCGGCGGGGCCGGCTGCTGCGGGCGGGCATAACTCCTGCTCGCTGACCGCTCGGC
>NZ_VBUM01000056.1 GCF_005774735.1 Microbacterium sp. 5K110 | reverse complement strand
GAGGGCGGCGATCTCGGGGCGGATACGGGGGAGGACCGGCTCTTCGCTCACGAGCCGAGCCTATCCGCGACCCCCGTGCGCGTGTCAGACCCCCGTGCCACGATGGGTCCATGCGCTTCGTCGTCCGCGTCGCCGTCAACGCCTTCGCCATCTGGATCGTCACGCTGATCCCGGCCCTGCAGGTGAGGCTCATCCCGTTCGCCCCCGGCGAGGGGCTGCAGGTCGCCCTGACCCTGCTACTGGTCGGGCTCATCTTCGCCCTCGTCAACGGCATCATCGGCACGATCGTCAAGGTCGTCGCCATCCCGCTCTACATCCTGACCCTCGGGCTCATCTCGCTCGTCATCAACGGCTTCCTGCTGTGGCTGACGGCGATCATCACCGAGAACTGGGACTGGGGACTGCGCACCGGGGAGTTCTGGCTCACCGTGGTCGCGGCGCTGCTGATCGGCATCATCAACGCCATCCTCGGCGGCCTGTTCCGGCCGAGCCGCGACGACCGGTCACATCGCTGATGCGCTGAGCGCCCGTCCCCGACAGAATGGGGGGATGACCGCGAGTGCCGACGCGCCCTTCCGCGTCGTCTTCGTCTGCAGCGGCAACATCTGCCGGTCGCCGATGGCCGACGTGGTGTTCCGGCGTATGGCCGACACCGCCGGCCTCGGCTCGCGGGTCGTGTCGACCTCGGCCGGGACGGGCGACTGGCACGTCGGCGAGCGCGCCGACCACCGCACCCTCGCGGCGCTGGATCGTCTCGGCTACGACGGCGCGGCCCACCGCGCGCGGCAGTTCCAGTTCTCGGACTTCGAGCGCAACGACCTCGTGGTCGCCCTCGACCGCAGCCATGAACGCGTACTGCGCGGCTGGGCCCGGCACGACGACGACGCCGACAAGATCGCTCTGCTGCTGTCGTTCCTTCCGGATGCCGAGACCCTCGACGTCCCCGACCCGTACTACGCGGGGCCCCCGATGTTCGACGAGGTGCTCGGTATGATCGAACGCGCCAGCAGGGCCCTGTTCCGGCAGCTCGAGCCCGCCATCCGTTCCGCGGGCTGACCCGTTCGCTCGACCCCCGGGAGACCCGTGTCCTCTCTGCCCCCGCAGCCCCTCAGCCCGCTCGACGGCCGCTATTTCGCCACCGTCGCCGAACTCGGCGACTACCTTTCGGAGGCCGGGCTCAACCGCGCCCGCGTCGAGGTCGAGGTCGAGTGGCTCCTGGCCCTCACCGACCGGTCGCTGTTCGGCACGTCGCCGGTGAGCGACGACGACCGCACCCGGCTGCGCGCCCTGTACGAGGAGTTCGGCGCCGACGAGATCGCCTGGCTCAAAGAGAAAGAGGCGGTCACCCGTCACGACGTCAAGGCCGTCGAGTACCTCGTGCGCGACCGTCTCGACAGCCTCGGACTGACGGCCCTCGCCGAGCTGACCCACTTCGCGTGCACGAGCGAGGACATCAACTCCACCGCCTACGCCCTCACCGTGCAGCGCGCGGTCGAGCGCGTGTGGCTCCCGAAGCTGCGGAGCGTCACCGCGGCCCTCCTCGAGCTCGCCGTCGAGCACCGGGATGCCGCGATGCTCTCCCGCACGCACGGCCAGCCCGCGACACCCACCACGATGGGCAAAGAGATCGGCGTCTTCGCGTGGCGCCTGGATCGTGTCATCCGTCAGCTGGATGCCGGCGAGTACCTCGCGAAGTTCTCGGGCGCCACGGGCACGTGGTCGGCCCACGTCGCCGCCGAGCCCGAGGTCGACTGGCCCGAGCTCACCCACGCCTTCATCGAGTCGCTGGGCCTGGGCTTCAACCCGGTCACGACCCAGATCGAGTCGCACGACTGGCAGGTCGAGCTGTACGACCGCGCACGCCACGCGGGTGGCATCCTGCACAACCTCGCCACCGACATCTGGACGTACATCTCGCTCGGGTACTTCACGCAGATCCCCGTCGCCGGAGCGACCGGCTCGTCGACGATGCCGCACAAGATCAACCCGATCCGCTTCGAGAACGCCGAGGCGAACCTCGAGATCTCGGGCGGACTGTTCGCGACCCTGGCATCCACCCTCGTCACGAGCCGGATGCAGCGCGACCTCACCGACTCCACGACGCAGCGCAACATCGGCGTCGCCTTCGGCCACTCCCTGCTCGCGCTCGACAACCTGCAGCGGGGGCTCACCGAGATCTCGCTCGCCGAGGACGTGCTGCTGGCCGACCTCGACACGAACTGGGAAGTGCTCGCCGAAGCAATCCAGACCGTCGTGCGCGCCGAGATCGCCGCGGGCCGCTCGCAGATCACCGACCCCTACGCCCTGCTGAAGGACCTCACCCGCGGACGCCGCGTCGGCGGGCCCGAGCTCGCGGAGTTCGTGCGGGGCCTCGACATCGGCGACGCCGCGAAGGAGCGCCTGCTCGCGCTCACCCCCGCGACGTACGCGGGTCTGGCGTCGCGGGTCGTCGACTCGCTGTAAGCCGCCGACAAACGCGATTTCCGGCAGGCAACGCCGAGGCAACGCGTTTCCCTGCGGGAATCGCGTTCATCGCGAAGAGCGGCGGCGGGCGTGCCCGGGAGAATGGATGCCATGCGCGCGATGATCATGGATGCCGAGGCCCAGCCCCTCGAGATCCGCGAGGTGCCCTCTCCGACCGCTCCGACGGGCGGCGTCGTGGTGGAGGTGCACGCGACGGGGCTGTGCAGGAGCGATTGGCACGCGTGGGTCGGCCACGACGACATCGCGCTCCCCCACGTGCCCGGGCACGAGTTCGCCGGCGCGATCGTCGAGGTCGGGGCCGGCGTGCGCGACTGGGCCGTGGGCGACCGCGTGACGGTGCCTTTCGTGATGGGCTGCGGCGACTGCGAGTGGTGCCGGACCGGCAACGCGCAGGTGTGCCCGCGCCAAGAGCAGCCCGGCTTCACGCAGTGGGGCTCCTTCGCCGAACGCGTCGTCGTGCGATCCGCCGACACCAACCTCGTCGGCATCCCCGATGCGGTCTCGTTCGAAGCCGCGGCGGCCCTCGGATGCCGCTTCGCCACCGCCTTCCGCGCCCTGACCGCCCGCGCGCGCGTGCGCGCCGGGGAGTGGGTCACCGTCGTCGGGGCCGGGGGCGTGGGGTTGAGCGCCGTCATGATCGGCGCCGCCCTGGGCGCCCGCGTCATCGCTGTCGACCGGACTCCCGCGGCGCTCGAGGTGGCGCGACGCCTCGGCGCAGAGCACACGATCCTCGCCGACGGCGCGGACGTGCCCGCGGCGGTCGCCGCGATGACCTCGGGTGGGAGCCACGTCTCGATCGACGCCGTCGGCAGCGCGCAGACCGCGCGCTACGCCGTGCTGAGCCTGCGTCGGCGCGGTCGGCACGTGCAGATCGGGCTGCTTCCCACCGCCGACGGGATGACACCCATGCCGATGGCGCGGGTGATCGCGTGGGAGATCGACGTGCTCGGAAGTCACGGCATGGCCGCCGTCGACTATCCCGAGATGCTCGCCCTCATCGTCGGGGGAGCGCTGCGCCCGCACGACCTCATCGAACGGGTCGTCGGCCTCGACGAGGCGGCACGGCTGCTGCCCGCGATGGACTCCGCCGCCCCCGCGGGGATGACGATGATCGACCCGCGACGGGTCTGAGGGTCAGCTGCGCGGAGCCTCGGGCTCGTCGTCGCGCTTCGGCGCCTCGGCGGCATCCGCCGCGTCGGGCTCGTCGTCCTGGGGGACGAGCAGGGGACGGTCGACCTGCTTCGTCACCTGCGCGGGGTCGACGGCGAGCAACAGGAGCGCCACGCTGACGAGCACGACGATGAAGGTGACACCGGCGGCGATGCCGCCGATCACGAGCGCGCGCTGGATCTCTTCGGCGGGGCGGGCCTGGAACGCCCCCATCGACACGAGAGTGACGACTCCGGCGAACACGGCGGCGCCGAGGGCGAGCCCCAGAAGCTGGACGGGCTTCATGAGGTCGCGGCGTGTGGGCTTGTCCGTCATGATGCGGCCTCCTCGGCGGGTGCGACCGGAACCGGCTCGCTGCGGCGCGGCGAGAACCCCGCGATCGCAAGGTAGACGGCGACGATGGCCGCGTACCCGCCGAAGATGCCGACGGCGATGACGATCCCGGTGAGGGTGAACGACCCGGCGCCCTCGATGGAGTAGTCGTAGGTGTACTGCATCGGGGTGAGCAGGAAGGCGAGCGCGAGCACCAGGGTCAGGATGCCGACGGTGAGCCCGTCACGGGCGACGGCTGCCGACCGCCCGGCACGCCGATCCCGCACTGCACCGAGGATCTCGACCGCCCCGGACAGGATCGCCCACACGATGACGAGCACGAAGAAGAACGTCGTCGACCGCCACGTCCCGATGCTGGCCGCGAGTCCGGCGACACCGGTGACGACGGCGAGGAGAAGAGGCGTCGACCGCTGGCCGCTCGGGAAGACCAGCCACGCCGAGAGGACGAGGACGAGCGCCGTCGCGAGGGCGAATCCGCTGAACACGCTGGAGCCGACCGCCGCGGAGTGATCCGACGAGAACGTGACCATGACCGCGGCCAGAGCGGCGAACAGGGCGCGCGCGAGTTGGACGTGGCGCACGTCGAAGGCGCGCGCAGAAGCGGAAGTGGTCACAGAAGGCCCCGGAGAGACGGTGTCGATGGCATCCAGTCTATTCCTCGGCGGCTGGGCGCCCTCCGTGTGCGCCGATGTCGAGATATCGCGGAGGCGGGCAGCGGACGTCGGCGGCTCTTTAGCGTCATCGCAAGATCTACGGATCTTTCGCTCGTCACGGGCGAGAAGACGCGGATTCTCCCACCTAACGTCGGGCCATGGCCCCGCTTTTCGACACGTCCGCCACCGGCGCACGCGCGGTGTTCTTCGTGTCGGACAGCACCGGTATCACGGCCGAAACGCTCGGCAGCGCCCTGCTGGCCAACTTCCCCGGGGCGCGATTCGAGCGGCACACGGTGCCGTTCGTGGGCAGCGTCACCGCGGTCGAGGCGGTCGTCGCGCGCCTGCACCGCGCCGCCGCGGCGGGAGAAGCCCCGATCGTGTTCGCCACGGTCAAGGATGCCGGCATCCGGGCGCGCCTCGCCGATGCCGCCGCGGTGGTCATCGACCTGCTCGCCGGGCATCTCACCGAGCTCGAGGCCGAGCTCGGCGCGACCGCCGAGACGCGCGCCGGGCAGTACCACGGCCTCGGCGACCTCGAGCAGTACTTCCGCCGCATGCGTGCCGTGGAGTTCGCCATAGAACACGACGACGGCCAGAGCGGTCGCGACCTCGCGAGCGCCGACGTGATCATCGTGGCGCCCTCCCGCTGCGGCAAGACGCCCACGACGATGTACCTCGCCCTGCACTACGGGCTCCTGGTCGCCAACTATCCACTCACCGACGACGACTTCCCCACCGACGGCCTGCCCCGCATCGTCGCGCCGCACGCCGACCGATGCTTCGGCCTCACGACCACCGCCCTGCGCCTCAGCCAGGTGCGGCATGAGCGGCGCCCGCACTCGACGTACGCCAGCCTCGCGCAGTGCACCCTCGAGATCCGCCGCGCCGAAGACCTCTACCGCCGTACCCGCCTCCCCTTCCTCAGCTCCGCGACCCGGAGCGTCGAGGAGATGTCCGCCGTGATCCTGCAGTCCATGAACCTGCGCGACCGACCCCACGAAAGGCCCACCCCATGACCAACATCCTGCGTTTCGACGAGATCGGTATGACCGACCTCGCCCGGGTCGGCGGCAAGAACGCCTCGCTCGGCGAGATGGTCTCGCACCTGGCATCCGCCGGCATACGGGTCCCCCCGGGTTTCGCCACGACGTCCGAGGCCTTCGGGCGCTTCCTCGGCCACGCGGGTCTGGACGCCCGCATCCGCGCCGCTGTCGACGGCATCGACGTCGACGACGTCGCGGCCCTGAGCCAGCTCGGTTCCCGGGTGCGCGCGTGGATCGAGGAACAGCCGTTCCCGGCCGACCTCGAGGCCGACATCCGCACCGCCTACGCCGCGCTCGTCGCCGACGAAGCGGACCCCGAGGCCGTGACGTGGGCGGTCCGGTCGAGTGCCACCGCCGAAGACCTGCCGGATGCCTCGTTCGCGGGGCAGCAAGAGACCTTCCTCAACATCGGCGGCATCGAGAACATCCTCCAGGCGATCCGTCGCGTGTTCGCCTCGCTCTACAACGACCGCGCGATCGCCTACCGCGCGCACCACGGTTTCGACCACCACGAGGTCGCCCTCTCCGCGGGTGTGCAGCGCATGGTGCGCTCGGACATCGGATCCTCGGGTGTCATGTTCACCCTCGACACCGAGTCGGGCTTCGACGAGGCCGTGTTCCTCACGAGCTCGTACGGGCTCGGCGAGGCCGTCGTGCAGGGCGCCGTGAACCCCGACGAGTTCTACGCCTACAAGCCGGCGCTGCGCGCCGGCCGCCCCGCGATCCTCAAGCGCTCGGTCGGCGAGAAGGCCATCGCGATGCGGTACACCGACGGTCAGCACGTCGACGGCAGCACGGCCTTCGTCGAGGTGGATGCCGCGGACCGGGGCCGGTTCTCTCTCACGGACGCGGAGGTCGAGGAACTCGGTCGCATCGCCCTCGTGATCGAGGCGCACTACGGACGTCCGATGGACATCGAGTGGGGCAAGGACGGCGTCGACGGGCAGCTCTACGTCCTGCAGGCCCGCCCCGAGACCGTCGTGTCGCGGCGCTCGACGAACGTCCTGCGCCGCTTCGTGCTCGCCGAGCGCGGCCCGGTGCTCGTCGAGGGACGCGCGATCGGTCAGCGCATCGGCGCGGGACGCGTCCGCGTGCTGAGCTCGATCGACCAGATGGCCGACTTCGCCCACGGCGACGTGCTCGTGGCCGACATGACCGATCCCGACTGGGAACCGATCATGAAGCGCGCCTCGGCAATCGTGACCGACCGCGGCGGCCGCACCTGCCATGCCGCGATCATCGCGCGCGAGCTCGGCATCCCCGCCGTCGTCGGCACCGGTGTCGCCACGCACGCCCTCCGTGACGGTCAGGAGGTGACCGTCTCGTGCGCCGAGGGCGACGACGGCGTCGTCTACGACGGCATCCTGCCCTTCACCGAGGAGCAGACCGAGCTCGATCGGATGCCGGAACCCCCCGTCAAGGTGATGATGAACGTCGGCACCCCCGACCAGGCCTTCGCGTTCTCGCGGCTGCCCCACGCCGGGGTCGGACTGGCTCGCCTGGAGTTCATCATCAACCGGCAGATCGGCATCCACCCGCGGGCGCTGCTCGAACTCGACCGGCTCGACGGCGCGCTCGCGGACGACATCCGCACGCGCATCGCCGCCTACCCCTCCCCCGAGGAGTACTTCATCCAGCGCGTCGCCGAGGGCGTGTCGATGATCGCCGCGGCCTTCGCTCCCGAGCCGGTGATCGTGCGCCTGTCGGACTTCAAGTCGAACGAGTACGCCAATCTCATCGGCGGTCCCCTGTACGAACCCGACGAGGAGAACCCGATGCTCGGCTACCGCGGCGCCGCCCGGTACGTCTCTCCCGAGTTCCGCGCGTGCTTCGACATGGAGTGCGAGGCGCTCCGCCGCGTCCGCGACGACATGGGGCTGACGAACGTGCAGATCATGGTGCCGTTCGTCCGCACGGTCGCCGAGGCCGCCGCCGTCATCGAGCTCCTCGCCGCCAACGGCCTGCGCCGCGGCGAGAACGGCCTGCGCATCGTGATGATGTGCGAACTGCCGTCCAACGCCATCCTCGCCGAGAGCTTCCTGGAGTACTTCGACGGTTTCTCCATCGGTTCGAACGACATGACCCAGCTGACCCTGGGTCTCGACCGCGACTCGGCGCTCATGGCATCCGCGTTCGACGAGCGCGACCCGGCCGTGCGGCACCTGCTCGGGATGGCGATCGACGCGTGCTTGCGCCAGGGCAAGTACGTCGGCATCTGCGGACAGGGGCCGAGCGACCACCCCGACTTCGCGCAGTGGCTGGTGGCGCGTGGCATCCAGTCGCTGTCGTTGAACCCCGACACCGTCGTGGAGACGTGGCTCGCGCTCGCGGCGAACGAACGGCCCCGGGCCGAGATCCTCGCGGAGGCGCAGCTGTCGGGCTCATGAGGATCGATCCTCCGATGGACCCGGATACTCCCTGCGATGGACGCCCCGGATGCCACGGCCCGGTGGGATGGAGACATGTCCGCTCTCATTCCTCCCGTGCTCACCGCCTCCGGCCTGGTCAAGCGCTACGGCGAGGTCGCCGCGCTCGACGACGTCTCGCTGACCATCCGCGCCGGGGAGTCGGTCGCGGTCATGGGCGCCTCCGGCTCGGGCAAGACCACGCTGCTGCACTGCCTCGCCGCGATCCTCCCACCGGACTCCGGATCGGTCGTGCTGAGCGCCCCGGGAGTGGAGCCGCGTGAACTCGTCGGCCTCGACGAGGGCGAGCGCGCGCGGGTCCGCCGCACCGCTCTCGGCTTCGTCTTCCAGGAACACCTGCTGCTCCCGGAACTGACCGCGGTCGAGAACGCGGCCCTGCCGCTGCTGCTGCAGGGAATGCGCAGACAGGATGCCGAGCGGCACGCGGCCGCGTGGCTCGCCGCGCTCGGCCTCGCCGGCCTGGAGCAGCGCCGGATCGGTCAGCTCTCGGGCGGTCAGGCGCAGCGGGTCGCGATCGCCCGCGCCCAGGTCACGGGCGCACCGGTGGTCTTCGCCGACGAACCGACCGGCGCCCTCGACTCGGCCACGTCGTCCGAGGTGCTCCGCGCCCTGCTGGGTGCGACCACCGGCCAGGGCCGCACGCTCGTGATGGTCACGCACGATGCCGACGTCGCACGTCGCTGCTCGCGCATCGTCCGGCTCCGCGACGGACGGATCGTCGACGACTCGGCGGCGGCCACCGGCACCCCGGCCGACAGCGTGAGCGAGGCGGGGCGATGACCGCCGTCCTGCCGCTCGCCCGGATGCTGTCGCGCCCGAGCCGTCAGGGCCGGGCCGCGATCGTGCTGCCGATCGTCGCCTTCGCGGTGACCACGGCTCTCCTCCTCGTGGTGGCCGGCGGGGCGCGCATGTTCCTCGTCGACCCCCGGGCGGTCGCGGGAGGCTTCTACGGCACCCTCGCCGTCCTCGCCCTCGTGCTGCTCGCCGTCCCGCTCGCGACGCTCGGCGCCGCGGCCGCGCGCCTGTCCAGCCGCCGCCGCAATGACCGGCTCGCGACGCTGCGGCTCCTCGGCGCGAGCGGCCGCGAGATCTGGTCGCTGACGGTTCTGGAAGCCACAGCCACCGCCGCGATCGGTGCCCTCGCGGGAGTCGTGCTGTACGCGGCGCTGCTGCCGGCGGTGGGGATGCTGCCCTTCTTCGGCGGCCCGATCGGAGTCGGGGCCGTCGCCGCCGATCCGCTGCTCGTCGCCGCGGTCGTCGCGGTCGTCATCGCCATCGCGGCCGTCAGCGCCGCCGCGGGCCTGCGGCGGGTGACGGTCACGCCCCTCGGCGTGCGCACGCGTCAGTCCGCACCGCCGAAGCGGACGTGGGTGCTCGTGGTCGGTGGCATCCTGATCGCGCTCGTCGTCCTGGCCGTGGCCAACGTCGAGGTGTTCGGGCCCGCCGCGTCGACGGCGGTGCTGCTGGCGCTGTTCGGCGCCGGCTTGGGGCTGCTCAACCTCGTGGGGGCGCCGATCATTGCCGCCCGCGGGCGCGCGATGGCCCGGAATGCCCGCACGGCTGCGCGTCTCATCGCGGGTCGCGAGCTCGCCGCGCACGCGGGTCCGGCGTGGCGTCGGGTGTCGGGCATGGCGTTGGTGTCGTTCATCGCCGTGGTGGCCGGCTGCGGCTTGGCGCTCGTCGGCCTCTCCGGCGACGTCGACACGATGCTCCTCGACATCCGCACGGGAGTGCTCGTGACCCTCGGGATCGCGTTCGTGCTCCTCGCGTGCGCCGTGGGCGTCACGCAGGCGTCGGCGGCGTTGGAGGACCGCGAGCTCATCGTGGGCCTCGATCGCCTCGGCATCCCGGACGCCGAACTGCGGCGCGCCCGCCGGCTGGCGGTCATGGTGCCGCTGCGGTGGGCGGCGATCGGCGGGGCGGCTCTCGGAGCGGTGCTGGCGTTCCCGGTCGTGGGGCTGAGCCTCGTCGCCGCGCCGCTGTCGGTGGCCACGGTCGCGGGCACGTTCGTCGCGGGCTTCGCGCTCGTGGCCGCAGCCCTGGCCTCGACGCGGCCCATCGTCACCGGCATCCGCCGCGGCACGCTCTGACGCGGGCACCCGTGGGCGCTCGCCGGCGACCCGGCCGAAGCCCGCGCGGGTGCTAGCGTGCGGGGGTGAACCCGGATGCCACTTCCCCACGCCTGATCCACGTGTCCGCCGCGGTCATCACCGACGCCGACGGGCGTCTGCTCCTCGTGCGGAAGGCCGGGACCACCGCGTTCATGCAGCCCGGCGGAAAGCCCGAGCCGGGCGAGACACCCGCCGAGACCCTGGCGCGCGAACTCGCCGAAGAGATCGGCATCCGCGTCGCGCCCGCCGACCTCGAGTCCCTCGGATCCTTCACCGCCTCGGCCGCGAACGAGCCCGGCTTCGCGGTGGTCGCCGAGGTGTTCCGTGTCGAGATCGGCGAGCAGCGGCCGGTCCCGGATGCCGAGATCGCGGAACTCCGCTGGGTCACCGCCGCAACGGCATCCGGGCTCGAGATCGCCCCGCTCGCGCGAGAGTACTTCCTGCCCGCCTGATCAGTCGGTGCCCGCGAGGGCTCGCAAGGCCATGGCGGCGAGGATCTCCGACGCGTTCGCGGCCACGGCGCTGTGCGGCGTCGAGTTGAGCAGACCGAAGGCGGCGAGCAGCCGCGTCTGACGTTCGTCATCGCCGAGGTGGGGACGCAGCCGCGCGAGCACGGCATCCCACTCCTGCACGTATTCGCGCTGCAGGCGACGCACCTCGTGGTTGGCGTCGGGCGCGAGCTGCGCGAGTTCGCGGTCCTGCAGCCGGATGGTGTCGGGGTCGGCGGTGGCGAAGTCGAGGTGGAACCGCACGAGCCGCGCCAGCGTGTCAGCGGGCGCGGTCTGCTCCGCGACGATCTCGCGGCACCCGTCGAGCAAGCGTGCACTGGCGTCGGTCAGGAGTTCGGCGAGCAGCGCATCCTTGCTGGGGAAGTAGTTGTAGAGCGCCGGGCCGCTCATGCCGACGGCTTCGCCGAGCTCGACGGTCGACACCGCGGCGAACCCGCGCTCGGCGAAGAGCCGGGCCGCCGATCGCATGAGGGATGCGCGGCGGTGGGCCTTCTGCGTCGCTCGCCAGGTCGCGGTCACGGCATCCATCGTAGGTTCACGGGTCACTCGGCCTCGGGCGCGATGACGGCGAGGGTCTGCCCGCGCGACACGACGTCGCCGACACGGGTGCGGAGGGCGATGCGCCCGGCGACCGTGGAGCGCACGACGTGCTCCATCTTCATCGCCTCGACGACCGCCACCGCGTCACCGACCTCGACCCGGTCGCCGTCGGCGACGCGCAGCACGACGACGCTGCCCGGCATGGGCGACACGACGAGAGGATCGGCGTTCACCGCGGCGTCGGCCGTGTACCGCGGTCGGGCGATCTCGACGCGCAGCACGGCGCCGTCGCGCGCGAGCCAGACCCCGCCCGCGTCGACCTCGGCGGCGAACGTGCGGACCTCGCCGTCGACGGCGACCGAGACCCGCCCGTCGTCGGTCGCGCGGACGCGCGCCGGTCGCTCACCCGTGTCATCGACGAGGGTCGGATGCCGCGGGAAGCCGCCGAGGGCGGCCTCGCGCTCCGCGCCCGCCGCAGCCAGCCGGAACCGGCGCGGGGCCGCGGGTCCCAGCCGCCAGCCGTCGCCCCGCGACCACGCGCCGCCCGACGGCGAAGCGGTGGCGGCGTCGAGCAGTAGTGCCGCCTCGACGAACGCCCGTCCGTCCGCGGCCACGGGCACGAGTCCGGCGGACTCCCGGGCGATGAGCCCCGTGTCCATCGTTCCCGCGACCACGTCGGGCACCTCGAGCAGCGCCCGCAGGAACGCCACGTTCGTCGGGAACCCGAACACCGCGGTGTCGCCGAGCGCGGCGACCAGCCGGCGGCGAGCGCTCTCGCGATCGGGGCCCCACGCGATGATCTTCGCGAGCATCGGGTCGTAGTCGACCGAGACGTCGAGGCCGTCCTCGAGCGCGGTGTCGACGCGGATGCCCGCGCCGCCGGGATGCCGCACGCGGGTCACCCGCCCGCCGGTCGGTAGGAATCCGGATGCCGGGTCCTCGGCGTACACGCGCGCCTCGAACGCGTGCCCGGTCAGGGTCACGGCATCCTGGGTCACCGTCAGCGGCTCGCCGGCGGCGATGCGGAGCTGCTGCTCGACGAGGTCGAGGCCCGTGACTTCTTCGGTGACGGGGTGCTCGACCTGGAGCCGCGTGTTCATCTCCATGAAGAAGAACTCCTCGGGGGCGTCGGCCGAGACGAGGAACTCCACCGTCCCCGCGCCCCGGTAGCCGACGCTGCGGGCCGTCTCGCACGCGGCTTCGCCGATCCGCGCGCGGGTCGCGGCGTCGAGCAGCGGCGAAGGCGCCTCTTCGATGACCTTCTGGTGCCGGCGCTGCAGCGAGCACTCCCGCTCGCCGAGATGGATGACGCCCCCGTGCGCGTCGGCGAGTATTTGCACCTCTATGTGCCGCGGCGTGCGCACGTACCGCTCGAGGAAGAGCGTGTCGTCGCCGAAGCTCGCGGCCGCCTCCCGCCGGGCCGCGGCGAGCGCCGAAGCGAGCTCGCTCTCGACCTCGACGACGTGCATGCCCTTGCCGCCGCCGCCGGCCGAGGGCTTGATCAGCAGCGGATACCCGACGCCCGGGGCGGCGCCGATCAGCTCGGCATCCGTCATTCCGGCGTGCGCGACGCCCGGAACGGTCGGCACCCCGCGGGCCTCGACGGCGTGCTTGGCGGTGATCTTGTCGCCCATGACGGCGATGGCATCCGGGGTCGGACCGACGAAGACGATCCCGGCGGCCGCGCACGCGCGCGCGAATCCCGCGTTCTCGGCGAGGAAGCCGTACCCGGGGTGGATCGCCTGCGCGCCCGTCGCGCGCGCGGCGCGCAGCACGGCGTCGACGTCGAGGTAGCTCTGGGCCGCGGGAGCCGGGCCGAGACGCACCGCGACATCGGCGAGACGCACGTGGCGGGCGTCCGCATCGGCGTCGCTGTACACCGCGACCGAGCGGATGCCGAGGCCGCGCAGCGTGCGGATGATGCGGCAGGCGATCTCGCCGCGGTTGGCGATGAGGACGGTGTCGAACACGGCGATCACATCCGGAAGACGCCGTAGCCCGGCGCGTCGAGGGGCGTGCGCGAGACGACGTCGAGCGCGAGGGCGAGGACGTCACGGGTCTGGCTCGGCTCGATGATCCCGTCGTCCCACAGCCGGGCGGTGGAGTAGTACGGGCTCCCCTGCTCCTCGTACTGCGCGCGGATCGGCGCTTCGAACGCGGCCTGGTCCTCGTCCGACCACGCGCCGCCGCCGCCCTCGATCTGGTCGCGGCGGACGGTGGAGAGGACGGATGCCGCCTGCGGGCCGCCCATGACCGAGACACGCGCACCCGGCCACAGCCACAGGAACCGCGGCGAGTACGCGCGACCGCACATCGAGTACGTGCCGGCGCCGAAGGAACCGCCCACGACGACCGTCAGTTTGGGCACCGAGGCGCAGGCCACGGCGTTGACCATCTTCGCGCCGTGCTTGGCGATGCCGCCGGCCTCGTACTCCCGACCGACCATGAACCCGGTGATGTTCTGCAGGAAGACCAGGGGGATGCCGCGCTGGTCGCACAGCTCGATGAAGTGGGCACCCTTGAGCGCCGACTCGCCGAAGAGCACGCCGTTGTTGGCGACGATGCCCACGCGGTGCCCCTCGATGCGAGCGAACGCGGTGACGAGGGTGTCGCCGTACTCGCGCTTGAACTCGTGGGTACTGCCGGCATCCACGATCCGCGCGAGGATCTCTCGGGCGTCGTAGGGGGCGGTGAGCTCGACCGGGACGACGTCTTCGAGCTGTTCGACGGGGTGCTCGGGTGCGCGCGAGGCCTCTGGAGCGACCCGCAACGGCGGCATCGGCGGCAGGGTCGCGACGATGTCGCGGACGATCTCGAGCGCATGAGCGTCGTTCTCGGCGAGGTGGTCGGTGACGCCCGAGACGCGCGTGTGCACCGCCCCGCCGCCGAGATCCTCGGCGCTCACGACCTCGCCCGTGGCGGCCTTCACGAGCGGCGGCCCGCCGAGAAAGATCGTGCCCTGGTTGCGCACGATCACGGTCTCGTCGCTCATCGCGGGGACGTACGCCCCACCCGCGGTCGACGAGCCGAGCACCGCGGCGATCTGCGGGATGCCGTCGCGCGACATCCGCGCCTGGTTGTAGAAGATGCGGCCGAAGTGGTCGCGGTCGGGGAACACCTCGTCCTGCATCGGCAGGAACGCCCCGCCCGAGTCGACGAGATACACGCAGGGCAACCGGTTCTCGGCGGCGATCTCCTGCGCGCGGAGGTGCTTCTTGACCGTGACCGGGTAGTACGTGCCGCCCTTGACCGTGGCGTCGTTGGCGACGACCATGACGTGCCGCCCGTGCACGAGCCCGATCCCGGCCACCACTCCCCCCGCCGGGCAGTCCCCGCCGTACATCCCGAAGGCTGCGAGCGGCGCCACCTCCAGGAACGGACTCCCCCGGTCGAGCAGCGCGTCGATGCGGTCGCGGGCGAGCATCTTGCCCCGGGCCACGTGGCGTTCGCGGGAGTTCTCGGGACCGCCGAGCGCGGCTTCCGCGCGGCGCTCGCGAAGGTCGGCGACGAGGGCGCGGTAGGTGGGCACCATGACAACTCTCCATCGGGTTATCGATCGGTAACTGGATCCAGATTACGGACCAGTAATCGAGTTGTCCAGAGGAGTGCGGGCGTTGCGGATGTGGGGCGGCGGGTGCGGGCGGGGGCCCGCGTCAGCTCACCAGGAGCCCTTGCGGTAGTCCTTCAGGAAGATGCCGAAGAGGTCCTCACCGGCCTCGCCGCGCACGATCGGGTCGTACACGCGCGCGGCGCCGTCGACGAGGTCGAGCGGGGCGTGGAAGCCCTCTTCGGCCAGGCGCACCTTCGTGTAGTGCGGCCGTTCGTCGGTGATCCAGCCGGTGTCGACGGCGGTCATGAGGATGCGGTCGCTCTCGAACATCTCGCGGGCGCTCGTGCGCGTGAGCATGTTCAGCGCGGCCTTGGCCATGTTGGTGTGCGGGTGGCCCGGACCCTTGTAGCCGCGGCCGAAGACGCCCTCCATCGCCGAGACGTTGACGATGTACTTCCGCCGCGCCGTCGAGGCCGCCATCGCGGGCCGCAGTCGGCTGACGAGCAGGAACGGCGCGGTCATGTTGGCCAGCTGCACCTCGAGCATCTCGAGGGGCTCGACCTGGTCGACGTGCTGCGTCCAGCTGTTGATGCGGTCCTCGTCGGGAACGAGGCCCCCGGCGTCGATCGCGGTCCCCGCGGCCAGACGCTCGAGCGACGACGACCCCGCGGCCATCGCTTCGGCGGTGAGCTCCTCCGCCGTGCGCGCGGCCGACGCCAGGATCGGATGCGCCGACACCGACTGCGCCAGCGCGAGCGGGTGCGCGTCGTTGGTGTGGCCGAAGGTGACCAGCTCGGGCAGCGGGCCGTCCGGAAGCGGGGCGAGTTCGGCATCCACCAGGGGTTTGTACGCCCCCGGCGACCGCCGCACGGTCTGCGCGGCGTTGTTGATCAGGATGTCGAGCGGGCCGTCGGATGCCACCGACTCGGCGAGCCCGATCACCTGGGCGGGGTCGCGCAGGTCGATGCCGACGACCTTCAGCCGGTGCAGCCACTCCGCGCTGTCGGGGAGCGACGAGAACCGGCGCACCGCGTCGCGCGGGAAGCGCGTGGTGATGGTGGTGTGCGCGCCGTCGCGCAGCAGCCGCAGCGCGATGTACATGCCGATCTTCGCGCGGCCGCCGGTCAGCAGCGCGCGCTTGCCGGTGAGGTCGGTGCGAGCGTCGCGCTTGGCGTGGCTCATCGCCGCGCAGTCGGGGCAGAGCTGGTGGTAGAACGCGTCGACGAGGGTGTAGTCCTCTTTGCAGATGTAGCAGGCGCGGGCCTTGATCAGCTCTCCCGCGTACGGCGTCTCGACGCGGGTCGCGAGCGGGATGCCGCGCGTTTCGTCGTCGATGCGGTCGGGGGCGCCGGTCGCGGTGGCGGCGACGACCGCGCGGTCGGCGTCGGCGATCCGCTGGCGCTTCTCTTTGCGGGACTGCCGCTTGACGTCTTTGTAGAGCTTGCCGGTCTGGCGGCGCAGCGCGATGTAGGCCGGATCTTCGGGGTCGAGCGAGGCTGCGGCGTCGAGCACGCGGAGGGCGATCTCGAGCTCGGCGGGATCGATGGATGCCACGCGGCGGGCCTCGCGATCGGGTGTCGGGAGTGTTTCGGGCACGGGAGAGTGTACCGAGGTGCGGCTGAGAGGCGTCGCCGGGGCGCGGCCCTGCGCTACGGCGCGGCCCTGCCGCGGGAGCGCGCCTACCGCCGCGGCGCGGCCACCGACCCGCGCTCGATGAGCCGCTGATCGAGCACACGGACGACCGGCGGGGCGTTGTCGCCACGGATGCGACGGATGAGCAGGCGCGCGGCCTCGGCACCGATCTCGCGGATGGGCTGGGCCATCACCGTCACGCCGGGGGTGCTCACGCCGGTCCAGTCGGCGTCGTCGAACGAGATCAGCGAGAGATCATCCGGGATGCCGAGCCCGAGTTCGCGCGCGACGCGGAACACCTGCAGCGCGATGAGGCTGTCGGAGCCGATGATCGCGGTCACCCCCGAGTCCCCGGTGAGCAGCCGCCGCGCGACCTCGGCGACACCGCCGCGCCGCGCGTTCAGGTGCACGAACGCGGCGGGGTCGGCCACCCCGGCCTCGGCGAGCGCACTGACGAACCCGTCGACGCGATCGGCGACCGACGACATCGACAGCGTCGCGCCGAGGCGGTACGGCTCGTCGTGGTCGAGCGTGGAGATCAGCGCGATGCGCCGGTGTCCGGCATCCAGGAGGAGCTTCGTCGCGGTGCGTGCGCCGCTCCGGTTCGCGGCGATCACCGCGTCGACGTCGACGCCCGCGACCGAGCGGTCGAAGAGCACCACCGGACGTCCGGCGTCGAGCACGCCGCGGAGATTGGCGGGATCGGTCGATGAGGCCGGCGCGAGGAGCAGCCCGTCGACGCGCTTGGCCAACTGCACCGAGAGCGCCTGCGCCTCGGTCTCGGGATCTTCGTCGGAGTTGGAGAGGATGAGGTCGAGTCCCGCCGCCCGCGCCACGTTCGCCGCGCCCCGGGTCGCTTGCGCGAAGAACGGGTTCTCGATGTCGCCGACGACGATGCCGAGAGTGTTGGAGCGACCCGTGCTCATGGTGCGAGCGAGCGCGTTGGGTCGGTACCCGAGCCGGTCGGAGGCGGCGAGCACGCGATCGCGCACGCTGTCACTGACGGCCCCGTAGTCGCCGAGGGCACGGGCGGCGGTCGCCTTGGACACGCCGGCGGCCTCGGCGACGTCGGCCACGGTCACTTCGCGACGGGAAGAGCCGTCTGCGTTGTCGCCTGCCTTCACTCGTCCTCCGTTCGAGAGTTGACGTCTCCGGTCATCTTCGCGTACGGTTCCGGGAAACGAACTGAGACCGGTCTCACTCTACCGGATTGAGACCGGTCTCATCGTGAAGCACCGCCGCTCCACCCCCTATGCACCACCGAACAGCTGCATCCGAGAGGACCTTTCCGTGACCATTCGCCGCACCTTCCGCCGTGCCGCCCTCGGCGCCGTCGCCGCCGTCGCGACCGCCGTCGCCCTGACCGCCTGCGCCGGCACCGCCGCGTCGTCGGGCGACGACAACCCCTACGGGCTCATCACCCCCGGCCAGATCCGCGTGGCCAGCCTGGGCGACTCCAAGCCCTACACGTTCACCGACGAGAAGGGCGAGTTCACCGGTTTCGACGTGGAGCTCTTCCGCGACGTCGCCTCGCGCATCGGTGTCGACGACGTCGTGTTCACCGGCCAGGACTTCTCGGGCCTGCTCGCGGCCGTGGCCAACGGACAGTTCGACGTGGGCGTCGCCGCGATCGGCATCACCGAGGAGCGCAAGAAGACCGTCGACTTCTCCGACGGCTACCTCGCCGGCTACCTCACCGTCATGGCCAGCCCCTCCGCCGGCATCGCCGACGTCGCCGACCTCGACGGAAAGCGCCTCGGCGTCGTGCAGGGCACCCTGCAGGAGGCCTACGCCGTGAAGAACTTCACCGACACCGACCTCGTGCGCTTCCCCGACAACAACGCCGCGATCTCGTCCGTCAACAGTGGAGCGATCGACGCGCACTTCCTCGACTACGAGGCGGCCAAGGAGTACGCCGCGCAGTACGGGCTCGTGAACGCGATCGACATCCCCTCCTTCGACGCTCCGGCCGGTTTCGCCATCGCCAAGGACAAGAGCGAGTTCCAGGACGCCCTGAACGAGGCCCTGCGCGCCGCGATGGAAGACGGCACCTGGAAGACGCTCTACCAGAAGTGGTTCCCGGGTTCGCCGATGCCCGAGCAGTACCTCCCCTCGTCCGAGCAGACCTCCAGCCCGTCGCCCTCGCCGACCAACTGATCGGCCGCTCCGCGGTCGTCTGAAAGGAGCCCCCGATGGACTGGCTCGACAATCTCACCAAGACGTTCCTCGACTTCGACGCGATGTGGCAGGTGTTCCCGCAGCTGCTGGGCACCGGCCTCGTCAACACGCTCGTGATCTCGGTCTGCGCGACCGTGATCGGGATCGTGCTCGGCATGATCGTGGCGATCATGGGCATCTCGCCCTCGCGCTGGCTGCGTACTCCCGCCCGCATCTACACCGACATCTTCCGCGGGCTGCCGGCGATCCTGACCATCCTGTTGATCGGTCAGGGGTTCGCCCGCCTCAGCCAGCAGCTGTTCGGGCCGTCGCCGTACCCCCTCGGCATCCTGGCCCTGTCGCTGATCGCGTCGGCGTACATCGGTGAGATCTTCCGAGCCGGCATCCAGAGTGTCGACCGCGGACAGCTCGAAGCCTGCCGCGCCCTGGGGATGAGCTACGGCAAGGCCATGCGCCTGGTCGTGGTCCCCCAGGGCGTGCGCCGGGTGCTCCCCGCCCTGGTGAACCAATTCATCGCGATCGTGAAGGACTCCTCGCTGGTGTACTTCCTCGGCCTGCTGGTGTCGGAGCGCGAGCTGTTCCGGGTGGGTCAGGATGCCGCCGTCCTCACCGGCAACCTGTCGCCGCTGGTGATGGCCGGGGTGTTCTACCTCGTGATCACCGTCCCGCTGACGCACCTCGTGAACTACTTCGACAACCGCTTCCGCACCGGGCGCCGCAAGCCCACCCCGCCCAAGAGCGGTCTGGACGAGGTCGAAGACCTCACGCCGCCGCCCGCCCTCACCTACGGAGCCAACACATGACGTACACGTCTCCGGTCCCCGTCACCGACGGGCACTTCTACGCCGGGTCGAGCCTCGAGCTGCGCGACCTGACCATGGCCTACGGCGACATCGACGTGCTGCGCGGGGTGAGCCTCGAGGTCAAGCCCGGCACCACCACCTGCATCATCGGGCCGTCCGGCTCGGGCAAGTCGACCCTGCTGCGCGGGGTGAACCGGCTGCACGAGCCGAAGTCGGGCGACGTGCTGCTGGCGGGCGAGAGCGTGCTGACGCAGAAGCCGGATGCCGTGCGCAAGCGCATCGGTCTGGTCTTCCAGCACTTCAACCTCTTTCCCGACCACACCGCCCTCGAGAACGTCGCTCTCGCCGTGCGGCACGTGAAGGGCCTCTCCGCGGCCGAGTCCCGGCGGATCGCCGAGGACCGCCTCGCCGAGGTGGGCCTGGCCGAGCGCAGCGACCACCGGCCGCGCGACCTGTCGGGTGGTCAGCAGCAGCGCGTCGCGATCGCGCGAGCCCTGGCCATGGAGCCCGAGGTCATGCTGTTCGACGAGGCCACCAGCGCCCTCGACCCCGAGCTGGTCAAAGGCGTGCTGAACCTCATGGCGAACCTCGCCCAGCGCGGGATGACCATGCTCGTGGTGACCCACGAGATGGGCTTCGCCCGCAAGGTCGCCGACCAGGTCGTGTTCATGGACGAGGGACGCGTCGTCGAGGCGGGCGCCCCGGGCGACCTCTTCGAGCGGCCGCAGAGCCCGCGCCTGCAGCGCTTCCTCTCGGAGGTGCTGTGATGGCATCCACTCCCCTCCGTACCGCGGTCATCGGATTCGGCGTCTCGGGACGGGTGTTCCACGCCCCCTTCCTCGAGGCCGACCCCGCGTACCGGCTCGACCTCATCGTCACGGCGAACCCCGACCGGCGTGCCGAGGCCGAGACACGGCATCCCTCGGCCCGCGTGGTGTCCGACGTCGCCGAGGTGTGGGCTGCGGCATCCGAGCTCGATCTCGTCGTGATCGGCTCGCCGAGCGGCACGCACGCCGACCTCGCCGCGCAGGCGCTCGACGCCGGTCTCGACGTCGTGGTCGACAAGCCCTTCGCCGTCACCTCGGCCGAGGGGCGCGCGCTGATCGCCCGGGCCGAGCGGCTCGGGCGCACCGTCACGGTGTTCCAGAACCGCCGGTGGGACGGCGACTTCCGCACGCTCCGCGCGCTCGTCGACGGCGGGGAGCTGGGGGAGGTGCGGCGTTTCGAGTCGCGCTTCGAGTGGTGGAAGCCCGAGCCGCCGGCCTCGTGGAAGACCGAGGCGCGCGCGTCGGAGGGGGGTGGCATCCTGTACGACCTGGGTACCCACCTCATCGACCAGGCCGTGCAGCTGTTCGGCGCCGTCGACGACGTGTACGCCGAGGTCCACCGCCGCCGTGCGGCCACGGCCGCCGACGACGACGTGTTCCTCGCGCTGCAGCACGCCTCGGGCACCACGTCGCACCTGTGGATGAGCGCCGTGGCACCGCTGCAGGGGCCGCGCTTCCACGTGCTCGGCGACCGCGCCGGGTACACGTCCTGGGGGCTCGACCCGCAGGAGCCGGCGCTGATCGAGGGCGCCCTTCCCGGCGACCCCGGCTTCGGTGAGGTCGCCGAGGACCGCTGGGGTGTGCTCGGTGCGGGCGCCGACACACGCCGCCACCCCACGCAGCGCGGCGACTACGGCGGGTTCTACCGCGCGCTCGCCCTCCACCTGCGCGACGGAGGACCCCTCCCCGTCGACCCGCATGACGCCGTCGGCGTGCTCGAGATCATCGAGCGCGTGCACGCCGCGTCCCCCGTTTCCGCCTGATCACCGATCACAAGAGAGAGAGATTCTCCATGACCACCGGCACCTCCCCCCACGTCGCCGTCATCGGCGGCGGCATCCTCGGCACCTCCACCGCGGCGTACCTCGCCCGCGCGGGGGCCCGGGTGACGCTCGTCACCTCCGGCGAGCTCGCCGACGGCGCCTCCGGGCGCTCGATCGCGTGGCTGAACTCGTCGGGCGACCGGTCCGCGGCCTACCACTACCTGCGCCTGGCGGGCATCGACCGCTACCGCTCGTGGCAGGCGCACCACCCCGAGAGCGAGGCGTACATCCGCTTCGACGGCGCCCTGAAGTGGGCCGGCCCCGGCGAGAGCTTCCGCTCGACGTTCGACTTCGAGCGTCGCAACGGCTATGACTCCCTGTGGGTCGATCGTGCCGACATCGCCAGCATCGCCCCCGACGTCGACCCCGCGGCCGTCGCCGAGGAGGGCGCCATCTACAACCCCGGCGAGGGCTGGATCAGCATGCCCGACCTCATCGCCGCACTGGCCGCCGACGCGGTCGCCGCAGGCGCGACGGTGCACGAGAACGTCGGCCACGCGCGCGTCGACGTGCAGGGCGGCGAGGCCGTCGGGGTCGTGCTGGCCGACGGCACCCGCATCGCCGCCGACCACGTCGTGCTGGCCACCGGTCCCGCGGTTCCCGCCGACCTCGCCTCGCTCGGCGTGACGATCCCGGATGCCACCCCCGCGGCGTTCGTGCTCTTCACCGACCCCGTCGATGTCACCGTGCGCACCGTGCTCAACACCCCGCGCGTGGCCGTGCGCCCCACCCCCGACGGGCGCCTCGTGCTCGACGCCGACTGGGCCGAGCAGTCGGTGCAGGTGGCCGACGACGGCTCGCTCACGGTGCCCGAGGCGTCGGTCGAGGGCCTGCTCGCCGAGGCGTCGCGCGTTCTCGCCGGCAACCCCACCCTCACCGCGCAGCACGTCGGCGCGGGCCTCAAGCCCATCCCGGGCGACGGTGATCCCGCGGTCGGCGAGGTTCCCGGCATCCGGAACCTGTCGGCGCTCTTCACGCACTCCGGTGCGACACTGGGGCTCATCCTGGGCGAGCTGCTCGCCGACGAGATCGTCACCGGCACGCCGTCGCCGCTGCTGGCCGACTTCCGGTTCCACCGCTTCGTCGACACGGCCGCACTCGAGCCGATCGCCACGGGTGCGTGGTCGCCGGTGGGCGAGGACTGACCGGAGAGATTCCCGGGGGGCGTGGCCGCGAGGCTGCGCCCCCTTCGTCGTTTCGGGGGGCGCCGCGGGATCCGGGGGCGCCGGCGTGCCGTCACCGAAACAGGGGGTGCGGCGAGAACAGGCCGATCCGGTGCAGATCACCTGTCTCCGTGGCATCCCCTGTTTCGTGACGGGCGGTGGCCGCGCGTCAGGGTTTGCCGTTGTCGATCCAGCGCGTGTGCGTCTTCAGCGCGTGCGTGACCGCGAGCCTGACCACGACGTAGAACGCCGCACCCACCACGGCCAGGCCCACGATCCAGATCAGAAGCAGCATGATCACGTGGAGTCCGTTCATCGCTGTCATCATCCGGCGACTCTAGCCGCCGACGTCGCCCCCGTCTGCCCGCCGCGATCCGGTCGCCAGAACAGGGGATGCCACGAATTGGGCCGATCGGGTGAGAAACGGCCTGTTCTCAGTGCATCCCTGTTCTCAGCACACGCCCGCACCGCCGGCGCTGCGAGCCCACGCCGACGGTCCCCGGCCGGTCGCCCGAACCA
>NZ_VBUM01000055.1 GCF_005774735.1 Microbacterium sp. 5K110 | reverse complement strand
GCAGCAGGGTGTCGACCTCGCGACGGTGACCGGCAGCGGTGTCGGTGGCCGCATCCGCAAGGAGGACGTGCTCAAGGCTGCCGAGGCCGCGAAGTCCGCCCCCGCCGCGGAGGCCGCGCCCGCCGCCGCCGCGCCCGCCGCACCGGTCGAGGTCTCGCCGCTGCGCGGAACCACGCAGAAGACGTCGCGCCTGCGCAAGGTCATCGCCGAGCGGGCGGTCGCGTCGATGCAGGCCACCGCGCAGCTCACCACGGTCGTCGAGGTCGACGTGACGAAGGTCGCGGCGCTGCGTGATCGTGTGAAGGGCGAGTTCCAGCAGAAGACGGGCGACAAGCTGTCGTTCCTGCCGTTCTTCGCCCTCGCGGCCGTCGAGGCACTCAAGGCGTATCCGATCATCAACTCCACGGTCGAGGGTGACGAGATCGTCTACCCGGCCCACGAGAACGTGTCGATCGCCGTCGATACGGAGCGCGGCCTGCTCACCCCCGTCGTCAAGGACGCCGGTGAGAAGAACATCGCCCAGCTCGCTCGCGAGATCGCTGACCTCGCGACGCGGACGCGCGACAACAAGCTGAAGCCCGACGAGCTCGCTGGGGGCACGTTCACGCTGACCAACACCGGTTCGCGCGGCGCGCTGTTCGACACGCCGATCGTTTTCCTCCCGCAGTCGGCGATCCTCGGCCTCGGCGCCGTCGTCAAGAAGCCGGGTGTCGTCTCGGTCGACGGCAAGGACGCGATCTCGGTCCGTTCGTACGCGTACCTCGCACTGTCGTACGACCACCGCATCATCGACGGCGCGGATGCCGCCCGCTTCCTCGGCGCGGTGAAGACCCGCCTCGAGGCGGCGCAGTTCGAGGGCGACCTCGGCATCTGATCCCCGCCTGATCGGCCTCATGATGGCTGGTCCGCGACGTCTCTGACGGAGCGGACCAGCCATCGGTCGTTCTCCCGTACGAGGGTGACGTACTGAGTGCGGTCCGCCCCCGTGAGGCGGATGACGGCGAGCCCACCGAAGTCGTCCACGACCTCGAGTTCGGCGCCTGCGGGGTCGAGGAGCGCGGGCTCGCCGGGGTCCTCAGGCGCCTCGCGCAGCGTCGAGGCGCATTCGACATCGGGGCACGCCGCGAGCTGCTTCAGAACCTGCGGAGCCGCGGAGCGAACGTCGTCGTCCGCGGATGGGCCCGCCATCACGGGCGGGGTCGCCGTCGCTGACGGAGCCGACGGTGAAGCGGTCGCCGTCGGCGAAGCGTCCGACGGGCTTGCCGCGGGAGAAGCCGTCGACGAGAAGACGGAGGACCCGGGCGACAGCGACGCGACGGGAACAGGTGTCGTCGTCTCCGAGGGTGCCGCGGGGATCGATGACGCCCCGACCACGACGAGCGCGGCGACCCCCACCGTCGAAAGGACGAGGCCGCGACGCGACGCGCCGCGACGCAGCACGCGGCGCACTCCGTCGAGGAGCGGTGGGCGAGCGGCATCCGCGGATCCCTCGGCCTCGACGTGCGGCGGCCCGGCGACCTGCGGCTCGCCCGGGGTGAGGGGACCGAGCACGATGGGCTGCGGCTCGACGACCGCCAGCAAGCGCCGCTCCCCGATGTCCCACGCCCGCGGTGGCTCGGTGAGCACAACGTCATGCAGTCGGGCGAAGCCGGGTCGCACGTCGGCGTCGACGAGGGTCACGAGCTCGTCGAGAATCCGTGCCGTCGCGGCGAGCACATCATCGGCATCCGGGTCGGGGACGAGCACGGGACGCCCCTCGGCGGTGAGGCGCCACTGTCCGCCCCGCGCGCGCAGGGAGGCATCGGCGCATCCGCGCACCACAGCGATCGCGATGGTCGCCGCCTCGCCGGGCGTCAACGGCAGAGTGCTGCGTCGACGCCGGTGCAGGTATCCCTCGAGGCTGTCGATCGTGGTTGCGGGGTGAGCGGTGCGCATCCCCCGATACTCGCGAGGTCCAGACACCCGAGTGCGCATCCACGGCCTGTTTCGTGGACGGATCCACGAACCTGCCACGTGGGGAGGAGCGATGCCGGGCGCGAAGATAGAATCGATCCCATGGCCGCTCGCACCTCCACCCCCGAGAAGCGTCCGGGATTCTTCTCCCAGCTTCGCACCCTGTACACCTTCACGCAGAAGGAGTACCGCTGGCTCCCGTTCGCGCTCGCCGGCATCGTCCTGGTGGGTATCGGACTCGGCGTCCTGGTCGGCTTCCTGATCCCTCCGGTCGCCATCTGGAGCGTCATCCTGTGGGGTGTCACGGGCCTGCTCGCCGGCATCCTGGTCGCGATGATCATGATGACGCGACTCTCGACGCGCGCGATGTACCGCAAGATCGACGGCATGCCCGGCGCCACCGGCCACGTGCTGTCGTCGTCGCTCGGCCGCAACTGGCAGGCCTCCGAGACGCCCATCGCCGTGAACCCCCGCACGCAGGAGGCCGTCTACCGGGCCATCGGCCGGGGCGGCGTCGTCTTGATCGGCGAGGGCTCGCGGACGCGCCTGGGTCGCCTGATCACCGAAGAGCGCGGTCGCGTCCAGCGCGTCGCCGCCGGGGTGCCGGTCACCGTTCTCTACGTCGGCCACGGCGACGACGACGTGCAGATCAAGAACCTCGCGTCGGCCATCAAGTCGCTGCCGAAGAAGGTCGACCGCACCACGCAGGCCGCCGTCATCAAGCGCGTGTCGTCGGTGTCCCAGGGGCTGGCGTCGCTGCCGATCCCGAAGGGCGTGGACCCGACGAAGATGCGCGCTCCGCGTCCCCGCTGACCTCACACGAAAAGGCCCCGCACACCGCGGGGCCTTTTCCGTCTGTCAGCTGCGTACGAGCACGGTGCCGACGGCCTTGTCGTGCAGACCGCGCTGATCGGCGTCCCACACCACCGCGGGGATGATCAGAGCGAGGAGCAGCGTGCGCACGATCGGCCGCCACAGACCCACCCAGCCGCCGGATGCCAGCTCGAGGCGCATCCCGAGCAGCCGGTGTCCGGGGCTCCCCCCGATCAACGGGATGAAGACGATCTGCACGAGGAAGAAGATGAGGTTCGTCGCGATCGGGTTGGCGAACGGGATGCCGGTCACCGGATCGGGTGTCGAGAAGAAGGCGTAGCCGATGAGTCCGGCGCTCGCGACATCGATGAGGAGCGCGGCGACGCGGCGACCCGGCCGGGCGATGGAGCCGCGTCCCTCGCGGGGAAGGCCGAGCCGTTGGCCCGGATATTCGTTGTCGACGGGGACGGTCACCCCTCCAGCGTAATCGGGGCCGCGTAACATGCCCGAAACATGCGAGATATCGCAGAGACACCGGTTCTGGGTATGGTCGAGGAGGCTGGCCGAGCCTGGCCGATCCCGAATGTTCTACCTCTGGAGTCTTCATGTTCAAAGATTCGTCCGAGGTGCTGAAGTTCATCCAGGACGAGGACGTCAAGTTCCTCGACATCCGTTTCACGGACCTTCCTGGTGTGCAGCAGCACTTCAACATCCCCGCCTCGACCGTCGACGAGGAGTTCTTCACCGTCGGACAGCTGTTCGATGGCTCGTCGATCCGCGGGTTCGCGAACATCCACGAGTCGGACATGCAGCTCATCCCCGACGTGACCACGGCGTACCTCGACCCGTTCCGCGAGGCGAAGACGCTCATCATGGTCTTCGACATCTACAACCCGCGCAACGGTGAGATCTACTCGAAGGACCCGCGTCAGGTCGCCAAGAAGGCCGAGAAGTACCTCGCCTCCACCGGCATCGCCGACACCGCGTTCTTTGCCCCCGAGGCCGAGTTCTACATCTTCGACGACGTCCGCTACGAAGTGAAGCAGAACTCGAGCTTCTACTCCGTGGACTCCGAAGAGGGCGCCTGGAACACCGGTCGCGAGGAAGAGGGCGGAAACCTCGCCAACAAGACCCCCTACAAGGGTGGCTACTTCCCCGTCTCGCCCGTCGACAAGCAGGCCGACCTGCGCGACGACATCAGTCTCAAGCTGATCGACGCCGGTCTCATCCTGGAGCGCGCGCACCACGAGGTGGGCACGGGCGGTCAGGCCGAGATCAACTACCGCTTCGACACGATGGTGCACGCGGCTGACGACATCCTGAAGTTCAAGTACATCGTCAAGAACGTCGCCAACGAGTGGGGCAAGGTCGCGACCTTCATGCCGAAGCCGCTGTTCGGCGACAACGGTTCGGGCATGCACACCCACCAGTCGCTCTGGAACGACGGCAAGCCGCTGTTCTACGACGAGACCGGCTACGGCGGGCTTTCGGACATCGCGCGCTGGTACATCGGTGGCATCCTGGCTCACGCCCCCGCCGTGCTCGCGTTCACGAACCCGACCCTCAACAGCTACCACCGTCTGGTGAAGGGCTTCGAGGCTCCGGTCAACCTCGTGTACTCGGCCGGTAACCGCTCCGCGGCCATCCGTATCCCGATCACGGGCACGAACCCCAAGGCCAAGCGCATCGAGTTCCGCGCGCCGGACGCCTCGGGCAACCCGTACCTCGCGTTCGCGGCGCAGCTGATGGCCGGCATCGACGGCATCAAGAACCGCATCGAGCCGCACGAGCCCGTCGACAAGGACCTCTACGAGCTCCCCGCCGAAGAGGCCAAGAACATCCCGCAGGTTCCGAACTCGCTGCTCGACTCGCTCGAGGCCCTGCGCGCTGACCACGAGTTCCTGCTCGCCGGTGGCGTCTTCACGCAGGAGCTCATCGACACCTGGATCGAGTACAAGATCGAGAACGAGATCCAGCCGATCTCTCAGCGCCCGCACCCCTTCGAGTACGAGCTGTACTTCGGGGTCTGATTCCGAGGGGTCTTAGGGACCGCACTCCCGGTTTCCGAGGCCAGCAATTTACTGAGCCCCAGGCGGCAGTTGCCGTCTGGGGCTCAGTCTATCTCTGGACGTTTACGGACGGCTACGGGCAGTAAACGGACAGGTTTTCGGACGGGACGGACGACCGCTTCTGCGGTGCCGTCAGCGGCCGCGGCGCGGCCAGGTTGACCGACAATCAAGCCGCGTCGTGTGACGATGCGGTCACACCGCATTGACCCACGGCCCGTCCGGTCGACGGCGCCGTTACCTGTTCACTGACGTGACCGGGTCCGTAGTCACGCCCGATAGCCGATCACCGTGGTCATGCCGGTTTCTGCGTGGTAGATGTTGTGGCAGTGGGCGACCCAGAGGCCGGGGTTGTCGGCGTCGAAGTCGACGGTGAGGGTCTGTTTCGGCAGGATGATCGAGGTGTCCTTCCGGGGGCCGCCGTCTTGATGCTGGTAGGTGTGACCGTGCAGATGGAAGGGATGCCACATCGTCGTCTGGTTGTCGATCGTGAGCCGGACACGCTCCCCCTGCCGGATCTCATGTGCGCCTCGGAGCGGGTCCCTCATGTCGAAGCGGCGGCCATCGACGCCCCAGTCGTAGGCGGCCATGCTTCCGGTGAGCGCGATGGAGATCTGCCGATCGGGCCCCCTTGTCGGCAGCGTTACCTCACCGGCTGCCCTGAGTAGGTCTGCGGTACCGGCGCGGTCGCTGTCCAGTTCCGGGACGCTTACGTCGACTGCAGGCACCGAGCCGTCGCCGGTACGGACGAGCGCGAAGCCGCGGTCGCGCTTGCCTTCGGCTTGCGCGATCAGGGGGAAGACGCCATCTGCAAAGGTGATGACCGCGTCGTAGCGCTCTCCCATGCCGATGAGGATGCTGTCGACTTCGGTCGGAGTGACGGGAAACCCATCCGTGTGAGTGATCGTGAGCGTGTGTCCGCCGACTACGACGCGGAATGCGGTGTCGCTACCGGCGTTGATGATCCGAAGCCGAATCCGCTGACCAGGCGAGGCAGTGAACTGGGCGGGGTCCCCAGCCGGTTTCCCGTTGATGAGGTAGGTCGGGTAGTAGACGTCACCGGCGTCGCCGCCGAGTAGGTCGGACGTGGCGCCCATGAGCGTGTTGCCCATGCGCATGAACATATCGCCTGTCATCGTTCCCATCCCCCGGCTCAACTCGGCGAGGACCTCGTCGGGAGTAGCGGTAACGCCGTCGAGCCAGTCGTCGAGGATGATGACCCATTCGTCGTCGTAATCTCCGGCCTCGGCAGGATCCTCGACGATCAGTGCTCCGTAGAGGCCGCGGTCCAGCTGCACCCCGACGTGAGGGTGGAACCAGTAAGTTCCAGGGTCGGAGGCGATGAACTCATAGTCGAAGCTCTCGTCGGGCCGAATGGGCTGCTGGGTGACTGGCGGTACGCCGTCCATGTCGTTGCGCAGTGCTAGCCCGTGCCAGTGCACGGAGGTGTCGGTGTCCAGCTGGTTGCGCACGGTCGCTTTCAGCGTGTCTCCAGCGCCGAGACGGATCACGGGGGCCGGGATCGAACCGAACGCCCAGGTGGCTGCGGTGGTCCCGGCGAGGTCAAGCGCACTGGGTGCGGCGGTCAATGTCGCGGTGGTGACCTTGCCGGTGCCTCCGCGACGGCGTTCGGCCTCCCGCACGGGGGCGCCGTCGGGCTGCACCCAACTCGCAGCGGGAGCGCAGGAGGCCAGAGCAATGGTCGCGAGGGTGCCGACGCTAACGCCGAGGAACGCTCGTCGTGTGAGCAGGAAGCGGGTACGCGGGTCTGATGGCACAGTCATCGGTGTTTCCTCTCGGGTCGCATGGGGTGGCGGTGAGTTTCGTCTTGCCCGTCCGAGTCGGGCGTTGCGTGTTCGGCGTCGGTTCGTGGGACGGTAGTTACTGCGGCGATTCCCGCCGCGGAGGATTGGCGCCGGGATCCCGCTGCGAGCAGGGCCATCGAGATCAGCACGATGACGATGCCGATCCAGCCCCACAGACCGGGGTCTTCCCGCAGGACCACCAGGGACAGGAGCACGCCGAACACCGGCACGAGCAGGGTCCACGCAGTGAGGATGTCCAGACGGGCACGTCGGGTTTCGGTGAACCAGGCGACTGTCGTCGCGGCGGTGCCGACCAGCGACAGGAACAGGAGGGCGAGAAGGAACGGGATGCTCCAGTAGATCCTCGGGGGGCCTTCCGCGAAAGCGGCGGTGCCAGCGAGGAGAGCCCCTCCGATGAGCAGTTGCGCGGCGGCTACGAATCGCGGGTCCGCCTGCACGATCCGCCCGATGAGGGTGCCGGCAGTCGTAGCGGCCGCCGAGGTCAACGCGATCCACACCCCGCCGCCAAGCCCTACCGGCAACACGATGACGACCAGCCCGGCGAAGCCGAGGGCGATGGCGACGATGGCGACGGGGGTGGGGCGTTCGCGGTAGATCCACCACGCGGGCAGAAGGATGAGGATCGGCTGAGCGTTGGCGAGCACCGACGCGATTCCGGTAGACAGTCCGGTTGCAGCGCCGAACATCGTCGCGAACGCCACGGCGATGTTTACCGCTCCGAGGCAGACAACGAGCACCCAGGTCCGCGGGTCGCGCGGGATCGGCACCCGCTGGATGCCGATGAGCAACGCGAGGGCGGCACCAGCGATGAGGGCCCGCAGCGCCGCGAGCCACAGCACCGGCGCGTCCTCAAGGGCGATGGTGATGGCGACGAAACAGGAACCCCAGGCTGCCGTGATCCACAGCATCCGCCAGGGCCGAGGATGTCCGACTGGGGTGGCACGCAGCCACTGGTGGGCGACGGTCATGACGGATCGCGGGGACCATTGCTGATCTCACCGTCGGCGGCGCCGCCATCCTGGCGAGCGCCGCCTGCGTGGTCGTGATTGGTGTGATGGCTGCCGCCGGGGTGGCCGTGGCCGAAGAGGTGCATCGCTGCCATGCCAATGATCGCCACATATGGGAGGGCCGCGAGCACGTGCGGCAGGTGGTCGATGAACAGATAGATAACGATTCCGACGACGGCCAGGCCGATGATGGCCCAGGCAGACAGGGGCATCCGTCGCCGCGGCGCAGCGACACCTGGTTCCTGACCGGGGTGCGGATGCTGGTCATCGGTCATGGTCGGAGTCCTCCGGAGGGGTGAGAAAGTCCTGGCGCATGCCAAGGCTCCTGTCAGTGAGGCGGATCGACGTCTCGGCATCGGTGACGGTGCCGGAGAGGGCGCGGATCGCGTCGATGGTCTCGGGCACGACGATGGCCTCGTTGCAGACCTGGTAGGCGAGGTACGCTTCGTTGCCGGTGACGGTGACCAGGTCTTCCCAGATGGCGACTTCCCACATGTCCCCTCGGGGCCGGCCGAGGTCGCGCATCAGCTCGATCGTGGAATTGAGGGCGACCAAGCCGTCGGACATGCGGATGAAGGCTATGCGGGGCGCGGCACGGAGGGCGCCCAGCACCTCATCCCGGGCGGCTTCCCGGGATAGTTGCAGTGTCCAGAAGTGGGTGTGCGTCTGGGTGTGGGCGCCCTTGGCGGCGATGGTGACGACATCCAGGCCCGGGAGAACGGTCTGCGCGTCGGGACCTTGGTGGGAGGGGATGGTCGGCTCCGGGACCATCGTGTTCATGATGCCGCCCAGGTGCGACTCCCACGGGTCGGTGGCGCGGCGGATGAGCACTCCGCGGGCGCGCTGAAGCAGCCCCGCCGTGTCCAAGGCGCCTAGGACACGAACGATTGGCTCTGTCAGTCTGTTTTGGCCCCGGGGTGACGGCTAGGAGTGGCCCCACTTTCTGACTTGCCGGGGCGGTTCTGACGGTTTGATCTGGCCCCACCCGAGCGTGTGTTTCGTGTTGCTTCAGGATGAGCGGGCCCGGCAGGGGTCGAAAGTGGAATTGTTCGCGGATATCCGGCGTGCCTCGCGCGTTGACGGGCTATCAGTGCGCGCGTTGGCAGACAGGTTCGGGGTGCACCGTCGCACGGTGCGGCAGGCGCTGGCGTCGCCGGTTCCGCCGCAGCGGAAGACTCCGACGCGGATGTCGCCTCGGCTGGGGCCGTACAAGGCGGTGATCGACGCGATGCTCACGCAGGATCTGGACGCTCCTCGCAAGCAGCGGCACACGGCGACAAGGGTTCTCGCGCGGCTGGTCGACGAGCACGAAGCGACGGGACTGTCCTACTCGACGGTCCGCGACTACGTGCGCGTACGTCGTGCTCAGATCGACGCCGCCGCCGGGCGCCGCGTCGAGGTGTTCGTCCCGCAGGAGCACGCACCTGGTGAGGAAGCCGAAGTCGATTTCGGCGAGGTCTGGGTGATCCTGGCCGGGGTGAAGACGAAGTGCCACATGTTCACGTTCCGGCTCTCGCACTCGGGGAAGGCGGTGCACCGGGTGTACTCGACGCAATCGCAGGAAGCGTTCCTCGAGGGACACATCGACGCGTTCGACGAGATCGGTGGGATCCCGACCCTGCACATCCGATATGACAACCTCACGGCCGCGGTGCAGACGGTGCTGTACGGGAAGGGCCGTAGTCGGATAGAGAACGACCGGTGGGTGCTGTTCCGCTCGCATTACGGGTTCGACTCGTTCTACTGCCAGCCCGGGATCGATGGCGCCCATGAGAAGGGCGGCGTCGAAGGCGAAGTCGGTCGGTTTCGTCGCACCTGGCTTTCTCCGATGCCGGTCATCGACTCGCTCGCCGAGTTGAACGAGCAGATCCGCCGGTGGGACGCGCGCGACAACGAGCGGCGTATCAACACCCGGATCCGCACTGTCGGGCAAGACTTCACCGACGAACAAGCACGCCTTGCGTCATTGCCAGGCGAGCTGTTCGACCCTGGCCTGGTGCTCTACCCGCGGGTAGACCGTTCGAGCCTGATCACCGTGCGGATGGCGAGGTACTCCGTGCCCGCCCGTCTGATCGGGCGAAAGGTGCGCGTCTCGTTGCGGGCGTCTGAACTTGTGGTGTTCGATGGCCACGCCGAGGTCGCTCGGCACGAGCGGGTCGTGGCCCGCGGCGGCGAATCGATCAACCTCGACCACTACCTCGAGGTCCTCAGACGCAAGCCCGGCGCGTTGCCCGGATCCACCGCGCTGGCCCGTGCACGCGAAGCCGGCGTGTTCACGACAACGCATGACGCGTTCTGGCAGCAAGCGCGGAAGGTCGACGGCGACAGCGCCGGCACAAGGGCGCTGATCGACGTGCTCCTGCTCCACAGGACCATGCGAACCGTTGACGTGATCGCAGGGATCCGTGCCGCGCTCACGGTCGGGGCGGTGTCTGCCGACGTCGTCGCGGTCGAAGCCCGCCTGCACGCGGCCGGGCCCGAGTCAGACCGTCATCGCGTTGAACAACCGCGACGTGATGTGCAGCGAGTTTTCAGCCTCACCCAGCGTCGCCTCGCGGATCCGGCCGCGGTGATCGCCGGACTCCCAGCCGACCGGCGGCCGCTGCCATCCGTCGCCCACTACGACGAACTCCTCAGCCGACGTCCCGAACCGGAACCGCCGGTCACCGATAAGAGAGAAGGAATCACCGGAACATGACCACTCCCACCAACGTCACCACGACCCTGCGTCGACAGCGCGGGCTGACCGAAGAAGCCGCCGCGGCCGCCGTTGACCAAGCCTGCCGCAGGCTCCGCCTACCCACCATGCGGGCCGTGATGCACGAAGCGATCACGGCCGCGGAACGCGAGCAGCTGACCTACCAAGGCTTCCTCGCCGAACTCCTCCTCGCCGAGTGCGACGACCGGGACCGAAGGTCCGTGGTCCGCCGCGTGTCCGCAGCCGGGTTCCCGAGGAACAAATGGCTCGGCGACTTCGACTACGACGCGAATCCGAACATCAACCCGGCGACGATCCATACCCTCGCGAACGGGGACTGGATCCGCCGCGGCGACCCGCTCTGCTTGATCGGGGACTCCGGCACCGGGAAGTCGCACCTGCTCATCGGCCTGGGCACCGCCGCAGCTGAGAAAGGCTTCCGCGTCCGATACACCCTCGCCACGAAGCTCGTGAACGAGCTCGTCGAAGCCGCCGACGAGAAACAGCTCACCCGTACCATCAACCGGTACGGCCGCGTCGACCTGCTCCTGATCGACGAGCTCGGCTACATGGAACTCGACCGGCGCGGCGCGGAACTCCTGTTCCAGGTCCTCACCGAGCGCGAAGAGAAGAACTCCGTCGCGATTGCATCCAACGAGTCATTCAGCGCTTGGACGAAGACCTTCACCGACCCGCGCCTGTGCGCGGCGATCGTGGACCGGCTCACGTTCAACGGCACCATCATCGAAACCGGCACCACCTCCTATCGCCTCAACTACACCCGTCAGCGGCAGTAGCGATCCGAAAGCCATTCAGAGGTAGCGGCAGATGGACTCCGGTGTGCAGGCTTCGGACGCCGTAGCGGCCGCGTGCGCTCGAAGCTCGGCAATGCTCCCTCGCAGGGCGTGCAGCTGCTCGAGCTGCTCGTCGATCTCCACGAGTCGGCGGTCAAGGAGGTCCCGCACATGCGCGCACGGCGAACGGCCCGCGTCGCGAACATCGAGGATCTCCGCGGCCTGCGCAAGGGTGAGGCCCGCCGCGCGGGCCCGGCCGATGAACGCGAGCCGTTGCACCGTCTCGTCGCCATAGCTGCGGTACCCGGCCGGTGTGCGCTCCGGCGGCGGCAGCAGTCCGCGCTCCTCGTAGTACCGCAGCGTCGACGGCCTCGTCCTCGCCTTCTCCGCGAGCTCTCCGATCCGCATTGTGACACCTCCACCAACGGGCTTGACCTTCAAGCATGCTTGAAGGTCCATTCTGACGGATGTGACCGCGCAAGCGGCCCGGTTCACCCGAGGAGGCATCATGACGCAGCACAGCGAGTTCGATCTTGCGGTGATCGGCACGGGCGGGGCGGCGATGTCCGCCGCGATCCACGCCCGACTCGAAGGGGCCAGCGTGGTCGCCATCGAACGCGGCACCCTCGGCGGTACCTGCGTGAACGTCGGCTGTGTGCCCTCGAAGACGCTCCTCGCCGCCGCGCACACCCGCCACGCCGCCCTCGCGAACCCGTTCCCCGGCGCCCCCACGTCCGCCGGCACTGTCGACCTCGGCGCCCTCGTGCGGCAGAAGGATGACCTCGTCGGCATGCTCCGCCAGACCAAGTACGCCGACATCGCCGCCGCCTACGGGTTCGACATCCTCCCCGGCGCCGCCACATTCACCGACCCGGCAACCCTCCTCATCGACGAACGACCGGTTCGTGCCAGGTCGTATCTCGTCGCCATCGGCGCCGAACCGCACGTCCCGGCCATCCCCGGGCTTGAGCACGTCGACTACCTCACCTCGACCACGGCAATGGAACTCACCGAGTTGCCCGCCTCGCTCGTAGTGATCGGCGGCGGCTTCGTCGGCCTCGAACAAGCCCAGCTCTTCGCCCGCCTCGGCGTGGCCGTCACCATCATTGGCCGGCTCGCCCCGCACGCCGAGCCCGAACTCTCCTCCGAACTCCGCAAGGCCTTCCTCTCCGAGGGAATCACCGTCGTAGGCGACCGCGCCGCCACGATCATCCAGGACGACGGCGTGGTGCGGGTGCGCACCCGCACCGGCAAGGCGGTCACCGGAGAACGCGTCCTCATCGCCACCGGACGCACACCACGCGCCAACGGGCTCGACCTCGCCGCGGCGGGCGTCGCGACCGACGACCGCGGCTTCATCATCGTCGACGAGCAGCAGCGGACCACGAACCCGGTCGTGTTCGCCGCCGGCGACGTCACCGACGTGCCCCAGTACGTGTACGTCGCCGCGATGGCCGGGAAGATCGCAGCCCGCAACGCCCTCGGCCACCACGAACAGGTCGACTACACTGGGCTGCCCTCCGTCCTGTTCACCGCGCCGCAGCTCGGCTCCGCCGGCATCACCGAAGCCGAAGCCATCGCCGCCGGATACCGGTGCGCCTGCCGATACCTGAGGCTGTCCGATGTGCCCCGAGCCATCACGAACCACAACACCCGCGGCGGCATCAAGATCGTCGCCGACGCGGACACCGGCAAAGTCCTCGGCGTCCATGCCCTCGCCGAAACCGCCGGCGAGATGATGCTCGCCGCGACCTACGCCATTAAAGCCGGATTCACCGTCACCCAACTCGCCGACACGTGGGCCCCGTACCTCACCATGGCCGAAGGCATCCGCCTCACCGCGAACCTCTTCCGCAACGAACTCCCCACCTCCTGCTGCGCCTGACAGCAGACAGCGCCCCACATCGAACCGACGCCTCGACGGGGCCACTTCAAAACGTCACCCCGGGGCCAGATCAGGTTGACAAAGTCAAACGATGCTGGTCGTATTGCAGGACACCACCCGGGTGCTGTCGCGGCCGAGGGCGGTGACGTAATTGGCTTGGGCGACGAACGAATGCCCAGTGGTGGCGTGGGATTCGCCACCCTGCAGCACCGCTTTCACCCCAGCCCCGCGGTAGCGCTCGAGGTTGCCGGCCGCGACATGCTTGGGGGTGGTGTCGACGATCACGTCGCACTGCGCGAGCAGCTCGTCGAGGCTTCCGCGGACGGTCACGCCCGCGTCGTGCATACCTTGGCGCGCCTCAGCGGTGGAGGCGAACACGGGCAATCGGTTCGCGGCGGATTTGATGCGCCAGTCGGTGACGATGTCTGCGACGCCGATCAGGCGCATGTCCGGCTGGAGGAGGATCGCGTCAGCGACGCGCTTGCCGATGACGCCATAGCCGTTGACGCCGACCCGGATGGGGTTCATGAGTGTGCCTTTCTGAGGGGATGCGGGGGGCGCGGTCGTCGTCGTCGCCGCGCGGTCCATCGCAGATAGCCGCCGAGGGCGGTGACCACGCCCGCGCCGGCACCGATCAGGCCGGTGGCCAGGCCGAAGCCATGCCTCTCCAGAACCGATGCGATGCGCCGGTATCGGCGCCGGTGCGCGCTCATCGAGACTCCTTGGAGACGGAGCGTGTTCTGGCATCAGCTGAGCGGACGGCGAACACCTTCGTTTCGCCAGCGGAGAGCTGGCCGCCGTCGCTGCCGACGCGCAGGCGGATGGCCGGGGCCGTGGTCGGGTGGGCGTGCAGTTCTAGAGCGCTTCGGCCGAGAGTCACGTCCAGAAGGTGGTCGCGATATCGGACCTGGAACGCGACTCGGGTCAGGTGCGGGGGGAGGCGCGGCGCGAAGGTCAGCTCGTCGTCGCCGACCGTCATGCCGGCGAAAGAGCGGACAGGCAGATCTACCGTGCCGGCCATCGCGCCCAGGTGGATCCCTTCACGAGTCGTGCCGCCCTGGGAGTCGTCGAGGTCGGCGATCAGGGCTTCGCGGAACGCGATCCACGAGCGTGCAGGGTCGATACCGGCCAGGACGGAGGCGTTCACGACGCGGCTGAGCGTAGAACCGTTGGCGGTTCGGGCCAGGTAGTAGTTGACGGTGCGGACCAGGTCGGCTTCGGAGAACGGGTAGCCGAGGGCGGCGAGCTGCTTACGGAGTCCGTCGCGGCCGAGAAGATAGACGAGCATGAGGACGTCGGGCTGCTTGGCGAGCTTGTACCGATTGGTGCTGTCGTTCTCGGATTCGAGGATGAGATCGAGTCGGCCGATGTTCCCGTACTTGTCGCGGTAGTGACCCCAGTCCAGCTCCTCCAGGTCCTCATAGCCGTCGAACTGGGTGAGGATCCCATCGGCGTGGAACCCGACGGTGAGCCGTCTGCTCAGGCGTGCCCACAGCGCGATCTCGTCGTCGGTGACGTTGAGCCGGTCGCGGAGGCCGTCGGCGTGGTAGCCGGTCAGGACTCTCAGCGTGCCGCCGGCCCGCTGGGCGACCCAGGAGGCCAGGACATTGGTGTAGGTGTTGTCGCGCAGCCCGGCGCCGGGAGCGTCCGGCGGGCCATCATGGAACTCGTCGGGACCCATCACTCCGGCGATGTGGAATCTGTCCGTGGTCGGGTCGTGTTCGGCGAGGGAGGCGAACAGGCGGGTCACCTCGATGATGAGCTCGGCGCCGCGCTCGGCGAGCCAGTCGAGATCGCCGGTGGCCTGATAGTGCTGCCAGGCGTTGTGGGCGATGGCGAGCCCGACGTGACGCTGGCGACGTGAGTTGTCCGGCATCCATCTGCCGGAACGCGGGTTGTAGAGCGCGGTGGGCGTCTCCTCGCGGCCGTCGCTGCCGCTCTGCCAGGGAAACAACGCCCCGCCCAGGCCGGCGGCCGTCGCGGCTGTGCGAGCTTCGTTCAGGCGCCGCCACCGGTACTCGATCAGCGACCGGCTCACTTGCGGGGCACGGGTGTCGAGGATGGGCAGCACGAAGACCTCGTCCCAGAAGACGTGACCTCGATACCCCTCACCGTGCAGGCCGCGTGCGGGCACCCCTGCGTCGAGCGCGGTGGTGTGAGGGGACAAGGTCTGCAGCAGGTGAAGGACGTGCAGATTCAGCACGAGCTGACTGTGCGTATCGGCGTCCAGCGTCACCGCGAACAGGTGCCAGAGGCGTCGCCATTCCGTCTCGTGCCGTTCGAGAAGCCCTGCGACATCCTGGCCGCTCCTCTCGAGCAAGTTGAGGGCGGCGGCACTCGGTTCGCTGATGGCTCGGTCGTGGGAGGTGAAGATCGCCGCGGTCTTGGTGAGAGTGACCGCTCGGCCGCGTTCCAGCTCGACGCGGAACTCTCGCGTTGCCTGCGAGGCCGTTTCGGTGAGGTGTTCCGTCACGGCGGCGGCACCGGTCAGGCGCGTGCGGACGGCGGTGACGATACGGATCCGGCTCTGCCGGGTGTGTGTCTCGCACACGGTGACGTCGTCGGCGTGGCTGAACGCCGGCGGGGCGAGGTGTGTGGTGTCCGAACCGATATAGGCGGCCACGTTGGAGTTGCGTACCCCCGCGTCGACTCCTGCTCGCAGGGTGAGCGTGCCGTTCCAGTCGGGTGCACTCATCGTGGTCTCCAGGACGGCCAGGTGAGGGTCGTCCATGGAGATGAAGGACCTCTGCACGAGGAAGAGCTGATGCCCGTCCGGGCCGGCAAGGACGGCGCGGCGTGTGATGAGCCCGCGTCGGAGGTCGAGCTCGCGTCGTTCGCTGAGCGTCGGCGCCTGTCCGGAGGAAAGCCATGGTCCGTCTCCGATTCGGAGGTCCACCGGAAGCCAGTTCGGTGTGTTGACGAGGTGTTCTTCTTCGACAGCGCGGCCGTGGATAGTGCTCATCAGTCGGTTGTAGACGCCAGCGAGGTAGGTGCCCGGGTAGTGGATGCCGTCGTCGTGGTGCTCGGGACGTGTCCCTCGCGTCACCAGATAGCCGTTGCCCAGCGCGGTGAGCGTCTCCCGGTGCCCCTCGTGCGCGGGGTCGAAGCCTTCGTAGACCAGCTGCCAGGGATCCGTCGTGGAGAGGCCCAGATCCAGCTCGCCGACATCGTTGAGCACAATGTCGGCGCCCGCGGCTTCGAGTTGCTCGCGCTGTTCGGCGCGGTCGATTCCGACGACGAGCCCGAAGCCGCCGCGTTGGCCGGCTTCCACGCCGGCGACTGAGTCCTCGACGATCGCAATGCGAGCGGGAGGAACGCCGAGGCGGCGTGCTGCCTCGGCGAACATGTCGGGGTACGGCTTGCCCTGCAAGTGATGCGTGAGCGCGGTTTGGCCGTCCACGACCGTGTCGAAGGCGCCGGTAAGACCGGCTGTGTCCAGCAGTTGCTGCGCATTTCGACTCGCGGTGACCAGACCGGCCGGTATGGCCGCGTCCCGCAGGCGCCGCAGCAGTGCTGCCGTGCCCGGATAGACCCGCAGTCCGCGCGTGCGCAGCTCGGCAAGGAAGAGTGCGTTCTTGCGCGCGGCGATCCCGGCGATCGTCCATGCCGACGGTGGGTCGTTGGATTGCCCGGCATCCAGCCTGACGCCGCGGGCGGCGAGGTATCTCGCCACTCCGTCCTCTCGGGTCCGCCCGTCCACGTATCGCCGATAGTCAGCCACCGGGTCGAAGGTGTTCTGCGGATCATCGACGTGGACGCGCGGATCTCGCAGCACCTCGTCGAACAGCTGCTTCCACGCGGCGGCATGGATGGCGGCGGTGTTCGTCACGACGCCGTCCAGGTCGAAGAGGACTGCGTCGTAGGTGGTGTCAAGACGATGAGTCCTCTGCGCCTGCGATCGCCGATCGGCCCTCATCGTGACGCACCGTGAGGGTTCATGACGCGCCGCCGGACGCCGAGGCCGTTGTGGGCGTGCTCGCGGTTGCCGGATCGGCCGGGGCGGGCAGGCGCAGCCGCTTCAGAAGGAGCGCGTTGACCGCGACGATGACGCTGGAGCCGGACATGCTGATGGCGGCGATCTCTGGGGTGAGCATGATCCCGAAGGCCGGGTAGAACACTCCGGCAGCGATGGGCAGCGCGATGGCGTTGTATCCGATGGCCCAGCCAAGGTTCTGCCGCATCTTCCGTAGCGTTCCCTTGCCGATCTTCAGCGCGATTGCGACGTCCAGCGGGTCGGAGCGCATCAGCACGACGTCGGCGGTCTCGATCGCGACGTCGGTGCCGGCGCCGATCGCGATGCCGAGGTCCGCCTGGGCGAGGGCGGGCGCGTCGTTGACGCCGTCGCCGACCATCGCGACCTTCTTGCCGGCCTTTTGCAGCTCGGCGATCTTCGCGGACTTGTCCTCGGGGAGCACGTCGGCGATGACCGTGTCGATGCCCAGCAGCGACGCGATCCGTTCGGCGGTGGGCTTGTTGTCGCCCGTGAGCATCGCCACCTCGATACCCTGCTCATGCAGCGCGTCGATCGCAGCTCTTGCGGTGTCACGGGCGGCATCGGCAAGGGCGATGACCCCGGCGATCTTCCCGTCGACAGCGAACATGATCGCGGTGCGACCACCGTTGGCGAGTTCCTGCTGCTGCGCGTCGACCGCGCTGGTGTCGATGCCCTCGGATGCCATCAGCCGGGCGTTGCCGAGGACGACCTGCCGGCCGTCGACGGTCGCGATCGCCCCTTGCCCGGTGACGTTGCGGAATGCCGTCGCGGTCCGCCGAGGGATGCCGCGTTCGTCGGCATAGGTCACGATCGCTTTCGCCAGCGGGTGCTCGGACTCTCGCTCGAGCGCCGCGGCGAGGGACAACAGCTCCAAATCGTCCATGCCGACCGGGAGGTAGTCGGTGACCTCCGGTTCACCCTTGGTGAGGGTGCCAGTCTTGTCCAGCACGACTGTGTCGATGCGGGCGGCGGTCTCGATCCCGGAGGCGTTCTTGAACAGCACGCCGCGCTTGGCGCCCAGGCCGGTGCCGACCATGATCGCGGTCGGTGTCGCGAGTCCGAGAGCGTCGGGGCAGGTGATGACCACGACGGTGATGGCGAACAGGATCGCCATCGGCACGTCCATCCCGGCGAGGAACCAAACCAGGAAGGTGAGGGTGCCGCCGATCAGGGCGACCAGGACGAGCCAGAACGCGGCCCGGTCGGCAAGACGCTGGCCGGGTGCCTTGGAATTCTGCGCCTCCTGCACGAGCTTGACGATCTGCGCGAGCGCGGTGTCGGCGCCGACCTTCGTTGCCCGCACTCGCAGCGTGCCGACGGTGTTCACGGTCGCGCCGATGACCTCTGAGCCGGGCGCCTTCTCCACCGGCATGGACTCGCCAGTGACCATCGACTCGTCGACCTCGGACTCCCCCTCATCCACGGTGCCGTCGGTGGGGATCTTCGCCCCGGGGCGGATCAGCATCAGGTCGCCAGGGACCACCTCGGACGTGGGGATCTCCACCTCCTCACCGCCACGGATGACGACCGCGCGGGCGGGGGCGAGCTCCAGTAGGCGGCGGATGGCGTCGTTCGCCCCACCGCGGGCGCGCATCTCCACCCAGTGCCCTAGCAGCACGAAGGTGGCCAGCACGGTCGCGGCCTCGTAGAACACCTCGCCGCCGCCGGTGAGGGTGATGATCAGGCTGTAGATCCAACCGGCGCCGACGCCGACCGCGACCAGCACCATCATGTCCAGCGTGCGGGCGCGCAGGGCACGGTACGCCCCGTCGAAGAAGATCCAGGCCGAGTAGAAGATCACCGGCAGTGACAGGATCAGCATGAACACGTCATCGCGCAGCCCGAACGGGGCCGGCACCTCGAACCCGATCACCTCCCGGCCGATCGGCGACCACAGGGTGATCGGGATCGACAGGATCAGCGCGACCAGGAACCGGTTGCGCATGTCGCGGATCATCGCGTCCATCGACATCCCGCCGTGCCCGCCGTGGCCCATCATCTCCTGCGCACTGTGCCCGGACGCCTCCGTCCCGTGATCGTGCCCGTCCGCGGCGGTTGCCGGATGGCCAGCATGCTCATCACCCGCGCCCGCCGCCGGGTGGGCGTGCTCGCCAGCGACCGCGGTACCAACGTGATCGTGTCCGTCCGCTGCGATTGCCTGATGGCCTTCATGCCCCTCGTGCCCGTCGTGCGGTTCATGGCCAGCATGCTCGGGATGCCCGCCGTGATCGGTGCGCGCCTCGTGGCCCCCGTGGCCGACATGCGTGTCGTGCCCCTGCGTGGTCGCGTGGTCGTGCGGCTCGTGGGTGGGGTCGCAGATGTGGTCGGGCACGGACTGCCCGGCGCAGTGGTACCCGCATTCGATGACCCACTGCTGCAGGTACGCGACGGAGGTGGTCTGCGGATCGTAGGTGACGGTCGCGGTCTGCGAGACGGGGTTCGCGTCGACGCTGATCACACCCGGTTGGCGGGCCAGGTGGGCTTCGGTGACATTCTTCGAAGTCGCGCGGATCATGCCGCTGACCTGCAACGTCACGGTCTTGGTGTCGTTCATTGGTGTTCCTTCCCGATGGCGAGGTCGGTGGTGCCGGGATGGGGCCATTGCCAGTCGGCGACGGCGGGGATGTCGGTGCCGTGCTCGCGAGTGTGGGCGCGGGCGCGCAACCGGGCGTCCTGCAACTCCTGACGCAGTTCGGCGCGACGTGCGGCCAGGCCTGGGACGTGGTCCAGAACGTCGATCGCGAGCCGGTACCGGTCCAGGTCGTTGAGCATGACCATGTCGAACGGGGTCGTGGTGGTGCCCTTCTCCACGAAGCCGTGGACGTGCAGGTTCTGGTGCCCCGCGCGCTTGTACGTGAGCCGGTGGATCAGCCACGGGTAGCCGTGGTAGGCGAAGATCACCGGCTTGTCGGGAGTGAAGATCGCGTCGAACTCCCTATCCGACAGTCCGTGCGGGTGCTGGTCCTCGGACTGCAGACGGGTCAGGTCGACGACGTTGACGACCCGCACGCTCAGCTCCGGGATGTGCTCGCGCAGCAGCGCGGCCGCGGCGAGGGTCTCGAGGGTGGGCACGTCTCCGGCAGCGGCGAGGACGACATCCGGCTCGGTGGCTTCGGTCTCGGTGCCGGCCCAGGGCAGGATGCCGAGCCCGCGGGTGCAGTGCTCGATCGCCTCATCCATGGTCAGCCACTGCGGGGCGGGCTGCTTGCCGGCGACGACGACGTTGATGTACCCGGTGGAACGCAGGCAGTGGTCGTAGGTGGACAGCAGGGTGTTCGCGTCGAACGGCAGGTAGACCCGCACGACGTCGGGGCTCTTGTTCAGCGCGACGTCGATGAAGCCGGGGTCTTGGTGGCTGAATCCGTTGTGGTCCTGCCGCCAGACGTGACTGGACAGCAGGTAGTTGAAGCTCGGGATGGGCTCCCGCCACGGCACATGCCGGGCGGCTTCGAGCCACTTGGCGTGCTGGTTGAACATCGAGTCGACGATGTGGGTGAATGCCTCGTAGCAGTTGAACAGCCCGTGTCGCCCGGTCAGCACGTAGCCTTCGAGCCAGCCCTGGCATTGGTGCTCGCTGAGCACCTCGATCACGCGGCCGGTCGGGGCGAGGTGCTCGTCTACCGGGAGCACGGCCGCGTTCCACTGTTTGCCGGTGGCTTCGTAGACGGCGGGTGCGATCCGGTTGGAGGCGGTCTCGTCGGGTCCGAAGATGCGGAAGTTGTCCGGGTTGTCCCGGATCACATCGGCAAGCCATTCTCCGAGCACCCGAGTCGCCTCCGCCGATGTGGCGCCCCGCCTATCCGGGTGAACCAGGTGGGCGTACGCGCGGAAGTCACCGAGGCGCAGCGGGACGCTCAGCTGCCCGCCATTGCCGACGGGGTTCGCGCTCATCCGCCGCGCGCCGTCTGGCGCGACCGCGACCGTCGCCGGGAGCGGGGCGCCGGCGGCGTCGAAGAGTTCGTCGGGACGGTAGGAGCGAAGCCAGTCCTCGAGGATCCGCAGATGCTCCGGGTTGTCGCGGACCTCGGCGAGCGGGACCTGGTGGGCGCGCCAGGTGCCCTCCACGGGGAGCCCGTCGATGACCGGCGGGCAGGTCCAGCCTTTCGGGCTGCGCAACACGATCGCCGGCCACACTGGCCGCCCCTCCAAAGTTCCGTTCGCGGCGCGGCCCTTGATGTCGGCGATGCGGTCCAGCACCGTGTCCAGCACTCCCGCGAACCGCGCGTGAGACTCCCGCGGGTCCTCGTCGTCGAAGCCGACGGTGACGACGAACGGCTCGTGACCGTAGCCGCGCAGCAACGCGACCAGCTCCTCCTCGGGGATGCGGGACAGCACGGTCGGGTTGGCGATCTTGTAACCGTTCAGGTGCAGGATCGGCAGGACGACGCCGTCGTGGGCGGGGTTGAGGAGCTTGTTGCCGTGCCAGGCCGTGGCCAGCGGCCCGGTCTCAGCCTCCCCATCGCCGATCACGCACGCGACCAGCAGGCCCGGGTTGTCGAACGCGGCGCCGTAGGCGTGCACGAGGGAGTACCCGAGCTCCCCGCCCTCGTTGATCGACCCGGGCGTCTCCGGGGACGCGTGCGAGGGGATGCCACCGGGGAAGGAGAACTGCCGGAACAGCGCCCGCAGCCCGTCCTCGTTCTGAGCGATCTGGGGGAACAGCTCCGTGTAAGTGCCGTCGAGATAGGCGTTGGCAACCATCCCCGGCCCGCCGTGCCCTGGCCCCGTGACGTACAGGGTGTCCAGGTCGCGGTCGATGATCGCCCGGTTCAGGTGCGCGTAGAGGAAGTTCAGCCCCGGGGTCGTGCCCCAGTGCCCCAGCAGCCGCGGCTTGATGTCGTCACGGGTGAGGGGCGTGCGCAGCAGCGGGTTGCCCTGCAGGTAGATCTGCCCGATGCTCAGATAGTTCGCCGCGCGCCACCACGCGTCCACCCCGGACAGGGTTTCCGCGGTGAGCGGGGTGGTGTGGCGGACCCAGCGGGTCGATGTCGTGCTCATGGTCGGTGTCCTCCGGATCCGCGGCTGCAGCGGCCGCCGGGTGTGATGGTGTTCATGATCGTGCTCCTGACGGGAGGACCACGGTGGCTTCGGTGCCGCGCATCCACACGACGCCGCGGTCGTCGACGAGCACGATCGCGCCGTCGGCGGTGGTGCCGAGCGCCTGGACGGTGCCGCTGGCCGTTCCGGACCTCTCCCAGCCGGCGCCGTTGAGGCGCCAGAGGGCGCCGTCAGTGTCGACGCCGACCAGCCCGCCCGCCGGATCAGACTCCAGCAGGTACAGCAGCGGCGCGTCGGGGACAGGGGCGAAGGTGGCTCCGGCATCGCGGCTCTCCTGGACCCCATCCTGCGTCGCCGCGTAGAGGGCGCCGTCGAGTGTGGCGGCAAGGTCGACGGCAGGCAGATTGGCGCCGTCGACCCAGGTGGTTCCGCCGTCGGGGCTGGTGCGCACGGTGATCGAGCTGGACCCGATCCCGTAGATCGCCTCGGCGGTGGCGGTGAGGACGTGGAAGTCTTCCTGCCCGGTGAAGGCGACCGGCTCCCAGGTGGCGCCGGCGTCGATGCTGCGGACGATGCCGAGGTTGTGCTCACCGAGCTCGGTCGGCGTGGCCGGTCCCGGGTGCCCGGATGCGTAGAGCGTGTCGCCGTGGGCGGTGAGGCCCATCGCGTCGAAGTCGTTGCCTCCCACCGGGCCTGCGAGCACGCCGGCGGCAGTGAGCGTGTACAGGCCCGTGTGCGCGCCGAGCAGCACGGTGCCCTCACCGAGGTTGATGATGCCGTGCACATGCCCGAACGCAGGCTCGGTCGGTGCGGGCGCCGGGGCGGTAGAGCCCGCGCAGCCGGCCAGGAGGAGCCCGACGGCGACGATTGCCGCCGCGGCGACGGTGATGGTTTGGCTTCTCATGCGATGGCTCCGATGAAGAGAACAGTCGCCACGGACAGGATGATCAGGGCGAGGAGGATGGCCACCAGGGAGGCGGCCAGGGTGCGGGACGTCATGACGGGGGCCTTTCGACGGGTCACGCTGCCGGTTCCTGGAAGCGATGGCCTGGCGGGTCGCCGGGGCTCGGGCGGAGCCGGCTTGGTGTCGGC
>NZ_VBUM01000054.1 GCF_005774735.1 Microbacterium sp. 5K110 | reverse complement strand
TCCGGCTCCACGTGGTCGCAGAACGCCCTCGACCAGTGGCGCACGAACGTCGCCAGCAACTACGGCATGACGGTGAACTACAACGGCACCGGGTCGTCGGCGGGCCGCAACGACTTCATCAATCAGACGGTCGACTTCGCCGTCAGCGAGATCCCGTTCCAGTCCAACCCGGAGGACGGGTCTCCTCCGGAGAACCCGACGGCGGGGTACGCGTACATGCCGATCGTCGCCGGTGGCACGTCGCTGATGTACAACCTGAAGATCGGCGGCAAGCGGGTCACCAACCTGCGCTTGTCGGGCGAGGTCATCGCGAAGATCTTCTCGGGCCAGATCTCGAACTGGAACGACCCCGCCGTTCAGGCCGACAACCCGGCTCTGACCATGCCCGATCGTCCCATCACCCCCGTCTACCGTTCCGACGGTTCGGGGACGAGCGCGCAGTTCACGCTGTGGATGTCGAAGCAGTTCCCGAACATCTGGACGCGGGGCATGCTGTCGCAGTTCCCGCAGATCAATTCCGCGTTCAAGGGTCAGAACGGCTCGCTCGGCGTCGCGGGATACGTGAGCCAGAACTACGGCGAGGGCGCGATCACGTACGTCGAGTACTCGTACGCGAAGACATCGGGCTTCCCCGTGGCCAAGGTCCTCAACAAGGCCGGGTACTTCGTCGAGCCGACCTACCAGTCGGTCGCCGTCGCGCTGATGTCGGCGACGATCAACCCCGACCTCACGCAGAACCTCGAGGGTGTCTACAACAGCGGCGATGCGCGCTCGTACCCCATGTCGAGCTACTCGTACATGATCGTTCCCACGCAGACCAACAAGATCTTCACGGCGGAGAAGGGCAAGACCCTCAGCATCTTCGCGTCGTACATGATCTGCGAGGGTCAGCAATCCGCCAAGGACCTCGGCTACTCACCGTTGCCGATGAACCTCGTGCAGGCGGGATCCGACGTGATCGCCAAGATCCCGGGTACGGCGGGCGCCGTCGACTTCAACAAGTGCAACAACCCGACGTTCAAGCCGGGCGACTCGCCCTCGAACAACCAGCTCGCGCAGTCGGCGCCCAATCCCGCCGACTGCGACAAGCAGGGGCCGACGCAGTGCCTCGGCGGTACGGGCGGCGCGCAAGAGGAGACTCCCGCGACGGGATCGGGCGGTGTCCCGGGCGGCAGCACGGGCGGAACCGGCGCTGCCGGGGGCGACACGGCGGGCGGCGCGGCCGCGGCGGCCGCGGGAGCCGCCGCGTCCGGGGGAGAGCCGGTCTACGACGCCAACGGCAACCTCGTGTCGGGCTCGGCGATCGGGACGGCGGCGGCTGCGGTGTCCTTGCCGTTCACCCTCGCCGAGGGGGGCTGGGGCACCCCGCAGTACATCATGCTCGCCGCCGGTGTCCTCGTCGTCGCAGCGATCCTCGTGCCCCCGCTCGTCTCGCGCCGTTCCCGACGCGGCAGCGACGCCCGGGGCTGATTTCGGCCGCACTCCGGCCTGACCACGCGTGCCGTACGGGGCGCGAGCCTGCCCGAAAACCCCCGTGACCGGGGGCGCATCATGTTCGCACCTCCACCACGCGGCGGCGGCGCCTCGTTACCGCCGCGTTCATTCCACAGACACTCGGCCGCCCTTAGCTTCTCGCGAGGGCGCATCCGAGCTCTCGACTCCCGAAGGATCCCCGTGCCCGAGAACCGCGTGCTCACCGACGAGGCCGCCTCGTCGACGCCGACCACCCCGCGCCTGCGCGTCCGGGTCCGTCGTGCACGGGCGCCCCGTTGGACCGCTTCCGTCGCCATCGGCATCGTGGCGGGACTCGGGATCTTCTCCGTCACCGGGGGTTCCGGCCTCGTCGCCGGCTCGGCATCCCGTGCCACCGCTGAGGATTCCTCCGCGGTGACCGTGACGGCCAAGAGCCAGGATGACGACGTCGCCAACGCGCCCTTCCCCGACCTCTCGGTGACCGTTTCGCAGACGCGGGCCCTCGAATCGCAGGGCATCGTCATCTCGTGGACCGGCGGCAAGGCGTCGACGGTACCCAGCCAGCAGATCGGTGGCGCGAACTTCCTGCAGATCTTCCAGTGCTGGGGTGACGACGAGAAGGACCCGAGCGGTCCCGACCGCACCACCTGCCAGTACGGCATCGGGGGTGTGCCGGGATCGCACCGTGACGACGTGCGCGAGAGCGACGCCTCGGTCGCGGAGGAGGACAAGGCCTACACCGTCCCCAGCGAGGGCTTCGCCAGTCCGACCTACACCTCGATCCCGTTCCGCGGAGTCAACGGCAAGGAAGTCGCCTCGGTCAAAGACGGCAAGTACAACTACACCGTCGGCGAAGACGGGAAGAAGTCTTTGCCCGACATGAACACCAACGAGTTCTTCTCGAAGTACACCACCAACATGGTGTCGTGGGCAGGCTCGGGCGGCGACGGTTCGGGCTCGGTCAAGTTCGAGGTCCAGACCGCCATGCAGTCGCAGGCACTGGGCTGCGGCACGCCGGTGACCGCGGCGGACGGAACGGTCTCGGGATCCAGCTGCTGGCTCGTGATCGTCCCGCGCGGGACGAAGGACTCCGGCTCGTCCTTCATCACCCAGTCGGGGTTGTTCTGGGACGCGTGGAAGCACCGCATCGCGGTCAAGCTCGACTTCAAGCCGATCGGTACGCGCTGTCCCATCGGTGCCTCCGAGCGGCAGCTCGCCGGCAGCGAGCTCATCGCGCGCGCCGTGTCGTCGTGGCAGCCGGCGGTCTGCAACGCGCCGGGCGGGTCGGTCTACTCGGCCATCACGAGCGCCGAGTCCGACGCGGCGCTCGCCGCGAACGGCGTGGCGCCCGCGCCCCTCGCGCTCACCTCACGGGCGCTGAACCCCGAGCTCGGCACCGACCGTCTGCGCTACGCGCCCATCGGCATCACGGGCGCCGCGGTCTCGTTCGCCATCGACCGCAACCCTCGCCCCGGCGACCCCAGCGTGCCCGCGGACGTCCAGGGGCGCGCGGGGCTGCCGTTCACCTCGCTCAAGCTCACCCCGCGCCTGATGGCGAAGCTCTTGACGAATTCGTACCTCGACTCGCTGCCGACCTTCGCCGACCGTCGGCACCTCAGTCACGCAGGCCCGGGCGGTCCCGACGACCGGATCGAAAACCCCCGCACGCTGACCTCCGACCCCGACTTCCTCGAGATCAACGACCCCGAGTGGAAGTACCAGGCGCTTGCGGCGGCCTCGCTCGCCGACGTGCTGATCCCGCAGGGCCGCTCGGACGTCGCGTGGGCGATGTGGCAGTACGTCCTCAACGACAAGAGCGCTCGGGACTTCCTCGAGGGCACACCGGATCCGTGGGGGATGACCGTCAACCCGTGGAGCGCGACGACGGATGCCGTGAACGCGTCGGGATCGGCGCTGTCGCTCCCGCGCGAGGACTTCCCGAAGGCCGACCCCGTCGAACAGGCCGGGACCGACTCGTCCGGCCCGGTGAACCTCGTCACATGGCGTCCCTATGTCAAGGACTTCGACTCCGGTGCGTATGACACCCTCCGCGGCGACGGCCTGATCCTCGGTGACTGGAATCCCACCAGCACGCCGCCGAAATACGGCAAGGCCGACCGCAACCTCCCGGGACGCCAGAGCGTGCTGGCCCTCACCGACACGGCATCCGCCGCCCGCTACCAGGTCGTCACGGCAGCGCTGCAGAATCCGGCGGGGCAGTTCGTCGAGGCGACGCCTGAGGCCATGACGGCGGCCGCGGCAGCGATGACACCCGACCCGCAGCAGCCGCAGGTGTACGGCTTCGACCCGTCGTCGGTCGACGCCCAGCGCGCCACCGGTGCCTACCCGCTGACGCTCCCGGTGTACGCCGCGGTCAACCCCCGCATGAGCGATGCCGATCTGCGGGCCAGTTATGCCTCCTTCATCCGCTTCGTCTCCACCACGGGGCAGCAGTCCGGGACGTCGATCGGCCAGCTCCCGCAGGGTTACGTCCCGCTGCCGGACGGCTGGCGCGAACGGGCGAAGGCGGCGGCGGAGGACATCAAGAACGGCACGGTCCCCACGACACCCGTCCCGGCCGCCTCGGGCACCGGGTCCTCAGGTACGCCATTCCCCACCGGCAGCGTCGTCGGCAGCGTACCCGCGGCCGCCGCCGCGCCCGCCGCCGGCGCGGCCGCCCCCGCCGGCGCGACCGATCCTGCCGCCAGCGGAGCCGCGTCCGCGGCGCTCGCCGGCGCCACCACGCCGGACGATCCCGATATGGGCGCGATCACCTGGGCTCTGCCCGGCAGTGTCCTCGGCGGTCTCGCGTGCGCGCTCGCCGTGCCGCTGCTCGGGCGCCTCCGCCGACGCCTCTGAGCGCCGGCCCCACGACTTCTCCTCCACCAACTGAACACCCGAAACACAGTGCAATACCTACGAAAGGTAAGTGAGTTGAAGCTCAACAAGCTGGTCGCTCTGGGGGCGGCTTGCGGTATCGCGATCGCCGGTGTCGGCGTCGCAACCTCCGCCTCGGCGGAGCCGGTCTCGAACAGCTACTCGCTGGTCGGCTCGGACACCCTGCAGGACTCGATGAACGCCATCGTGAACGGCACGACGATCACCGGTGCGACGGTCCGTGTCACCTCGAACAACAAGACGCTCGGTAACTTCGACGCGTTCGGTTCGGCCGCGATCCAGACCAAGCCCGCCGGTGCCTTCTTCGGTCGTCCCGCCGGCTCGGGTGCCGGTGTGACGGCGCTGCGCGCCTCGATCACGGGTGCCAACTACAGCGGTAACCCCGCCGTGCCTGCTCGCCAGATCCTCGGTCAGGTCGACATCGCCCGTTCGTCCAGCGGCCCCGGCGGCAACGCCAACGCCAACGGCCTGCTCGCGTACGTGCCCTACGGCCGTGACGCGATCGGCTTCGCGTACAAGGGCGGCGACAGCTCGTGGGCCAACCTCACCGCCGCTCAGCTGAAGGCGATCTACGAGTGCACCACCACCACGGTCGGCGGTGTCACGGTCAAGCCCCGTATCCCGCAGAGCGGCTCGGGCACGCGCAGCTTCTTCCTCGGCGCCATCGGTAACCCCACCCTCGGCTCCTGCGTCTCCGACGCCACCGGCACGACGCCCGAGAACGACGCGTCCGTCCTCGGCGCCAACGAGCTGATCCCCTTCAGCGTGGCCAACTGGGTTTCGCAGGCGAACGGGGCGACCGGCATCAACACCACCACCACCTCGGGCGTCGCGTTCGGCTCGGCGGTCTCGGGTCAGGCCGCGTTCACCGGCACGGCCCCGAACCTCGTTCCGAACTCGTCCTACTACAGCGACGCCACGTTCGGTCGCGACACCTACCTCGTCGTGGAGTACGCGCGCATCACGCCCTCGGACGCCAAGTACGACGCCTCCCTGGCCAACCTGGTGAACCCCGGCGTCAACAACAGCCTCACCAGCTTCGGTTCGCTCAGCAGCTCGGTCGGCGCGGTCAAGAAGAAGTTCGGCTTCCTCGCCCCGTCCACCACCAACATCCAGCGCGCGTACGCGACGCTCTGACGTTCGATCAACGGATAAGGACACCTTTCCTCATGAACATCAAGAAGCTCGGATCGATCGTCGCCGCGGCGACGGCGGTCTCGCTCCTCGCCGGTGGCCTCTCGGCCACCGCGGCCAACGCGGCCACCCCCGCCCCGCAGTTCTACCTGATGGACGGCGGCGACGGTTCGCGCCTCCCCGACGGCAAGGTCATGGCGTGGGACGAGCAGGTCATCGCCAGCCCCGGCCCGGAGTTCGCCGACATCGACACGCCGTTCCTCGGCCAGTCGAACGATGCCACCAGCGTCGGGTACTTCATCACCACCCCCGGCACCGAGAACACCCTCTCGTCCTGGACGGCGACCGCTGACGGTGGCTTCACGCCCGGCACGCAGGACATCCTGCAGCCCAACCTCAGCCTGTCGGGCTTCATCGGCGGCAACTGGGCGTCGATCAAGGCCAACGGCGGTGACTACAGCCTCGGCTTCGCGTGGGTCAAGAACAACGGTCTGACCATCGCGAACACCGGTGTGAAGTTCGTCTCCATCCACGTCAACCCCGGCGGCACCTGGACCTTCGCCAACCAGGCCCCGGCCGCGGCCGAGGTGGCGCCGGTCGTCACCACGACGTCGCTGAACGCCCTCACGAAGGACTCCGCGTTCTCGCAGACGGTCGTCGCCACCGGCACCGCCCCGATCACGTGGGCCGTCACGGCCGGTTCGCTCCCCGCGGGCCTGAGCCTCGACGCTGCCACGGGCGCCATCACGGGCACGCCCACCGCCGCCGGTGCGTACAGCTTCACGCTGACCGCGACCAACGGCGCCGGCTCCGACGACCAGGCCTTCTCGGGCACGGTCGCGGGCACCGCCCCCGTCGAGCCCACGGGTTCGGACGCCAACAAGGTCACGATCCCGGCTCCGGTCGAGGGCGCGACCACGGTCACCGTCCCCGCCGGTGTCGCCAACGCGAACAAGACGCTGCAGGCCTGGGCCTGGTCCGAGCCGACCAACCTCGGTCAGGTGACCACCGACGCCAACGGCGACGCTACGGTCGACGTCTCGTCGCTGCCCTCGGGCACGACCCACACCATCGCCCTGACCCAGCCCGGTGACTCGACCTTCGCGGTTCTCGCGTGGGGCACCGTCACCCTCGCCGGCAAGGCTCCCGCCACGGACGACGTCGACCTCACGGCCGCCGTCACCGCCAGCGACCTGTGGTCGCTGAACGCCGAGAAGACCCAGGTCGACTTCGGCGCCGTGGCTCGTGACCAGAGCACCACCAAGGCGCTCGGCAAGGTCACCGTGGTCGACGACCGCAACGTCCTCAAGGGCTGGGACCTCGGTGCCTCCTGGACGGCGTTCTCGAACGCGTCCGGCGACGAGATCCCCACCAGCGCCCTCACCCTCGCGCCGAAGGCCTACACGGGCTACACCCTCATCGACGGTGTGACCCTCGGCACCGGCACGAAGATCGCGCAGAGCTCGGCCGTCTCGACGCTCCCGACCGGTGCGCTCTTCGACGCCGATCTGACCTTCAAGGCTCCCAAGGATGCCAAGGTCGGCGAGTACCACTCGACGCTGACGGTCACCCTCACGTCCAAGTGAGCTGATCGACGCTGAGCCCTGCGGGGAGGCCGTTCTCGGCCTCCCCGCAGGGTGCGTTCATCCCCGGTGCGCGGACACTGTCCGTGCCCGCCCCGCACAGCCCTCGTTCACCTTTGCGACACACCTCCGTCGCCCTCATCTGCGGAGATGAACCGTGCTTTCCTCGACCTCGCGCCCGGCCCCGCGCCGCGTGCTCTCGGCGCTCGGTGCGGCGATTCTCGTCGCCGCCGGATTTGCGGCGACCCTCGTGGCCGCGCCCGCGGCGAACGCCGCCGACGGCGACCAGCCCAGCCCCGCCACCGTCGGCGTCGCCACCCGTCCCGCCGGCGGCGACGGCCGGCCCGACGGGCGCACCCGCTTCAGCTACAGCGCCGATCCGGGGCAGAGCGTCAACGACCAGGTGCTCGTCGGGAACACCGGCACCGAACGCCAGGACTTCACCGTCTACGCCACGGATGCCTTCAACGGCCAGGACGGCACGTTCTCTCTGCTGCCGACGGCCGACATCCCCACCTCGGTGGGCGCCTGGCTGCGCTTCGACAACGGTGCCGATCGCATCCAGTTCTCGCTCGAGCCCGATGAGGTGCGACTCCTGCCGTTCACCGTGGCGGTGCCCGCCGACGCCACCCCCGGGGACCACGTGGGCGGTCTCGTCGCCTCCGTGATCGAGGAGGGCCAGCAGGTCAGCCTCGACCGACGCGTGGCGACCTCGATCTTCGCCCGCGTCTCGGGCGATCTCCAGCCGCAGTTGTCGATCACCAGCTATTCGGCCTCGTACGAAGGCGACTGGTGGAACCCGTTCGCCGGCAGCATCCGCCTGCGCTACACCGTGACCAACCCCGGCAACGTCGCGCTCGCGGCCAACATCACCTCCGGTGTGCGCACGTGGTTCGGCATCCCGGCCATCGGCGAACGCGGCGGCAGCATTCCGGTGCTCCTGCCCGGCAACACCGCGTCGTACGACTTCGCCCTCGACGGCGTGGGGCAGTGGTTCTACCTGAACCCGGGAACGACACTGAACCCTTTCGTCGAGTCGCCGGATGCCGCTCTGCAGCTGCCCGTGGCGGCGGTCTCCCGCGACACGGTGGTGTTCGCGGTGCCGTGGACGGTGCTGATCCTCCTCGTGCTCGCCGCCGGTGTCGTGCTGCTGGTGCGGTGGCGTCGTCGCCGCGACGAGGCGCGGGCGCAGGAGTGGGTGGACTACATGCAGCGCACTGCGGCGGCCGAGGCCGCTGAGAAGTCCGATCTGCACGAGGCCGCTCGATGAGGCGACGTGTGGGTCCTGCCCTGGGCGCGGTCGCCGTGGTCCTGGCCGTCGTGTTCCCGAGCCTGCCCGCGGCGGCGGAGGACCCGCCGAGCGGGACGCCGTTGAGCGTCAACGTCACCGACGGGAGTACTCCTACCCCCACACCCCGTCCCAGCGGCAGTGCCTCACCGTCCGCCGTCGTCCCGGTGACCGGTCCGGCCGCGCGCCCCGGCGGGTCGACCGGATCGACCGGGTCCACCGGAGGGTCCGGCGTCGGCACCGCGCCCGCCGGAGGCGCGGGGGCCGGGTCGCCCGCGGGGTCGACTCCTCCCGCCGACGAGGTGAACGTCGCCGGCATGCTGTACATCGGGGGCATCAACGCCGCGGGGACGCCGGCGTTGAACCCCGCCGAGGGCACGGTCACCGTCTGGTTCACGGTGCGCAACGCCTCGCAGAGCGTGATCGACGCCACGGCATCCTTCTGGATGGACGGCGCCATCTTCACCAATCGCCTGGACACCGTGGACGACGTCCCGGTCGCGGCCCTGCAACCCGGGGAGACCCGCGTGGTCTCGGCGGAGCTGCAGCACGGCGGACAGTGGACCCTGCTGTCGACGCACGCGACCCTCACCCCTCCGGACTCGGTGGACGGCACGGCGCTCACCCCGGTGACCCGTGACGCCCTGGTGATCCTGTTCCCGTGGCTGATCGTGGTCGTCGCGGTGCTGCTCCTGCTGACCTTCGTGCTGGTCCGGGTGCTCCGCTCGGTGCTCGCTCCCGCTCCCGCCCCGGCGGCCGCGGCATGACGATCGAAGAGCGTCCCGCGCCGCCGGCCCCACCGCGTCGGGCACCCCGGCGCCGCCCGCAGTACGCGCCGCTGAGCCCCGCGCAGGTGTTCGTTCGCGGAGCGGCTGCATCGCTGGCCGTCCTCGTGCTGGCATTCCTGGTGAACGTGTTGGTGGTCAGCCACGTGGTGCACTTCGCCTCGCAGCAGCAGTTGCGCGACACGTACCGCGCGCAGCTCGCCGCCGGGACCGCTCCGGTCAGCGAGGGCGATTTCGACGATCATCTCCTCGTCGACGGTGCCCCCGTCGGGCTCCTGTCGATCCCGCAGCTCGGCATCGACGAGGTCATCGTGGAGGGAACCTCCTCGGGCGAGCTCCGGCAGGGTCCCGGACACCGTCGTGACACGGTGCTGCCCGGGCAGGCCGGGGTGAGCGTCGTGATGGGGCGCGCCGCCGCTTTCGGTGGCCCCTTCGGCCGGCTGCAGTCTTTGCAGCCGGGGGAGAGCTTCACCGTGCGCACGGGGCAGGGGGAGCAGGAGTTCGAGGTGCTCGGGGTCCGGTATGCCGGCGACCCGACCCCGCCGGCCCCCGCGCGCGGCGAGAGTCGACTCATCCTGATGACGGCGCGGGGTGCACCGTACCTCCCGAGCGGGGTCGCGTACGTGGATGCCAAGCTCGTCGGTGATGCGCAGGCGCGCGGTGCGCGGCAGACCACCACGATGGCGCTGCCCCCGCAGGCGCAAGCGATGGCCACCGACATGAGGACCGTCTGGGCACTGGTGTTCGCCCTGCAGTTCCTCGTGGTGGCCGAGTTCGTCGCCGTCTGGTCGTACCGCAAGGTCGGCTGGCAGAAGACGTGGATCGTCTTCACCCCCGTCCTGCTGCTGGCGAGCGTCTTCGTCTCCGACCAGCTCATCCGTCTGCTTCCGAACCTCCTCTGACCCGAAGGCCGCACATGACCGACCGCCGCGATCCCGATGTCGATGGCACCGCCGCCCCCTCCGGCGACGAAACCGCCGATCCCTTCATGACCGACGTCATGAGCGCCGGCGACGTCCGCGTCCTCGACGAGGTCGTGTTCGAATCCGCTCCGCTGGGCGCCGCCACTCCGGGTTTCTCGGAGAACCCGGCCGTTCCGGCTCCGGATGCCACCCGCGCCGGACTGGGGATCGTGCACCGCCGGTCGCGCCGCGGTGGTCTGTTCGGTCGCCGCGAGGCGGAGGCGGTGCCGACCGCCGGTGCCGACGACGTGACGACTGTCATCCCTGCCCCGGGGGAGGCCGGCTCGGCCGCCGCGGCGGCGCCAGCGGCGGTGGTCGCCCCCGTGCAGGTCGCGACAGCGGTGGACGAGGCGGAGCCGATCCTGTCGGCGCCCGTCGATCCCGCCTCGCTGTCCGAGTTGGACGCCCACTCCATCTCGGCGTGGTTCGGCGATCACCAGGTGCTCCTGGACGTGTCGTTGACCATGCCCCGCGGGCAGGTCACGGCGCTCATCGGTCCGTCGGGATGCGGGAAGTCGACCTTCCTGCGGATCCTCAACCGCATGCACGAGCTCGTCCCCTCGGCCTCGCTCGCGGGTGAGGTGCGGCTCGACGGCGACGACATCTACGACTCCTCCCACCGGCTCATCGACGCCCGCAAGAACATCGGCATGGTGTTCCAGAAGCCCAACCCGTTCCCGGCGATGTCGATCTACGACAACGTCATCGCGGGTCTGAAGCTCACCGGCACACGCGCCTCGCGCGACGAGAGGGATTACCTCGTCGAGCGGTCGCTGACCTCCGCCGGTCTGTGGAAAGAGGTCAAGGACCGCCTTCGGGCCCCGGGTGGCGGCCTCTCGGGCGGCCAGCAGCAGCGTCTGTGCATCGCGCGGTCCCTGGCGATCAAGCCCAAGGTCCTGCTGATGGACGAGCCGTGCTCGGCTCTGGACCCCACGTCGACCCGCGTCATCGAGGAGACGATGGGCGAGCTTCAGAAGGAGCTCACGATCGTCATCGTCACGCACAACATGCAGCAGGCACAGCGTGTGTCTCAGCAGTGCGCGTTCTTCCTGGCATCCCAGGGACAGCCCGGGCACATCGTCGAGCACGGTGACACCCAGGCGATGTTCGATTCGCCCATCGACCCGCGCACGTACGACTACGTCAACGGGCGCTTCGGATGAACCGGCGGCGTTCCCTGGCGGTGGTGGCGGCGGTGGCCGCGGTGCTGGCGATACCCGGGCCGAGCGCCTGGGCGGCGACGGACGCGTTCGTGCCGATCACCGGGTCCGGCTCCACGTGGTCGCAGAACGCCCTCGACCAGTGGCGCACGAACGTCGCCAGCAACTACGGCATGACGGTGAACTACAACGGCACCGGGTCGTCGGCGGGCCGCAACGACTTCATCAATCAGACGGTCGACTTCGCCGTCAGCGAGATCCCGTTCCAGTCCAACCCGGAGGACGGGTCTCCTCCGGAGAACCCGACGACGGGGTACGCGTACATGCCGATCGTCGCCGGTGGCACGTCGCTGATGTACAACCTCAAGATCGGCGGCAAGCGGGTCACGAACCTGCGCCTGTCGGGCGAGGTCATCGCGAAGATCTTCTCGGGCCAGATCTCGAACTGGGACGACCCCGCGATCCAGGCCGACAACCCGGCGCTCGCGATGCCCGACCGCCCGATCACCCCGGTGTATCGGTCGGATGGTTCGGGAACCAGCGTGCAGCTCACACAGTGGATGTCGACGCGATTCCCGAACATCTGGACGCGGGGCATGCTGTCGCAGTTCCCGCAGATCAACTCCGCGTTCAAGGGGCAGAACGGCTCGCTCGGCGTCGCGGGATACGTGAGCCAGAGCTACGGCGAGGGGGCGATCACGTACGTCGAGTACTCGTACGCGCTGGGGGTGGGCTTCCCCGTCGCCAAGGTCCTCAACGAGGCGGGCTACTACGTGGCCCCGACTCCGGAGGCGGTCTCCATCGCTCTGCTGGGCGCACAGGTGCACGCGGATGGCTCGCTCGACCTGACGGGCGTGAGCGGCAACACCGACCCTCGTGCCTACCCGATCTCCTCCACGTCCTCCATGATCGTGCCGACGCAGACGAATCGGATCTTCACGGCTGACAAGGGGCGCGCGCTCGCGAGATTCCTCTCCCATGCGCTCTGCGCGGGTCAGCAACGTGCGCCGGGCCTCGGCTACGCGGCGTTGCCGTTGCCTCTCGTGCAGGACGCCGCCGCTCGGATCGCCGACATCCCCGGCGCGCCCGGGCCCGTCGATCTCGCAGGGTGCGCCAACCCGACGTTCGGCCCCGGCGACACCGTCTCCGACAACGTCCTCCTGCGCACCGCGCCGATGCCGCCGGCCTCCGACAAGCGCGCCGGTGTGGTCGCCCTCGCCGATCTCACCGAGGCGCGCCGCACCCTCACGGTCGAGCTCGTGGACGGCGGCCCCCGGGTACGGGTGAACGCGGGGTCGTCCTGGGGTGGAGCGACGCTGCGGGCGGGGACGTTCTCACCGACGGCGACGCTCGGACAGAAGACTCTGGATGCCACGGGCGCAGCCGTCATCGACCTGCCGGCCACGGTCGCTCCGGGCGCCGTGGTGCCGCTCTACCTCGCACAGAGTGATGGCACTGTGGTCGCCTGGAACACGGTGACGATTCCGCCCGCCGGCTTCCCGCACCGGGCGGAGGGCGACATGATGGCCACGGTCACGGCATCCGGTCTGTTCCAGCTCTCGGCTCCGGTCTCGACGGCGGTGGCCTTCGGCGACCTGCGGCGCGAAGCGACCTCCGCCGCCCGCGCGCTGGGTCGCTTCACCATCACCGACGACCGTGAGACGCTCTCGGGCTGGAGCCTGCAGATCTCCGTCGCCGACTTCGTCGCCGTCGCCGACCCCGCGGCGACGTTCGCGTCCAGCGCGCTGGGCTACGCACCCGAACAGGTCGCCCTCCCCGCCGGCGTCGTGCTGACCGGCGCGCAGGAGGCCGGATCCGCGGTGTATCCCGCGGTCCTGGCCACGGGTGAGCCGGGAACCTCCACGGCGCTTGCGGGGGCGACCCTCGATACCGCTCTGACCCTGCGCGTCCCGAAGGACACCCCCGTCGGCTCCTACCGCTCGACCCTGACGCTCACGTTGATCGCGCGATGAGGGCTGTGGGCGCGGTTGCTCTACCGCCGTGACCGCGATCGCGACCTCACGACGCTCGACAGGGTCGCGCGCACCGGCTGGCCGAGATAGATGCCGAGCGAGGCGCCGACGGCGAGCGCGATGCCGATGGTCGCCGCGCCCACGAGAGTCGTGACTCCGGTCATCAGCACGGCGGGATCCTCGCCGGACTCCACGATCCCGAGGAGACCGCGGAAGACCGGGGCGCCGGGCACCATCGGCAGGATCGCGGCGGTGGTGACGGCGACCGACGGCACGTGCAGGCGGTAGGCCACGACGATGCCGACGAAGCTCCCGACGAACGCCCCGACACCGCTGGCCGCGGCCACCTCGAATCCGATCGACGTCGCGGCGACGTAGCCGAGCCAGGCGATCAGGCTGAGCGCGGCGCTCACGAGCACGATGCGGGCGCCCGCGCCGTTGTAGATGGCCACCGCGATCGCGATGACCGCGGCGCCGGTGAACTGCAGCGGCAGCGGGCCGAGGGGCAGCGCCATGGAGGGCGGCGACATCCCGAGGCCCAGCACGCGCACGGTCTCCAGCCCCGCGAGGATCCCGAGCACGACGCCCAGCGTCTGCGTCGTGAGCTCGAGGATGCGCCCGGTGGCGGTGAGGGCGAAGCCGTCGATGGCATCCTGTGCCGCGCCCACGACGGTGAGACCCGCGAGCATGAGCACGATCCCGGATGCCACGATCACGGATGGCCGGATCGTCTCGGCCGCGTCCAGCCCCGTGTAGCGCAGCAGCGGCGAGAGGGCCGCGACGACCGTGAGGACGAAGCCGCCGGCGATCTGCGCGAAGAAGTACGGCACGCTCGCCCGCGCCAGCAGGTGCTGCGTCAGGGCGGCCAGAGCGGCGGCCACGAACGACAGCACGAGCGCGAGCCAGTTCGCGCCGAACATGATCGCGACCCCCAGCGCCAGCGTCGCCTGCGCGACGATCACCGCGGACGGGCGGTACCGGAAGGGCAGTCGCCGGATCGCGCGGCACCGGGAGGTCGCGGCATCCAGGTCGAGGCCCTCGGCGATGTCGGTCACCAGTGCTTGGAGCCGCTGGAGCTTCGCGTGATCGGGAACCGACCCCCGCACGACCCGCAGGAGCGTCGTCGGGTGGGCGGCGCCGGGCAGGCTGTGCGCGATCGTGATCGAGTTGTACGTGACGTCGACGTGGACGGGGTGCAGGCCGTAGGCCCGACACACCCGGACGATGGTCCAGGTGACGTCGCTCGCGGGCGCGCCCACGACGAGCATCGTCTCGCCGATGCGGATGGCCAGATCCAGGATGCGGGTGGCCAGGGCACCGTCGATGACGGTGAGGAGCTGGGTCTCGGGGGCGAGGGCCTCTTCGCTGTGGACGAGACGCCGCAGCGACGACAGCCATCGAGCGGGGGTGGGGGACATCCGGATCGCTCTCGGCAGACGGGGGGACGGAACGCCCCGATCCTATCCGCGTGCCCCTGCCCGCTCCCCGCATGGCGGCGGCGGCATGCGGTCGCCTCTAAGATGAACCCTCGGGTGCGGCATCCGAGCGCCCCGTCGTGGCATCCCGACGCCCGTCCCCTCCGGGAGTTCCTCTTATGGCGCTGATCGTCCAGAAGTACGGCGGCTCTTCCGTCGCCGACGCCGAGAGCATCAAGCGCGTCGCCAAGCGCATCGTCGACACGCGGCGCGCGGGCAACGAGGTGGTCGTCGCCGTCAGCGCCATGGGCGACACGACCGACGAACTGCTCGACCTCGCCGGGCAAGTCGCCCCGATCCCGGCCCCGCGCGAGCTCGACATGCTGCTCTCCAGCGGCGAGCGCATCTCGATGGCGCTCCTGGCCATGGCGATCCACTCGATGGGCTTCGAGGCGCGCTCGTTCACCGGCAGCCAGGCGGGAATGATCACGGATGCCACGCATGGCGCCGCGCGCATCGTCGACGTCACGCCCGTGCGCCTGCGCGAAGCCCTCGACGAGGGCGCGATCGTCATCGTCGCCGGCTTCCAGGGCTTCAATCGCGACACCCGCGACATCACCACGCTCGGCCGTGGCGGCTCCGACACCACCGCTGTCGCGCTCGCCGCGGCGCTGAACGCCGACGTGTGCGAGATCTACAGCGACGTCGACGGCATCTTCACCGCCGACCCCCGCGTCGTGCCGTTGGCCCGCAAGCTCGACCGCGTCGGCAGCGAAGAGATGCTCGAGCTCGCCGCCAACGGCGCGAAGGTGCTCTACATCCGCGCCGTCGAGTACGCCCGCCGTCACGGCGTCCTCATCCACGCCCGGTCCACGTTCAGCTCGGGCGAGGGCACGTGGGTGCTCGACGCCTCGAAGAAGTCCCCGCTCGTCCCCGAGGGAGCCACCATGGAAGAGCCCATCGTCGCCGGCGTCGCCACCGACCTCAGCCAGGCCAAGATCACCGTCATCGGCGTGCCCGACGTCCCGGGCAAGGCCGCCGAGATCTTCAAGATCGTCGCCAAGTCCGGCGCCAACGTCGACATGATCGTGCAGAACGTCTCGGCTGCCGCGACCGGTCGCACCGACATCTCGTTCACGTTGCCCAAGACGGATGCCGCGATGGCGCTGAAGGCGCTCGCCGCCGATCAGAGCGAGGTCGGGTTCGAGAGCCTCGTGCACGACGATCAGATCGGCAAGCTCTCGGTCGTCGGCGCCGGTATGCGCACGCACTCCGGTGTCTCGGCCACGCTGTTCGAGGCGCTGAGCCTCGCGGGCGTGAACATCGAGATGATCTCGACCTCCGAGATCCGCATCTCGGTCGTCGTCCGCGGCGTCGACCTCGCCGAGGCCGCGCGTCTCGTGCACACCGCGTACGGTCTCGACAGCGAGATCGAAGCGACGGTGCACGCCGGCACCGGCCGCTGACCCGAGGTTTTCAGCGCTCCCGCAGGTGCGCCCGCTACCTTTCGCGCACCGGAAGGAGCGCGAGGTGGCACGCACGGGAAAAGTCCGTCGATCACGGTGGTGGTGGGGGATCGGTGCGGGGGCGGTGCTCGCCGTCGCCGTCGTGCTCGGCCTGATCTTCCAGCCGTGGCTCCTCTTCGTCGACGTGCGCGTGCAGGACGAGATCCCCGCCGCCGTCGTCTCCTCGGCCGCGGCGTCATCGCCGGCACCCGTCTCCCCGGCCGAGGAGACCGTCGAGCCGGTCGGCCCCGCCCCGCCCGCGGGTCCGGTGGATCTCCTGGCCGGCACCTTCATCAGCCATGAGCACGAGACGACCGGGACGGCCCGGGTGATCGAGAACCCCGACGGGTCGCGTCAGTTGGCCCTCGTCGGACTCGAGACCTCGAACGGCCCCGACGTCCACGTCTGGCTCAGCGCCGGGCCCGTCGTCGAGGGCACCGACGGGTGGTTCACCGCCGGCGGGTACGACCACATCGACCTCGGCCCGATCAAGGGCAACCTCGGCGATCAGCTCTATGAGATCCCCGCCGACGTCGACCTCTCGGTGTTCCGGAGCGTCGACCTGTGGTGCGTGCAGTTCGGGGTGTCCTTCGGGGCGGCCGCGTTGGCATAGGTCACGGTTCCGGACGTGATCCGGTCGGCGTGTCCCGGCCCGCTAGAATCTGGATTTCACCCACGAATCCCGAGGACTTCGCATGACCCGCATCTCCGATTCCGGAATCTCTCTCGCCGTCGTCGGCGCCACCGGTCAGGTCGGCACCGTCATGCTCGAGATCCTCGCGGAGCGGTCGTTCCCGATTCGTGAGCTGCGTCTGTTCGCCACCGCGCGATCGGCGGGAAGCTCCATCGATTTCGGCGGGCACTCGATCATCGTCGAAGACGTCGCCACGGCCGACCCGGCCGGCGTCGAGGTGGCGCTGTTCTCCGCCGGTGCGACGGGGTCCCGCGCCCACGCACCGCGGTTCGCCGAGGCCGGCGCCCTGGTGATCGACAACTCCAGCGCGTGGCGCATGGACCCCGAGGTCCCGCTCGTGGTCAGCGAGGTCAACCCGCACGCGATCGACGAGGCCGTGAAGGGCATCGTCGCCAACCCGAACTGCACGACGATGGCGGCCATGCCGGTCCTGAAGGTGCTGGATGCCGAGGCGGGCCTCGAGCGTCTCATCGTCAGCACGTACCAGGCCGTCTCCGGCTCGGGCCTGGCCGGCGCGCAAGAGCTCCTCGGCCAGGTCGAGGGCGTCCTCGCGCAGGGCGGCGTCGAGCGTCTCGTCCGCGACGGTTCGGCCCTGGACTTCCCGCAGCCCGAGAAGTACGTGGCCCCCATCGCGTTCGACGTCATCCCGTTCGCCGGCAACCTCGTCGACGACGGCATGAACGAGACCGACGAAGAGAAGAAGCTCCGCAACGAGAGCCGCAAGATCCTCGAGCTTCCCGACCTCCGGGTCGCGGGAACGTGCGTACGCGTCCCCGTCTTCACCGGTCACTCCCTCAGCATCAACGCCGAGTTCGCCCGCGACCTCACGCCCGAGCGTGCCCGTGAGCTCCTCGCCGACGCCCCCGGCGTCCGCCTCGAAGAGGTGCCCACGCCTCTCCAGGCCGCCGGGACCGACCCCAGCTACGTCGGCCGCATCCGCGCCGACCAGTCGGCTCCCGAGGGCAAGGGACTCGTGCTGTTCATCAGCAACGACAACCTCCGCAAGGGGGCCGCGCTCAACGCCGTGCAGATCGCCGAGCTCGTCGCGCAGAAGCTCTCGACGCGCGCCTGAGCCCTGGCATCCGGATGCCGCGAACCCCGCGGTTGTCTCGACATCGAAGCGACCGATCTCTCGATGTCGAGACACCTTCGCCCGACGCCTAGAATCGACGGGTGACAGAAAACGTCGACGTTCTCCTCATCGGAGGCGGAATCATGTCCGCCACCCTCGGCACCATGCTGAAGGACCTTCAGCCCGATCTGAAGATCGCGGTGCTGGAGCGGCTGAGCGACGTCGCACAGGAGAGCTCGAACGCCTGGAACAACGCGGGCACCGGTCACGCGGCCCTCTGCGAGCTCAACTACATGCCGAACAACGCCGATGGTCCGCTCGACCCGGCCAAGGCGGTCACGATCAACGAGCAGTTCCAGCAGAGCCGGCAGTTCTGGGCGACGCTGGTCTCCGAGGGTGTTCTCGACGAGCCGTCGACGTTCATCAACCCCACCCCGCACATGACCTTCGTGCGGGGCGAGAAAGATGTCGCGTACCTGCGCAAGCGGTACGAGGTGCTCAAGCAGCAGCCCCTGTTCGCGGGTATCGAGTACAGCGAGGACTCCCGCGTCATCAACCAGTGGGCGCCGCTGCTCATGCAGAAGCGGCGCAAGGGCGAGCCGTTCGCGGCCACGCGCGTGCCCGCGGGAACCGACGTCGACTTCGGTGCGCTCACCCGGCAGCTCTTCGCGGGGCTGCGCGAGAAGGGTGTCGAGGTCGTCACCAACCACGAGGTCAAGAAGCTCAAGAAGCGCAAGGACGGCCGCTGGGACGTCTCGTACCGCCACACGATCGGCCACACCCCCGGAACGATCACCGCGAAGTTCGTCTTCGTCGGCGCCGGCGGCTGGGCGCTGAAGCTGCTGCAGCGCTCCGGTATCGACGAGATCAAGGGGTACGGCGTCTTCCCGATCGGCGGGCAGTGGCTCAAGACCTCCAACCCCGCCCTCGTCGCCCAGCACCGCGCGAAGGTGTACTCGCAGGCCTCGGTGGGCGCGCCCCCGATGTCGGTCCCGCACCTGGACACCCGCGTCGTCGACGGCGAGACCTCGCTCCTGTTCGGCCCGTTCGCCACCTTCAGCCCGAAGTTCCTCAAGAACGGCTCGATGCTCGACATCGTCACCCAGGTGCGACCGCACAACATCCTGCCGATGCTCAAGGTCGCCGTCGACAACCCGGGCCTGCTGAAGTACCTCGTCGGCGAGCTGCTCAAGGGCCACTCCCAGAAGGTCGAGAGCCTTCGCGAGTTCATGCCGACGGCCCAGGCCGAGGACTGGGAGCTGCTCGACGCCGGTCAGCGCGCCCAGGTGATGAAGCGCGACAAGGACAAGGGCGGCGTGCTGCAGTTCGGCACCGAGGTCGTCACCGCCGCCGACCACTCCATCGCCGGGCTCCTGGGAGCTTCGCCGGGTGCCTCGACGGCCGTCTCGATCATGCTGGGTCTGATCAAGACATGCTTCCCCGAGCGCATGCCCGAGTGGGAGCCGCGTCTGCGCCAGCTCATCCCCAGCTACGGCGAGACGCTCAACACGCGTCCCGAGGCGGCGCGCGCCGAGCTGGATGCCACGGCCCAGGCGCTCGCGATCAACGCCTGACCCGCTCATGGCGAAGCTGTACTTCCGCTACGGAGCGATGAACTCCGGAAAATCGACGGCACTGCTGCAAGCGGCGTACAACTACGAGGAGCGCGGCCAGCGCGTGCTGCTGGCCAAACCCGAGATCGACACGAAGGGTGCCGATCAGATCGAGAGCCGTCTCGGCGTCACCCGCCCGGTGGACTTTCTCGTCGGCCCCGGCGACGACCTGCGCGAAGTGTTCCACGCTGCCGCCGGTCACGCCCCCGTCGCGTGTCTCCTGGTCGACGAGGCCCAGTTCTTCACCCCCGCACAGGTCGACGACCTCCTGCGGGTCGCGGTGCTCGATGGCATCCCGGTGCTGGCGTACGGCATCCGCACCGATTTCCGTACCGAGGCCTTCCCGGGTTCGGCGCGTCTGATGGAGATCGCGCACAGCCTCGAAGAGCTGAAGACCATCTGCCGCTGCGGTCGCAAGGCGGTCTTCAACGCGCGGCTGGTGGGGGGTCGCTTCGTGTTCGACGGCGACCAGGTCGCGATCGACGAGGAGCAGATCGCCGGCGAAGTGACGTATGAGTCGATGTGCGCCGCGTGCTACCTGCGCGAGTCGGGCGGGCGGCTCGACGGGCGCTGAGGCGCGTCCGACGCCCCTCGGTGTCGTCCGGTCGCGCCCGTGCCGACCGATACCCTGGAGGCATGCGCGTACTCCTGGCCGGCGGTGCCGGTTACATCGGAACCCACACGGCCGTCGCTCTGCTGGACGCCGGACACGACGTGGTCCTGCTCGACGATCTCTCGGGCACGCACGCCGTCGCCGCTGAGCGCGTCGAACGGATCACGGGCAAGCAGGCTCCCCTGGTCGTGGGCGACGCGGCCGATGACGACGTGGTGACCGCGGTCTTCGACGAGCACGGACCGATCGACGCGATCGTCCACCTCGCCGCCTTCAAGGCGGTGGGGGAGTCCACCCAGAAGCCGCTGGACTATTACTCGAACAACCTCGACACGACGTTCGCGCTCCTGCGAGTCGGCATCGCGCGCGGCATCCGATCGTTCGTCTTCTCCAGCACCGGTACCGTCTACTCGGACCCCGCCGATCTGCCGTTCACCGAGGAGTCGACAACGAGCGTCGACCTCTCCAACGCCTACAGCAAGTCCAAGCGCATGAACGAGGTCGTGCTCGCCGACGTGGCGCGGGTGAACCCCGATCTCAACGTCACCGTGCTGCGCTACTTCAACCCCGTGGGCGCGCACCCGTCCGGCCTCATCGGCGAGGATCCCGCCGGCATCCCGAACAACCTCATGCCGTACGTCTCGCGGGTGGCGATCGGGACCCTCGACGAAGTGGGCATCTTCGGCGACGACTACGACACCCCCGACGGTACGGGCCTCCGCGACTACATCCACGTGGTCGACCTCGCCGAGGGGCACGTCGTCGCCCTCGAGCAGGCCCAGCCCGGGCACCAGGTGTTCAATCTCGGAACCGGGCAGCCGGTCAGTGTCCTGCAACTCGTCGCGTCGTTCGAGAAGGCCGTCGGCCACGAGCTGCCGAAGAAGATCCTCGACCGGCGTCCCGGAGACGTCGCCGCCACGTACTGCGACCCGACCAAGGCCGCCGAGGTGCTCGGTTGGCGCACGCGTCTCACGATCGACGACGCGTGCCGCGATTACTGGAACTGGCAGACCACCAACCCCGCCGGTTACGCAACCCGGGCCGAGGCGTGATCCTCCGCGCGTAGGCTTGTGTGGTCAGGCCACACGTGGTGGCGTGTCGTCGAACGAAGGAATGCCATGCCGGACTCCGAACTGCGCGCCTGGCAAGTGGTGCTGGAACGCGTCGAGGGCGATCTCCGCGACGGGCGGCTCCTGCCGGGTGACCGGCTGACGCCCGAGCGCGAACTCGCCGCCCAGCTGGGTGTGGGCCGATCGAGCGTCCGCGAGGCGATCCGGGTGCTCGAGGTGCTCGGCGTGGTGCGCACGGCCACGGGATCGGGTCCCTCGTCGGGAGCGATGATCGTCACGACGCCACGGGGCGGGCTCGCCGCCTTCCTGCGGCTGCAGGTCGCCGCCAATGGATTCCCGCTCGACGACGTCGTCCGCACCCGCATCGTGCTGGAGTGCGACGTGGCCGAGATCCTGGCCGCGCGCGACGCCGACTTGGCCGAGATCCACAGCATCCTGGATGCCATGGACGCCAGCGATCTCGGGCGCGACGAGTTCCTCGCTCTCGACGCGCGCTTCCATCAGGCCCTTGCCGAGGCGACCGGCAACGCGGTGGTCTCGGCGATGATGGCGGGTCTGCGCAGTTCGATCGAGTCGTACACGCGATCCGGTGCGGCGCTCCTGGACGATTGGGGGGCGATGTCCGCGCGATTGCGCGACGAGCACCGGGCGATCGTCGAGGCGATCAGCGACGGCGATGCCGTCGCGGCCCGCGATCGCATCCGCGCGCACATCACCGGCTACTCCGCCGACGTCGCCGCCGTGCTGGGTGTGCGCGATGACGCGGGGGTGCACGCCGCGTGAGCGAACGTCCGGTGCGTCCCCCACGGCCGCAGCATGTGCTCGAGGTCGTCTCCGCGGAGCGGCTTTCGCCCCACCTCGTGCGGGTGCGCGCGCGAGGCGCCGACCTGTCGGCGTTCCGCGAGAGCCCGCACACCGACCGCTACGTGAAGATCACGTTCGTCAAGCCGGAGCTGGGCCTGGAGCCGCCCTACGACCTTGCGGTGCTGCGCGAGACCCTCGCGCCCGAGGATCTGCCGGTGACCCGCACGTACACCGTTCGCGAGGTCTCGGGCGACGAGATCGCGATCGACTTCGTCGTCCATGGCGACGAGGGACTCGCGGGACCCTGGGCGGCTCGCGCACAGCCCGGGGAGCGTCTGGTCGTCTCGTCGCCGGGTGGCGGCTACGCGCCCGATCCCGAGGCGGATTGGCATCTGCTCGCCGGTGACGAATCGGCTCTGCCGGCGATCTCGGCGGCTCTCGAAGCGCTCGGGCCCGATGCCCGCGGTGCGGCGTTCATCGAGGTCGGCGGACCGTCCGACGAGCTGCCGGTGACGGCGCCCGCGGGCGTCGAGGTCGTGTGGCTGCACCGGGGGGACGGCATCCACGCGGGCACGTCGCGCGTGCTCGGGGACGCTGTTGCGGCGTGGTCGGTTCCGGCCGGGCGGGGGCACGTGTTCGCTCACGGGGAGCGCGAGGCGATGAAGGCCTTGCGCGAGGTGTTCTTCACCGCCTGGGGGCTGGAACGCTCCCAGGTGTCGCTGTCGGGCTATTGGGCGTACGGGCGCACCGAAGACAGATTCCAGGCCGAGAAGCGCGAGCCCATCGGCAAGATCCTCTGAGCGGGCGCCGTGTCCGGTGGCGTCAGGCGCGCGTCGGTAGCGTGGGGATGAGGGCGTCCAGGTAGTCCGCGGTGTCTTCCCAGCCGTGCACCGCGTGGCACTCGACGCCCATCGCGAGCACGGGGTAGTCGTTGCCGTCGGGGTCGAGGCGGTCGCCGACGAAGAGCATGTCGTCGAGGTCGATCCCGGTTGCTTCGGCGAGCTTGCGCATGCCGTAGGCCTTGTCGATGCCGCGGTGGGTGATGTCGACCGAAGTCGATCCGCCCGAGCGCACCTCGAGGTCGGGGATGCGCGCGGCGACGGCCTCGCGCAGGCTGTTCTTCTTCTCGCCGGTCGGGTCCCACGCCATCTTGGCTTCGAGCGGCGCGCTCTGGCCGAGGGCCGAGAAGGTGATCTGCGAGCCGCGGTCCTCGAGGATCTCGCCCCACGGCTCGGCCTCCCACAGACCCAGGCGCTCGGCCTCTTCGCGGACCGCCGCGAGGGCGCGCGACTTCTCGTCGTCGGTGAGGGAGTGCGCGTACACCGTCTGGATGCCGTCGTCGCTGAGGCGGTAGTACTGCGTTCCGCACGTCGGCATCAGGTGCAGGTGCGAGACCAGATCCGTCGAGGCCGCGGGGAGGCGCTCGACGACCTGGGTCTTGAACTGCTGGAGCTGACCGCCCGAGATGATCGCGACCTCGACGCGCTCGGCGAGAGCGAGCAGCAGGTCACCCATGCGCGGGTCGATCGCGGTCTTCGACGGGGCGAGGGTGTCGTCGAGGTCGAAGGCGACGAGGCGGGGCGAGGTATCGGACACGGTGCTCCTGAGGCGGGTGAAGTCGGTATCTCGGTACACGAGAGGCTCCCCCCGAAGGGGGGAGCCTCTCTGCGGTCGGGGTGACAGGATTTGAACCTGCGGCCTCGTCGTCCCGAACGACGCGCGCTACCAAGCTGCGCCACACCCCGTGGCCAACCCGACTAGTCTACCCCGTCCGCGCCCGTGCTTCGAACCGGGCCGCCGGGCGGGCGCGTCGTGGATGTTCACCACGCCCGCCCGCCCGGCGGGGCCGGGTCAGGAGGTCGCGGCCGCGCGACGCCGTGCGACGACGGCCAGGACGATCCCGGCCGCGATCGCGGAGGCCGCCAGACCACCGGCGGCGGGCAGGCCCCCGCCCGGGACGCCGGTCGACGCGAGAGCAGCGGCGGCCGGGGGAGCCGGGGCCGGCGGCGG
>NZ_VBUM01000053.1 GCF_005774735.1 Microbacterium sp. 5K110 | reverse complement strand
GGGTGGGCGTGGGCGTGCTCCCCGCGCCCCCGACGCCCAGCCCGGCGAGCGAGACGACGTTGCGCGTGCCGTGCTCCGGGTCGGGCACCTTCGCCGAGTCCGGGTACGTGTCACCGATCATCTCCCACACACCCCAGGAGTGCTCGCCTCGAGGGTTGTAGACGTCGCTGCCACCGAAACCACGCGGGTCGATCTTCGCGGTGACGAAGTCGTCCCCGGGCTTCGACTGGGCGATGATCTGACCGAACGGGTTCATGACGAACGCCCACCCGGCGGCGGGTGAGACCACCCACGTGCCGCCGGTCATCGCATACATGCGCGCGGCGGACTCGGCGACGCGTCCGTCCTCCCAGAAGGAGACCCCGGTGTTGTCGGTCGGGTTGTAGGGCCACGCCAGGACGTGGACGTTCTCGCCCTTCGCGTGCATCGGGTACGTCATCTGCGGGTGCAGGTGCTCCCAGCACTCCAGCATCCCGATCCGGCCGAGCGCGGTCTCGGTGACCTCCAGGTTGCCGTCCATCACGTCGTCGGAGAAGAAGTTGCGCTCGCTGCCGGACGGGCGGATCTTGCGCCGCGTCTCGAGCACTGCGCCGTCGGGTCCGATCAGCGCCTGGCCCATGTAGAGGTGGTCGCCCTCGCGCTCGGCGAAGCCCATCGACAGGTAGACGTCGTGTTCGTCGGCGATGTCGAGCAAGCGCTCCCAGTTCGCGTCGCCCACGGTCAGGGCGTTCGCGGCGTAGTCCGGGAAGTTCGCCGCGGCCCAGCTGGGATCGGAGTTGATCTGGCGGGGGAAACCGGGAAGCCAGAGCTCGCCGAACGTGACCAGCTCGGCGCCGGAGGCGGCGGCATCCGCGGTGAGTCGGTCGGCGAGGTCGAGGCTGGCGTCGAGATCGAACTCGACGGATGCCGCGCTGATCGCTGCAACGGTGTACGGCTCGGTGGTCACGGGGACGACCGCGTGGGCGACGCCGGCGCCCGCGAGTCCCAGCGTGACGCCGGTGACGGCACCGACGGTGAGTCCGCGGAGGAGTGTCGTTTTCATGCTGCTCATTTCTCGGGTGTGAGGAGGGTCGTGATCGCCATTGACCGTCGACTCACGAGTCAATGAACCAACGCCCCGGCTGTCATGGCAGTGCGTGCCGAGAATGTGGCACTTCGTGCATTTCGGGCGGGAACGGGGCCGCGGAAATCGGGGGGAAACACAGCACGCGATGCCAGGAAACACGGACCCGGCACTCTCGGCGCATGCAGACAGTCACGGACGCCGCGGAGTGGGAGGACCTGGTCTCCGCCAGCTTCGTCCCCCTGAGCGTCCGGTCGATCGATCGCGACTTCGTCGGTTCGGTCCACTCCGTCGCCTGCGGTCCGCGCACCGCTGTCCACCGTGTGCGCTCCGCTGCCACTCACCTCGTGCGCGCGTCCGTCGATGACTCCTCGCCCACGAGCGTCCTCCTCTACGTGCAACGACACGGACGCGGGCAGGTCGACCAGTTCGGTCGCTCGGCGCAGCACGGACCTGGCGACGCCGTCGCCTACCTGACCGATCGGCCCTACCAATTGCGGTTCCCCGACACCGGGGAGGGCATCGTCGTCCACGTGCCCCTCGAGCAGCTCACCGCATCCCGAGCGAACATCGAGGCCCTGACCGCGCGCACCCTCCCGGCCCGGACCGGCATCCGAGCCCTCAGCGCCTACCTCTCCGAGGTTCTCGATGGCCGATCGGATGCCTCTGATCTGAACGAGACCGTCGTCTACCTGGTGGATGCGATGCTCTCCGCCCTGCGTGACCATCACGTCGACACCCCCGACAGCGCCATCCGCGCGCGATTCGCGCGGTACGTGCACACGCGTGCGGCCGATCCAGCCCTGACCGCCGCGGTAGCTGCACGCGCATTGGCGGTGTCGCCGCGGAGGCTGTACGCGGCGTTCGAGGCCCATGACGAGTCACCCGCCGCCATCATCCGTCGCCGACGCATCGCGATCGCCCGGGCGGCTCTCGCCGCGACCGACGATCCGGTGTCGGACATCGCACTGCGCTCGGGCTTCTCGGACGTCAGCACGTTCCACCGCGCGTTCAAGGCCCATGCCGGGATCAGCCCGAGAACCTTCCGCCACGAGGCGATCGCGCGACGCGCCCACGATCTGAGCGCCACCTCGCCGGCGGCGAGCGCCTGACCGGGACCCGCGTCACGGTGCTGCCGGCGGACACGCCGACCGCACCGCCGGGTAGCGTGGAGGCCATGCCCGTGCGCTCCCCCTGGTCGTGCGTCCTCTGGGACGTCGACGGAACCCTCGTCGACGCGTCCGAGGGCATCCTCCGCCGTCTGACCATCACCCTCGAACACTTCGGGCGGAAGCCGCCGACGCGCGGCGAGCTCTCGCACTGGATCGGGCCGCCGATGTTCGAGTCCTTCCAGGTGAACGTCGGTATGACGCCTGCCGAGGCGACCGAAGCCGTCACCTTCTACCGCGGACTGAACAAGAGCGAGGGCTACACCGGCAGCGCGCAGCTCTACCCGGGCGTCGCCCAGCTCGTCCACGATCTGCACGCGGCCGGGATTCCGCAGTCGACCGCGAGTTCCAAGCCCGAGGTGCAGGTCGTTGCCCTCATGGACCACTTCGGTCTCGCCTCCTCGCTCGAGGCCACCGTCGGCGCGTCGCCCGACGAGCGCACGCTCAGCGCGAAGTCCGACATCGTGCGCGAAGCACTGCGGCGCCTGGAGGTGCGCGGCTACGACACCTCGCGCCCCGTCCTCATCGGCGATCGGCACCATGATGTCGCAGGCGGCGCGGATGCCGGTGTGCCGGTGATCTTCGTCCGCTGGGGCTTCAGCTGGCCGCACGAGGCGGACGGCGCGCAGGCCGCAGTGGATGACACGGACGAGCTGCGCGCGCTGCTCCTGGTGCCGGAGCCCGCGGCCGAGGAGCAGTTCGTCGCCGGTTCCACCGACGGTGTCTGACATCGGCTGGACGCTTCCGGCGTCGCTCGCGCTGCTGGCTGCGCTCGTGGTCGTCGCCGTCGTCGCACTGATCGTCCGCGCACGCCGACGGTCTCCGAGAGCCGCCGCAGCCGCAGCCGCCGAGCGGACCGCCGCCGAGTCGGCGCTCTTACGCCTGGACGACGCGGCGACGGACTTGGACATCGCCTTCGAAGCGGCCGACGTCCTCGGCGACGACGATGCGCCCACCGATCTGCGGCGAGCGCGGGCGGCGGCCCTGCGGGGGCGCGACCGAGGATTCGCCGAGGTCGCCGCTCTCGCGTCGTCGACGCGGCTCCCGTCCGATCGGCGCACTGACGCCGTGCGGCTGCGCGACGACCTGGAACGTCGGATCGCCGCCGTCGACGTATCCCACGCCCGGCTGACGGCGTGGGCGGGAACGCACGGCAGCACCACCTCGCGCATCGTCGCGGCTCGAGCCCGACGCGAGGAGATCGCGCGCACGAGCGGCGATCCCGCACGGCTCGTCGCCGACGTGCGCGAGCGGTTCGACGACGTGGAGTGGGCGGATGCCGACCGCGCCGACAGCGAGGCACGGGCGGCGCTGGAGCGCGCCGACGCCGCGCTGAACGCCGCCGACGACGCCGTCGACGACCCTGCCGTCGCCGAGCCGCGGGTCCTCGAGGCGACCGCGGCCCTGCGCCGGGCCGGGCGGATGCTGCGCGCGATCGAGGACGCGCACCGCATCACGCTGCAGGCCGCAGACAACGCGGCCGTCGAGATCGCCGCCGCCCAGGCCGAGATCGCGGCGGCGAGGGAGATCGTGCAGGCCCGCCCGGCCGCGTGCGCGCCCGATGCCGCCGAGCGTCTGGCCGTCGTCGCGGCGGAGATCGACGCGGCTGCCGGGGCACTCCCCCGCCGCCCGCGCGCGGCGATCGAGACGGTGGCTCGTGCCCGCGAGGTGCGCGACGATGCGCTCGGCGCGGCGCCGAGCGCGCGTCATCGGCTCGAGGCCGCCCGCGCCGCCCTTCCCGGCACCCTCGCGTGCGCCCGCGCGGCCGTCGCCGCGGCCGAGGCCTTCGCGGATGCGCCGACGATCGAGGTCCGACTCCGTCTCGACGCCGCTCGACGCGACCTGGCCGCTGCCCGCGCCGCCACCGATGCCGGCCAGGCCCTCTCCGCGGCTCGCGCGGCGTGGAGAGCCGCGGAGCACGGGTGAACGCGCCGCCCCGGCGCCACGGTGCCCTATCGTGAGCGTCATGGGGGAGAGATTGACCTTCCGTCGCGTCGCCGCGGTCACCCGCCGTCTCCCGGCCACCGCCGCGCTCGTCGTCATCCTGCTCGCGGTGGGTGTGGCATCCGCCGGCTTGTGGTCGCCGTTCGCGGCCTCACCGCTGCACGACACCGTCGCCTACGGGCTTCCGTCGCTGGAGGACGGACGGTGGTGGACCCCGCTCACCGGAACGTTCTTCGTGTCCGTGCCGTGGCTCTATCCCGTGCTCATCGTGGGACTGGCCGGAATGGGGTATCTGGAGTTCCGTCGCGGTTCACGCGTGGCCGCGGCCTACTTCGTCGGCGGACAGCTCGGTGCGGTGCTCCTGGCATCCGCGGTGCTCTGGGCGGCCGCCTTCCTCCCCTGGCCGTGGGCTCAGGAGCAGGCCACCGCACTCGACGTCGGCCCCTCCCCCGGAATCGTGGTGTGCCTCGCGGCGGCGATCTCTCTGCTCCCGTCGCCGTGGCGTCTGCGCGCGTGGACCGTGCTGGTGGCCGTGGTCTCGGTGGTCTTCCTGTACTGGGGATCGCTCAACGACCTCGAGCACGTGCTGGCCGTGGCCCTCGTTCTCGGCGTCGACCGGTCGTTGCGCCCCCAGGGGGTGTCGGTCCGGGAGCAGCGTCTGATCGCGTTGGTCGTCGTGTGCGCGCTCGGAGCGATCGACATCCTGACGTACCTCAGCCCGACCACCGGTCCGTTCGGCACGTCCGCACCGGTGTCGGGTTCGTGGGTCGACGTCGCCGTGAACACCGTCGTCGTCCTCGTCGTCGCCACCGGTCTGCGCCGGGGACGCCGATGGGCGTGGGTGCTCCTGGTGATCTACGGAGCGCTCAACGCCCTTCTGCTGGTCCTCCTCGGGGTGATCGTGCTGGCGGTCGGTCTCGGCGGCATCGAGGGCACGATCGATCTCGACCTCTCGATCACGTTCGCGTCGTCCGTCACGTGGGTCGTGGCATCCGTCTACCTGATCCTCGTCCGCGGGGCGTTCCGCGCGCGACCGCGCGCAGCGCTCGGCGACACGCCCGCCCCCGACGTCGAAGCCGTGAAGACCGAGCTCCGCGCCACCGGCGGCGGCACCCTGTCCTGGATGACGACGTGGGAGGGGATGTCGTACGCGCGCTTCGGCCGCGGGATCGTCGCGTTCCAGCGACGCTCGGGTGTCGCCCTCGCGCTCGGCGATCCGCTCGGCCCCGTGGACACGCGAGCCGACACCGTCCGGTCCTTCGTCGAGCGGGCCGAGAACGCCGGCCTCGCGCCGTGTTTCTTCAGCGCCGGCGACGCCACGCGGCAAGCTCTGCCGCCGGGCTGGCGCAGCATCGTCGTCGCCGACGACACGATCGTGGACCTTCCCGGTCTGCAGTTCACGGGCAAGGCGTGGGGAGCCGTGCGCACGTCGCTCAACCGGGCGGAGCGCGAGGGGATGACCTTCCGGCTGTCCCGCCTCGCGGATGAGACCTGGGGCGTGCGGCAGCAGCTGCGCGCGATCTCGGAGAGCTGGGTGGGTGACAAGGGGCTGCCGGAGATGGGCTTCACCCTGGGCACGCTGCAGGAGGCCGGCGACCCCGAGGTGCGCGTCGCCCTCGCGATCTCACCGGCGGGCGACGTCGACGGGTTCCTGTCCTGGCTGCCGATCTACGGCGAGGGCGGCGTGCGCGGGTGGACGCTCGACCTCATGCGGCGACGGGACGGCGGCTTCGGGCCCGTCATGGAGTACCTGATCGGCTCGTCGGCGAAGGCGTTCTCCGAGGAGGGTGCCGAGGTGATGTCGCTGTCGGGCGCGCCGCTGGCGCACGAGTATCCCGAGGATGCCGGGACGATCGCCGATCTGCAGAAGCGGCTGTCCGAGATCCTCGAGCCGGTCTACGGCTTCTCGTCGCTGCACCGGTTCAAGCAGAAGTTCCACCCGCGGTACGAGACGATGTACCTGCTCTTCCGGGACGAGGCCGATCTCACGCGCATCGGAGCCGCCCTGACCCGGGCGTTCCTGCCGCATGCGACGTTGCGGCAGTTCGCCGCGGCCGGCCTGGACCTGGTCCGGCCGGAGCGCTGACCGCGCCGCGCGCGGACGGCGCAGCGGCGGAGTCCCTCAGAGCGGTCGGATGTTCTCTGCCTGCAGGCCCTTGGGACCCTGCGCGACGTCGAACTCGACCCGCTGGTTCTCCTCGAGCGAGCGGTATCCGCCCGACTGGATGGCGCTGTAGTGGGCGAAGACGTCCTGACCGCCCTCATCCGGAGCGATGAAGCCGAAGCCCTTCTCCGAGTTGAACCACTTGACCGTGCCCTGCGTGCTCATCGACGTGCCGTTCTGCGCTGTGCCGGCACCGAGCGCGCCGGTCACTGCCCACGCTAACGGCTGCCACCCGAGCCGCGCACGGGACCGTGACACAAACGTTGCACGCCGTTACGGGCGCACTGCCCTTGAGCCCATACGACGCCCGGGCTGAGCAGAAGCTCGAAGCCCGGGCGTCGACGGATCCCCCCGGATATGTCACGCAAGGCGTGACGGCGATCACTTTACCTCCGCGAAAGCACTTCGCGCGACACGAAACCTATGAATTCCTGACTTATGACGGCGATGTGTGATAACCGAGCGGCATAGACTCCGCGTGTGGACGCGCGGCGACAGCCTTCCGCCCTCGTCGACGAGGCGTATGCGGCCCTCGGCGAGGCGATCGTCGACGGGCGCCTTCGGCCCGGAGACCGGCTCCGCGACATCGAGTTGGCGGCCCACATGGGCATCTCCCGCACGCCCGTGCGCGAGGCGCTGCAGCGCCTGCAGGCGATCCGGCTCGTCGAGGTCTCGCCCCACCGCTTCACCCGCGTGAGCACCCCGACGGCGCAAGAGATGTCGGACATGCGCGACTACGCGGTGCACATGATCGCGATGACGATGCACCTCGCCCTGCCGCGCTGCTCGGATGACGACATCGCCGAGGGAGTGCGTCTGTTCGGCGCCGTCGCGGACGCCGCCCGCTCGCAGTCGTCGCCCGCCTACGTCGACGCCGGCTTCGCCCTGCTCGCCCACTTCACGCACGCGTCCGGCAACATCGTGTTGCGCGAGACGTTGCGTCAGACGGAGTTCGTCGTGCGGCGGAACCTCCAGGGGTGGATGTGCGCCGGCGAGGGTGACTGCGACGAGCTGTTCGACGGACTCGCCGAGGCGATCCGCGACCGCGACACGGCGCGCTCCGCTCACCTCTGGCTCACGCTGCACGGCCTCTACTGACGCCGTCGCGCCGAGCGCAAGGCATCCCGTCGCCGGCGACCGGCCCGATAACGTGACGCCATGACCCGCATCGAGCTCCGCGACCTCCGTGACGACGACCGGGATGCCGCGTACGCCGCGGTGCGCGCGAGCGCATCGTCGTGGCCGCGCGGCGCCTTCGCCGACCGCGGCGCCTTCGATGAGTGGGTGGACGGAGACCTCGTCACGGCGCGCGCGATCGTCGACGGCGACGAGGTGGTGGGCCTCGCCGCGACGCTCGACGTCGACGGAGATCGCGAGGCGCTTCTGGCGGTGTCGCCCCGCACGACGCGGGAGTCCGCGACCGAGGCGCTGCGCCTGCTCACCGCGCTCGAGCCGGAGCGCCCGTTGTACGCCTGCGTCGCGGCCGACGACGACCCCTTCCACGCCGCTCTCGCGCACCTCGGCTTCGTCGAGCACGAGCGCGACGGCGCCGACATCGTCTACGTGCTGCCGCCGACGCTGGAGTGACCCTCGCGGCTCACCGTCGCGCGAGCACGGCGACGACCGGACGGTGGTCGCTGCCGGCGTCGTCGAAGTCGGTGCGCACCTCGAATCCGCGCACGCTCCACGCCGAGCCGACGAGAACGTGGAGGATGACGTCCGCACCGACGCACTGCCGGGCGACCCAGTCGATCCCGGCGCTCCACTCGTCGACGATGAGCGGGAGCGGCGGGAGGGGATGGGCCGCGACGAGTGTCGGCCCGGTCCCGTCGGCCGGTCGCCAGAGGCCGCTGGGGACGCCCGGCGTGGAGCCCGCGGTCGTGTCGAGCACGTAGGGCCCGAGGGCGTCGGAGATGAGGATCGAGGTGGGAACCGGACGGATGACATTCGGCCGAACGGCCCTCCTGCATACCCTAGGGGGGTATGGTATCCAGCATGAACGGGTACGACGGGCACAAGGGCGATCTGCAGAAGCGACTGCGCCGGATCGAGGGCCAGGTGCGCGGGATCGCGCGGATGGTCGATGAGGACAAGTACTGCATCGACATCCTCACGCAGGTCTCGGCCGCCACGAAGGCGCTCGAGACGGTCGCGCTGTCGCTCCTGTCGGATCACCTCAGCCACTGCGTCGCCGAGGCCAGCGCGGAGGGCGGCCAGGTCGCCGCCGACAAGATCCGCGAGGCCAACGACGCCATCGCCCGCCTCGTCCGCTCCTGACCCCCGAGGAGAACACCATGACCGATCGCATCGACCTGGGCCTCCGCGACATCCGCGGCGGCGAGACCCCGGCATCCACTCCCCTCCCCGACGACGCCGTCGTGCAGCACGTCGGCGTCACCGGGATGACGTGCGCGCACTGCGTCCGCAGCGTCACCGAAGAGATCTCCGAGATCGCCGGCGTGCGGGGGGTGTCGGTCGACCTCCACGTCGGCGACGTCTCGCGCGTGACGATCGCCAGCACCACCCCTCTCGACACCGCGCTCGTGCGCGACGCCGTGGAGGAGGCCGGCTACTCCCTCGCGGACGTGCCCGCATGAGCGCCACGGACGTCGAGCTCGACATCACCGGGATGACGTGCGCCTCGTGCGCCACCCGGATCGAACGCAAGCTGAACAAACTGCCCGGCGTCGAAGCCTCGGTGAACTACGCCACCGAGAAAGCGCGCGTGCGCGGCGACGACCTCGACCCGGCGGACCTCATCGCGACGGTCGAGGCCGCGGGCTACCGAGCCGAGGTGCCCGCGCCCCCGGCCGCTTCCGAGGAAGAGACGGGCGATCCCGAGACCGCCGCCCTGCGCCGCCGGTTGCTCATCAGTGCGGCGCTGGCCGTGCCGGTGGCGGTGCTGTCGATGATCCCGGTGCTGCAGTTCGAGAACTGGCAGTGGCTCGCACTCACCCTCACGGCGCCGGTCGCGGTGTGGGGCGCCTGGCCGTTCCACCGCGCGGCCGCGGTCAACGCGCGCCACGGCGCCGTGACGATGGACACGCTCATCAGCCTCGGCGTCATCGCGTCGTTCGGATGGTCGCTGTATGCCCTGTTCCTCGGCGGGGCCGGGATGCCGGGCATGACGATGAGCTTCACGCTCTTCGGCGCCCCCGAGGCCGGCGCCCACGAGATCTACCTCGAGGTCGCCGCACTCGTGACCGTGTTCCTCCTCGCCGGACGCTACGCCGAGGCGCGGGCACGCGCGGCGTCGTCGAGCGCGCTGCGGGCCCTGCTGAACCTCGGCGCGACCTCGGCGACCCGTCTCGTCGACGGCCGCGAGCGTGAGGTACCGGTCGCGAGCCTCGCGGTCGGCGACGTCGTCGTCGTGCGGCCCGGCGAGAAGATCCCCTCCGACGGCCTGGTCGTCGAGGGAACGTCGGCGGTGGATGCCGGCATGCTCACCGGCGAGTCCACGCCGGTCGAGGTGACACCGGGCGCGCGCGTCGTCGGCGCGACGATCAACGTCGGCGGACGCCTCGTCGTCGAGATCACCCGCGTCGGAGCGGACACCGAACTCGCCCGCATGGGCCGGCTCGTCGAAGAGGCGCAGACCGGGAAGGCCGAGGTCCAGCGCCTCGCGGACCGGGTCTCCGCGGTCTTCGTCCCGGTCGTCATCCTGCTCGCCGTCGCGGCCTTCGTCGGGTGGCTCGTCGCCGGCGGGTCGCTGGAGCTCGCCTTCACCGCCGCCGTCGCGACGCTCATCATCGCGTGCCCGTGCGCCCTCGGCCTGGCCACCCCGACGGCCCTTCTCGTCGGGACGGGTCGCGGCTCGCAGCTCGGCATCCTGATCCGCGGTCCGCAGGTGCTCGAGCAGACGCGCCGCGTCGACACGATCGTGCTCGACAAGACGGGCACCGTCACGACGGGGCGCATGGCCGTGACCGACGTCCTTCCCGCCGAGGGCGTGAGCCGCGACGAGCTGCTCGCCGCCGCCGGGGCCGTCGAGGCCGCGTCCGAGCACCCGGTGGGGCGCGCGATCGCCGCGGCCGCGGGGAGTGTCCCGCCCGTGGAGTCGTTCGCCGCGCACGCCGGGTTGGGCGTCCAGGGAATCGTGGACGGTTCGGCCGTGGTCGCCGGTCGGCTGTCGTGGCTGCGAGATCAGTGGAGCGTGGGGCCGTCGGCATCCGGTCCGGATCTCGACGCTCTCGCAGAGCGGGCCACGATCGTCGCCGTCGCCCGCGACGGGCAGTACCTCGGCGCGATCGCGGTCGCCGACACGGTGAAGCCGACGAGCGCCGAGGCCATCGTGCGCTTCCGCCGTCTGGGGCTGCGACCGGTGCTGCTGACCGGAGACAACGCCGCGACCGCCGCGCGCGTGGGCGCCGAGGTCGGGATCGACGACGTCCGCGCCGAGGTCACCCCGGCCGAGAAGCTCGAGGTCGTGCGAGCGCTGCAGGCCGAGGGGCGGGTCGTGGCGATGGTCGGCGACGGCGTGAACGATGCCGCAGCCCTCACCGCCGCCGATCTGGGAATCGCGATGGGCGGAGGGACGGATGCCGCGATCGCGGCGAGCGACGTGACGGTCGTCTCGGGCGACCTGCTCGTCGTCGCCGACGCCGTCCGGCTCGCGCGCCGGACGCTCAGCACCATCAAGGGCAACCTGTTCTGGGCGTTCGCGTACAACGTCGCGGCGATCCCGGTGGCGATGGCGGGCCTGCTGAACCCCGTCGTCGCGGCCGCGGCGATGGCGCTGTCGTCGGTGTTCGTCGTCACCAACAGCCTGCGCCTGCGGCGGTTCCGCGCCGAGCCGTCCGCGGGCTGAGGTCCAGAGAGAGGGATGCCATGACCTCGCACGACCACCACGAGCACACCACGGCGGCGGCCCCCGCGCACGGCGGTCACTCCGCGCACGGGGACCACGGGGGCCACGCGGACCATGTCGCGCGGTTCCGCCGACTGTTCTGGATCATGCTGGTCTTCGCGGTGCCCGTCGTGGGGTTCTCCGCGATGTTCGCCGATCTGATCGGCTACGCCCTCCCGGACGCGGCCTGGGTTCGCTGGGTGTCCCCGGTTCTCGGCACCGTCATGTACGCGTGGGGCGGTGCACCCTTCCTCAGCGGGGCCGTCTCCGAGATCCGCAGCCGCGCCCCGGGCATGATGCTCCTGATCGCCCTGGCGATCACCGTCGCGTTCCTGGCATCCTGGGGCGCCAGCCTCGGCCTGCTGCACCACGAGCTCGACTTCTGGTGGGAGCTCGCGCTGCTGGTCGTGATCATGCTGCTCGGGCACTGGATCGAGATGCGCTCGCTCGCGCAGACCACCTCCGCGCTCGATTCGCTGGCGGCGCTCCTCCCCGACGAGGCCGAGCGGGTCGAGGGCGAGGCGACCGTGTCGGTCGCGCCCGCCGAACTCCGCGTCGGCGATGTCGTCGTCGTCCGGCCGGGCGGGCGCGTCCCCGCCGACGGCCGGATCGTGCAGGGATCGGCGCGCTTCGACGAGTCGATGATCACGGGCGAATCCCGTGCCGTGCATCGCGACGAGGGCGACGCCGTGGTCGCGGGCACCGTCGCCACCGACTCCGGCGTGCGCGTCGAGGTCACCGCCGTCGGCGACGACACCGCTCTCGCCGGGATCCAGCGGCTGGTCACCGAAGCGCAGGGTTCGACCTCGCACGCCCAGCGCCTGGCCGATCGCGCCGCAGCATGGCTGTTTTGGTTCGCGCTCGGATCGGCTGCGGCCACCGCGGCGGTCTGGACGCTCATCGGGATGCCGGACTCCGCGGTCGTGCGCACGATCACTGTCCTCGTCATCGCGTGCCCGCACGCCCTGGGTCTCGCGATTCCCCTCGTCGTCTCGATCGCGACCGAACGCGCCGCCCGTGGCGGAGTCCTGGTGAAGGATCGCCTGGCGCTCGAGAGCATGCGCACGGTCGACACCGTCCTGTTCGACAAGACCGGAACGCTCACGCGCGGCGAACCGGCCGTGACGGCGATCGAGGCGGGCCCCGGCACCGATGCCGACACCGTGCTCGCGTGGGCGGCCTCCGCCGAGGCGGACTCGGAGCACCCTCTCGCCCGGGCGATCGTGCGCGCCGCCGACGAGCGGGACCTCGCGGTTCCGGCATCCACCGACTTCTCGTCCTCTCCCGCGGTCGGGGTGCGGGCGGTCGTCGACGGCAGAGTGGTGCGCGTGGGCGGCCCCGCCCTCCTCGACGAGGAGGGCGCCGAGGAGCTGCCGGTCGCCGAAGAGTGGCGCAACGACGGATCGATCATTCTGCATGTGGTCGTCGACGGTCGCGCGGTGGGTGCCCTGCGCCTGGCCGACGAGATCCGACCGGAGTCCGCGACCGCCGTGCGCGCGCTGGCCGACCGCGGCATCGAGGTCGTGATGATCACCGGCGACGCCCAGCCCGTGGCCGCCGCCGTGGCCCACGAGCTCGGCATCCGTCGGTTCTTCGCGGGAGTGCGCCCCGAGGGCAAGGAGTCCACCGTCGCCGATCTGCAGGGAGAGGGGCGACGCGTCGCGATGGTCGGCGACGGCGTCAACGACGCTCCGGCCCTGGCGCGCGCCGACGTGGGGCTGGCGATCGGAGCGGGAACCGACGTCGCGATCGCCTCCGCCGGTGTCGTGCTCGCCAGCGACGACCCGCGCTCGGTGATCTCGGTCATCGAGCTCTCGCGCGCGAGCTACCGCAAGATGCGGCAGAACCTGTGGTGGGCGGCCGGGTACAACCTGATCTCGGTGCCGTTGGCCGCGGGCGTGCTCGCGCCGATCGGGTTCGTGCTGCCGATGTCGGTGGGCGCGATCCTGATGTCGCTGTCGACGATCGTCGTGGCACTGAACGCTCAGTTGCTTCGTCGGCTCGACCTGCGTCCCGACTCCGTCGCCCCGGTACGCGACATGCGATGAATCAGGGCGTGCGGAGGTCGGCATCCACAGTCGATCCATCGCAGGCGTCGTGTCCATGTAGCCTCGCGTCATGCTCACATCACCGCGAATCCCCAGCCTGGGGATCGCGCGGCGCGAGGGCTGATGCAGTACGCCTTCGTCGATGAGTCCGAGCCGAACGGCACTGGGCACGGCGGCCCGTACATCATGGTTGCGTCGATGCCGCTCGTGGAGGACTTAGATGATCTTCGGCAGCGTCTCATGCGACTCAAGCCTCGGCGCCAGAAGAAGTTGCACTGGTACGAGTCAGTCGACTCCGTGCGAGCGGCAACCATCGAGCTGATCTCCGAGATGCCGTTCATCCATTGGGCAGTGGTCGTCGAGCCACCGGGCAGCGACTCCGCAGAACGTCGGCGGCGCAGCTGCATGGAACGACTGTTCCACGAGGTGGAGGGACTCGAGGCCGTCGACCAGGTTGTGATGGAATCTCGCGGTCAGGCGGACGATCGGCGGGACATGAGGATGGTCTCCAACCTTCGAACCCGGCGGGTGATCACGGGTTCTATTCGGGTGAACCACTACCGAGGTATCGAGGAGCCGCTCCTCTGGGTGCCCGACGCTGTATGCGGAGCCATGAACGCCAGGCTCGCCGGAGATTCGCAGTGGAGCGATCGGCTCGCTCGCCAACTATGGGTGTGCACCTGAGAAACGCGAAACCCGGGCCCCACAAACAGCAGGAAATCCCGGGCTCACTTCCCCTACCACCGCGATGGAGAGGCATCGGGGAGATGCTATCAGTGGATTGTAAAAAAAGTAAGTCACGCGCACCATGAGGTGATGGCATCCCTCGATGGACCGCACCCGCTGAGTTCGAAGCTGCAGATCCGTCTGCCCGTCAAGATCGCTCGCTCGCTATCCATCGGGCCCGGCGACGAGTTCTTCTGGCGGGTCAGCGACGAGCTGCCGGGCATAATCCAACTGGTTCCCGCGGAGGTCGTGGAGCGTCGCTACGCCGTCGGTGAGACCTTGGAACGTCTTGACACTGCGAGTGCCTCCGAAGATCCTCTGACCGAGATTGCCGAAGCTGGAGAACAGGATTGCTCTTCGACTGAAAGCTAACCGCCCGCGGATCAGGGCGTGCGGAGGTCGGCCTCGATGGCGCGGGCCGCGGCGAGGAGCGCGGGGATCAGCCTCTCGGCGACCTCGGCCTCGCTGTAGCGCCCGCTCGTCATCGACAGGTTGATCGCGGCCACGACCTCGCCGCCGCGCGAGCGCACGGGAGCGGCGAGCGACTGCAGACCGGGCTCCAGTTCACCGTCGACCCGCGCCCAGCCCTGCGCGCGGACCCGATCGAGTTCGTGACGCAGGGCTTCGGGGTCGGTGAGGGTGCGCGGTGTCAGGGCCGTCAGCGGGACACGCTCGAGCACCTCGTCGCGGACGGGGGCGGATGCCGCGGCGAGCAGCACGCGGCCCATGCTCGTGGCCGCGGCCGGAAAGCGCGTGCCGACCGTGATGCCCACCGACATGATGCGGCGGACGGGGACGCGAGCGACGTAGACGACCTCGGCACCGTCCAGCACCGCCGCCGAAGCGCTCTCGCCGACCGAGCGCGACAGCGCCTCGAGGTGCGGCTGCGCGACTTCGGGCAGCGACAGGGCCGAGAGGTAGCTGTAGCCGAGCTCGAGCACGCGGGGCGTGAGCGCGAAGGATCGGCCGTCGTTGCGAACGTACCCGAGGGTCTGCAGAGTCCGGAGGAATCGGCCGGCGGCCGCGCGCGTGACCCCGGCGCGCCGCGCGACGTCGCTCAGCGTCAACTCGGGGTTCTCGGCGTCGAACGCGCGGATCACCGCGAGGCCCCGGACGAACGCCTGCACGACCTCGCCCGCGCCGTCGCCGTCGTCGGCGGGCGCGGCGTCGGTGGGCGCGGCGTCGGTGGGGTCGGCGTCGGTAGGGTCGGCGTCGGTCACCGGCTCACCCTATCCGCCGCGCGTCGGGCTCCACGGCCCCGGGCCGCGCCGCCCCGGTCACCGCTCGAGAACGACGGCGAGACCCTGCCCCACACCGATGCAGATCGCGACGACCGCGACACCGGAGCCACGGCGCGCGAGCTCGTGCGCCGCGCGCCCGATGATGCGGCCGCCGGACGCCCCGAGCGGGTGGCCGATCGCGAGCGCCCCGCCGTGGACGTTGAGCTTCTCGGGGTCGAGGTCGGGCCACCCGGCCAGGCACGCGAGCGACTGCGAGGCGAAGGCCTCGTTGAGCTCGACGAAATCGACGTCGGCCCAGGTCTTCCCCGCGCGGGCGAGCGCCTTGTTCGCGGCCTCGATGGGGGCGATGGGGAACACGTCGGGGTCGACGCCGTGGGCCGCACGGCCCGCGATCCGCGCGAGCGGCTCGCCGTCCAGCGCCCCCTCGGCGCCGATGAGCACCGCCGAGGCGCCATCGTTGATGGGCGACGAGTTGCCCGCCGTCACGCTCCCCTGACCGTCCGCGGCGAACAGGGCCTTCAGCCCCGAGAGCTTCTCGACCGAGGTGTCGTCGCGGATGCTCTCGTCCCGGGCGAGCGCGACTCCCGGCACCGGCACGATCTCGCCGTCGAAGACGCCCGCCGCCCACGCGGAGGCGGCCCGCTGATGCGACCGCGCCGCGAAGGCATCCTGCTCTTCCCGCGTGATCCCCCACTCGCGCGCGATCTTCTCGGCGGACTCGCCGTTCGAGATGGTCCAGTGCTCCGGCAGCGCCCTGTTGGTCATGCGCCACCCGATCGCGGTGTTCCACATCGTCGCGTTACCCACCGCGGGGAAGGGCTTCGGCGACTTCTCGACGACGTAGGGCGCGCGGCTCATGGACTCCACGCCGCCGGCGAGGACGATCTCGGCATCCCCCGCCTCGATCGCGCGCGAGGCCTGGATGACGGCCTCGAGCGATGAGGCGCACAGGCGATTGACGGTGGTGCCGGTGACGGTCGTCGGGAAGCCGGCCAGCAACGCCCCGAAGCGCGCGACGTTGCGGTTGTCCTCACCGGCCTGGTTGGCGTCGCCGAAGATCACGTCGTCGATCCGGGCGGCATCCAGTCCGGTGCGCTCCACGGTCGCGGCCATGACGAGAGCGGCCAGGTCGTCGGGGCGCACCGCCGACAGCGCTCCCCCGGCGCGGCCGAAAGGCGTGCGGACGGCGTCGTAGACGTAGCTGGCGGTCATCTCAGTCTCCTCGGGCGATCAGGGGGAGACCGAGTAGGTCCTCGATCTCGGCGTGCGTGTTATCGCCGAACAACTCCCGCACGCGGAAGCCGGCGGGGGTGACGTCGAAGACGCCGTGGTCGGTGTAGACGCGCGAGACGCAGCCGACACCCGTGAGCGGGTACGTGCACGCGGCGACGAGCTTGGGTGCGCCCTGCTTGGTGAGCAGGTCGGTCATGACGTAGACGTCCTTGGCCCCGATCGCGAGGTCCATCGCGCCGCCGACCGCGGGGATCGCGCCCGGTTCGCCCGTCGACCAGTTCGCGAGGTCGCCGCCGGCCGAGACCTGGAAGGCACCGAGCACGCACACGTCGAGGTGTCCCCCGCGCATCATCGCGAACGAGTCCGCGTGGTGGAAGTACGCCGCACCGGCGAGCGCCGTGACTGGCTGCTTGCCGGCGTTGATGAGGTCGGGGTCGACCCGTCCGGCCACGGGCGCGGGGCCCATGCCCAGCATCCCGTTCTCGGTGTGCAGCACGATCTCGAGGCCCTCGGGCAGGTAGTCGGCCACGAGCGTCGGGGCACCGATGCCGAGATTGACCACGGCACCCTCGGGGATGTCGGATGCCACGCGCGCGGCGAGCGCGGTACGCGAGACGCGGGTGGTCACGATGCCTCTCCGCTCCGGGCGAGCGGTCGCCCTTCGATGTCGACGCCGCCGACGAAGGCGCCGTCGCGCAGCCAGGGGCGCTCCCCCACCGCGACGACCCGGTCGACGTAGAGCCCGGGAGTGATCACGGACTCGGGGTCGAGGTCACCGAGGGGGACGATCTCATCGACCTGCACCACGGTGGTCGTCGCCGCCGCGGCCATGATCGGCCCGAAGTTGCGGGCGGTCTCGCGGTAGACGAGATTGCCCCACCGGTCGGCGCGGCGAGCGCTGATCAGGGCGACGTCGGCGTGGATCGGGTACTCGAGCACGTAGTCGCGATCGCCGATACGACGGGTCTCCTTGCCGTCGGCGAGTTGCGTGCCGAACCCCGTGGGGGTGAAGAAGCCGCCGATCCCGGCGCCGGCCGCCCGGATCCGCTCCGCGAGGTTGCCCTGCGGAACCAGCTCCAGCTCGATCCTCCCCTCGCGGTAGAGGGAGTCGAACACCCACGAGTCGCTCTGCCGCGGGAACGAGCAGATCATCTTGCGCACCTGGCCGGCCTTCAGCAGAGCCGCGAGCCCGGTGTCGCCGTTGCCGGCGTTGTTGTTGACCACCGTGAGGTCGCGCGCGCCGTGGGCGATGAGCGCGTCGATGAGCTCGACCGGCTGGCCCGCGCGCCCGAAGCCGCCGATCATCACGGTCGCGCCGTCGGCGATGCCGGCCACGGCCGCCGCGACGTCGGGCACGGTCTTGTCGATCATGGTTCCTCTGTTCGTTCAGCGAACACCTGTTCGCAAATGCACGATACTCCGCGATTGGGTGCCGCGCCAGTGGCATCCCCTGTGCGCCGAGAACAGGCGAAGCGACGAGAACAGGCCGACGTACGCCGAATCAGCCTGTTGCGGACACTTCCCCTGTTCTCGGCGCACCCTTGTCGCACGGCACGGACCGTGTTCGGATGGAGCGATGGGGTGGATCGTTCTCGTCGTCGCCGGTGCCGCGCTGTGGTGGTGGTCGCTGGCGCTCGCGCTCCGCGCCTACCGGGGAGAACGGATGCCACTGTGGGCCACGCCGACGAAGGCTCCGGGCCGCGCGGTCGTGCTGCGCGCCGCGGGAACGGGCCTCGCCGTCTTCGGGACGGCGATGGCCTCGCCCGCTCTGACCGCCTCGGCGCCGGCGGCGTCCGTCGTCGCGATGGCCACACTGATCGTGCTGCTCCTCGCCCCGTACGTCGTCGGGGTCGCGATCCACAATCGCCGGGTCCGCCTGCCCGAGTGATGCGATCCGGGGCGCCGTCGTCTATTCGGATGAGATTCACGTGACATTCGTCGAAGTGGCCGGCGCCGCCGAGAAGCAGAATCCCGCGGAAAGACGGGGATATCCGCCTCGCGCGCACCGGAAACCCCGGACACCCGCCCGCACCGATGCGCTTACCGTCTGGGCATTGGGATCGTCCGCGGAAGCGTCGATGGTCTCGACGCATTCGGTGTCCGTTCGGGTCGGGCGCCGACGCTGGGCGGGGGCCGCATTGGGGGCGGCCCCCGCCCCCCTCTTCTCCGCGGCCGGACACACGGATGCGGGCGCGCGGTCCGAAGACCCCGCGCCCGCATCGATCGAGTCGTGACGGCTCAGCAGAGGCCGGTCGACGTGCTGCTGTAGCAGATCGACGTGCTCCAGGAGCTGGCGAAGACCTCGCTGCGCTCGGTCTCACCGCGCTCGAGCGTCTGCAAGGAGAGCAGGTATCCCATTCGTGTCACCTCCCCCCGGACCTCGTGCCCGCACTCGGGCAACGTCGACCGGGGGGAGGTCGAGAAACGGCACCGACAGGCGCCGTTGGTCACGGAGGCTCGCGAGAGTCCACAGCACACCGGCGGAACCGGTGGCCAGGTCGCACGAGAGGCGCAGAAGGGCGCGGCCGGGGTAGCCCACGCCCTCCGGCCGGGGAACAGCGTGCAGGGCCAGCGCTCGCGTGTGGCGCCGCAGCGCGGCCGCGCGGTCGGCGGTGACCGGACCCGACCCCGCGAGGAAGAGCATCAGCCCACTGCGGCCCTGGAACAGCCCCGATTCGAGCACGAACTCGGGATGGGCGGCGAGGTCGAGGGCCGGGAGCGCCGCGGCGAGCTCGGTGGCGGGGTCCCGCTCGATCAGCGCGGCGAGCGCGTGCGCCACTCCTGCCGACCCCGAGCCCAGGTACGGCAGCAGCCGCCATCCTTCGTTCATCTGGAGCGAGCCGTCGGCGGTCGGCACGCACCGGGCGAGGTCGGAACCGATCGCCGCCTCGGCCAGCTCGAGGAGCCCACGGTCGCCCCCGCGGTCGAACAGTGACAGCGCCAGCAGCGCGGCTCCGCTCGGGCCGCGCAGCAGCCCACCCGCTCCGGTCGCCACAGGAGCCGACGAGCGTTCGCGCCACCCGTCCGCGCGCTCGGCCACCTCGTCGAAGATGCGCCGTGCCTCTGCGACGAGTTCCGGATGCCGATCCGCCAGACGCAGCAGGCCGAGAGCGGTCCCCGCCGGACCGCCGTACAGACCGGGCGCCTCCCACCGCAGCGGGGAATCGAGGCAGCGTTCGAGCGCCACGTCGGCCGTACCGGGGTGTCCGAGCATCTCCCACGAGGCCGCGGCTCCCGCCAGACCGTCCATGAGCCCCGACCGTGCGGGCGCCGTCCGCATCGCGTCCGTGCACCAGTCCACGAGCCGCTCCGGCGCGTTCCCGGTCGCCGCGTGCAGGGCGAGGAGCGGCCCGAGCGCGCCGTGGGCGAGGGCGTAGGGCGGCTCGTCGAACTGCGCGGGATCGCCCGGCCACAGCCGATCGCCCCGGTCGGGGGTGGCATCCGCGACGAGCTGGCGCGAGACGTCCTGGACGAGGGGCGAGAGAGCGTCGTCGGACGGTTCGCCGACGGACGCGGGCGCGTCGCCGTCGAGGCGGAACCGTTCCGTGACCCATGCCCTCACCTCCGCCTCTTTTCCCGGGTGCAGGTCGAGCAGCGGGGTCATCGGCGCGAAGAGGAACAGCTGGATGCGGCGCACCGCGAACAGGTCCGCGGCCGCTCCGCCGCGAGCGTCCGCCGAGACGAAGTCGGGCGCGACGAAGCCGGGCGCGCCGATCGCGACGGGCGCGTTCTCGACCACCGGCCGGGACATCTCGAAGTCGATGAGGGTGATCTCGCCGTCGTCGTCGACGAGGAAGTTGCCGGGGTGCACGTCGCCGTGAGCGAAGCCCGCCGCGTGCACGCCCTCGATGATCTCCTGCACGCGATCGCCCACGTCTCGCGCCCATTCCCGGTACGCGTCCACGTCGGCCTCGTCGACGGCGGCCGACACGAGTGGATGCCGAGCGACCACGGCCTGATGCAGGGGAACCCCGCGCGCGCGTTCCAGCACGAGGTACCGGTGCCCCAGGGCGGCGAAGTCGCGGACCAGCGCGACCGTCCCGCGGCCCGGAAGCTGTCGGAGGATGCGGGCCTCGCGCTCCGCGCGCTGCACGGCGGTGAGGCCGTCCGGGGTCACGCCCGCGTGCGGCCGTGCCTCCTTCACCACGACCTCTCGCCCGGCATCCGTGGCGGTGTAGACCCCGCCCGCGTTGGAGTGGTGCAACACGCCCGTGACGTGCGGGAACCCCTCGGGGGGGCGCAGTTCGCGCAGCTCGTCGACCAGCTCCCGCAGGAAGGGCGGGATGCCGACCCACGCGGGCGGCTCGAACCCGGGGCGTCGCAGGTCGGCGACCAAGTGCCCCTCGGGATGCCGGATCGCCGGTGTCTGCACACCGTCGATCTCGACGAACATCCGGTGGAACCCGCCGTAGCGCACGAAGACCGGGCCCTCGTGCCAGCGGAGGTCGGAGAGGATGTGGGGGCCGTCCAGGTCGACCGTGAGGCGGCCGAGGTCGATCAGGGTGCGATGGAGCTGCGCGGTCGAGACCGGGTAGATCGTGACGAACTTGCCCGACCCCTCACGTCCGGCATCCTTGGCATTCGACGCGGCGAGCACGCCCGCACTCGAGAGGTGCTTGAACGCGAGGCCCTCTTGAACGCAGTAGGCGGAGACGATCTGCAGCAGGAGCTCGGCGGCATCCGGAACGATGCTGAGGTGCACCTTCCAGCCCTGCTCGGGGAGCGTGCTGCCGCGCGGCTCGAAGTAGCTCCAGATGCCGTCGTCGACGTGACCCCACGACGGATCGACGTCCGCGACGAACGGGCGGTCGGTCTCCGGCGCAGCACGCCGACGGGGGTGGTCATAGAAGACCCTGTCCGCGCGGGCGAACACCGGATAGATCGCGTCCATGCCCCCACCCCTGCCTCGATTGCGCCGAAAGGACGCGGCGCGAGGCCATGGTGTGTTCGAGGAAGGAGTGCGTGCGGGATGGAGCCGATGCGGACGTCACCAGCGGAGGTGGGCTATTCGGCCGATCACGCGGCCAATCGCTCGCTCCGGCCGAGAGGGTCGGGGCGGAAAAAGAGTGCCCTCAGATTCGTCCGTTCGGATGAGACACGAGCTCGGAACGCACGCGGACTCCCCAGAGGGCGAGCTGGGTGCGATCGGTGGCTCCGACCTTGCGCATCGACGATTGGATGTGGCTGCGGACGGTGTTCACCGACACGACCAGCTCGGCCGCGAGCTGCTCGTTCGAGGTGATCCCATCGCTGAGCAGGTGCACGATACGACTCTCGGACGGGCTGAGGGATGCCACCTTCACCCGGTCGTCCTGGCTGAGGCGACGCTGCGCGATGTCGGTGAGGACGGAGCGGGTCACGCGCGACGACATCAACGCGTCGCCGCGATGTGCGGCCCGGATCGCTTCGACGAGCTGTGAGCTGTCGTGGGTCTTCAGGAGGTAGCCCGAGGCGCCGTTACTGAGGGCGCGCATGACGAGGTGATCCTCGCCATGGCTGGTCAGGGCGATGACGCGCGTCGCTCCGCCGGACTCGTCGACGACCGCGCGGATGGCGTCGATGCCGTTCATCTCCGGCATCTCCAGGTCCATCAGCACGACGTCCGCCTGCTCGGTGATCGCGCCCTCCACGGCATCCCGACCGTTCGCCGCCTCACCGACGACGGCGATCCCCTCCGCGTGCTCCAGCCGCAGCCGCACGCCGCGCCGGAACGGGCGGTTGTCATCGGCGATGAGCACCCGAATGGGCACACTGTCAGTCACGTACGTCCTCCGTCGTCCGCGGGAGCGGGATCTCCACCCCCACGCGCCATCCCCCTTCGTCGTCCGCGGCAGCGTGGAGCGACCCGTCGACGAGGGTGAGCTTCTGGCGCAGGTTATCCAAACCCCAGCCCAGTCCGAGACCACCTTCGTCGGCGCGAGGTTGGCGCGGGGCGCCATTGACGACGGTCGCGTTCAGCCGCCCCGGGTCGATGTCGACCCGGATGCGCACAGGGGCGCCGGCGGCATGTTTGGCGGCGTTCGACAAGGCTTCCTGGACGGCGCGGTACGCCGTCGTCGAGACGACGACGGGAGGAGTCTCGGGGTCGCCGTGGGTCTGCGCGGTGACATCCATGCCGCGCTCCCGCCAGAACACGACGAGATCGTCGAGATTGCGCAGGTCGGGGGTCGGGGTGTGCGCGGTGGCCTCCACGGCGCGGAGGTCACCGAGCGCGCCGTACAGGCTCGCCGCGGCGTAGCGCCCCTCGGCCCGAACCTCGTCGATGAGCCGCAGCGCCTGCTGCGGATGCGCGGGCGCGAGGTCGGCCGACGCGTCGCACAGCGAGACCAGCCCGGCCAAGTGCTGCCCGGCGACGTCGTGGAGTTCTTGAGCGATCCTGCCCCGCTCGGCGGTGCGCGACGCCTCGATCGCCTCGGCCTGCTGCATCTGCAGGTCGAGGGCGTGCTGGCGTGCCCGCTCGGTCCGCCGTTCGAGCACGGCCCACAGGATCCCCAGCGTCACGCCGGCGAAAGAGAGGGATGCCAGCGACGTGCCCTCCGTGAGGAGGAAGCCCGCGATCGCTCCGGGTGGGGCACCCACGCTCGCCGCCCATCCGACGAGGGCTGCGAGCGCCCCGACGACGCCGGCCGCCGCCCACGCGGCGGCCACGGGGATCGACCGGGCACTGCCCAGTGCGAACATCGCGATCGCGATGACGAGTTGCATGGGCGTCGCCCAGGTGGGGACGCCCAAGACCACCGCCACCAGGAGATAGCAGGCGAGCGCGCCGAGCACCGCCAGCTCGGGACGCGAGGCCAATTGCGAGACACAGATCGCCTGCGCGAGGCAGATGACCGCGACGAGCGTGATGACGACGTGCGGCGACAGGGTGTGGGCCCACTCCCCCGTGCCGCCCATGATCGCGAGTACCGGGTCGCTGCACACCTGCACCACGGTGGCGAGGAACACCACGGCGAGGAACACGGGCGAGCGCATCGTGGCCACGACACCGTTCACTCCGCGCGGCGGCAGCAGGCCGTCGGGGGCCGCGGGCTCTTCGGAGAGGGACACCGGATCCGCTGTCTGGGCGGTCATGGGAAGAGCGGCTCGTGAGGGCCGAAGGCCCGGCGCGACGGGGTTTCCATAAGGAGCATTCTCCTGTGCGGGGGTCCGAACAGGGCAGCACAGCCGCGGACTGCGGTGAAACGGCCTTCGCCGGGCGTGCGGCGCGACAGCCCTCCCGCTCCCGCACAGAACAATAAAGGCCCCGGGATGAACCCGGGGCCTTCGTCGTTCTGTGCGCGAGGGGGGACTTGAACCCCCACGCCCTTGCGGGCACTGGCACCTGAAGCCAGCGCGTCTACCTATTCCGCCACTCGCGCGCGTCTCGGCATCCGTGGATGCACTCAACTTCCCGAGAATATCACGCCCGCCAGCGCGCGACGAAACGCGCGTCCCACCCCGCATCCATGTGGTGCCCAGGCGTGCTGACTACGATGTGCCTACTGGTCTGCCTGCCTGAAGGAGTCTCGTGGGACTACTCGACAGTTTCGAGAAGGGTCTCGAACGCGCCGTCAACGGTGCGTTCGCGAAGACCTTCCGCAGTGGCATCCAGCCGGTGGAGATCGCTTCTGCTCTGCGCAGCGAACTCGACAAGAAGGCTGTGGTCGTCACGCGCGACCGCATCCTCGCGCCCAATTCGTTCTCGGTGCGTCTGTCGCCCGCCGACGACGAGAAGATGAGCGCTCTGGGCTCGACGCTCGTGTCCGAGCTCGACACGCTGGTCAAGAAGCACGCGCGTACGCAGGGCTATTCGTTCGCGGGGCCGGTCACCATCTCGATCGAGCGCGATGCCTCACTGTCGACGGGCACCCTCCGCGTGGACTCGCAGACCAGCGAAGGCCAAGTGTCGTGGCGGGGCGTCGTCGACATCAACGGCACGCGGCATCCGCTGACGAAGGCGCGCACGGTCATCGGCCGCGGCAGCGACGCCGACATCACGATCCCCGACGCCGGCACGAGCCGCAAGCACGTCGAGATCCTGTGGGACGGCGAGCGCGCGATGGTCCGCGACCTCGGTTCCACCAACGGCACGAACCTCAACGGTCGCAAGGTGTCCGAAGCCGCTCTGCCGCCGGACTCCACCATCTCGATCGGTCGCACCAATATCGTGTTCCGTGTGGTCGCGCAGGCACAGACCGCACGGCGAGCGGCGCCGTCCGATGCGACGCAGCTTTTCGACGTTCGGGAGCGGGGACCCCTGTCATGAGTCCGTTGACCCTTCTGCTGCTCCAGGGCGGATTCCTCATCCTGCTGTGGTTCTTCGTCTTCGGTGTCGTGTATTCGCTGCGCGCCGACCTGTTCGGTGTGAAGGTACGCAAGCTCCCCGAGCCCGCGGCATCCGCCCCCGCCGCC
>NZ_VBUM01000052.1 GCF_005774735.1 Microbacterium sp. 5K110 | reverse complement strand
CCTCCCACCCCCGTGCGCGTGCCCACCGCACGGTCGCCGGACCGGATGCCACGGCCTCCAGGGTGCTGTCCTCGACGGCCGCGGTCGGTTCACCGACGTGCACGTGGATCTGCCCGATGTGTCCCGCGTTGCCGGAGGCGCCCGCCAGCGGGCGCCCGTCGACGACGATCCCGCCGCCGACGCCGGTGGAGACCACCATGCTCATCGACACCTCGCTGCCTCGCGTCGCCCCGAGCCAGCTCTCGGCGACGGCGATGCACGTTCCGTCCAGACGAAGCACCGCGGGCACGCCCGCGGCGTCCGCCACGATCTCCCGAACGGGCAGCCCTCCCAGCAGGGGGAGATTGTGAGGACTGACCGTTCCGGCGAGGAGGTCGACGGGACCCGCCGATCCGATGCCTGCGGCGAACACCGGCGACGGCGCGGCCGCGAGGCTCTCGGCGATGCTCGCGCGCAGTGCCGCGACGGTCTTGCCCCTGTCGCGTGCCCGTCCGGTCGCGCGACGCAAGCGTGTGCCGGGAACGATCGAACCGTCGCCGCCGACCACGGCGGTCTCGAACTTGGTGCCGCCGATGTCGACGGCGAGGACGAAGGTGTCGTGCATGGGTCTTCCCCCAGTGGACGCGGGCAGGGCCCAGCCCTGCCCGCGTGCGATCAGTTCCAGTCGGCGACGAGCTGGTTCGACGAGCGCAGCACGTCGGGTGCGCAGAAGCGGTCGGCTTCTCCGTCCCAGTCGGTCTGCACCCGGAAGGTGACCGACTCGCCGGGCAGCAGGGTGACGAGCATGTCGTCGACCACCGCCGCGGGGTCGACTTTGTCCACCAGCAGGGCGATGTCGCGCACGAGGTTGTGGGCCTCCACCGTGATTTCGACTCCGGATGCCGTGCGCCGAGCGCTCGTGGTCACCTCGGCGCGGGCGAGCGCCGATTCGCGATGCTCAGCGAAGAACCAGAACGCCCGCGTCCCGGCGGATTCGACGACGATCAGTTCGCTCGCGGCATCCACGGGTACGGCCACGTCGTCGGGCAACGTGAGAGTGGCCTCGCCGCGCGCGTCGATGTCGGACGAGAAGTGGGCCTCGGCACGGACCGTCCCGTCGAACGAAAGCCGCCGGGCGACGACCGGTCCGCTCCATGGAACGGACGTGTCGTTGACCGCGATGGCGGCGAGACCGCCGTCACGCGGCTGGACCGTGAGCAGACGATCGGCGTACACGTGGCGCAGCGCGTAGAGCAGCGGCTTCGCGCGACCGTAGCCGTCGACGGCCGCCCACGAGGTGACCGGCCAGCAGTCGTTGAGCTGCCACACCACGGATCCCATGCAGCGCGGCGACTCGGAGCGCATGTGCTCGATCCCCACGGTCACGGCGAGCGCCTGGTTCAGCGACATCGCCCAGTGCCAGTCCTCGGTGGTGTCTGGCAGCGGCAGGTGGGCCACGAGTCCGTCGGTCAGCTTGTCGTTGCCATCGGTCGCCTTCTGGTGATGGAACATCCCGGGCGACTCGGGCGTGAGGGGCGAGTCCGAGATGGCGCGGGTGATGCTCGACCAGGTCGCCGGGCCCTGCCATCCGAACTCGGCGACGAAGCGCGCGTGGATGTCGCGGTACGCGGGGTAGTCGACGCGGTTCCAGAGCTCCCAGAGGTGAACGGAGCCATGATCGAAATCGTTGGCGAAGATCGCGGGGTCACCCGACCAGGGGCTCGCCGGGGTGTACGACCGCGCCGGGTCGAGCTCGGCGACGAGACGGGGGAGAAGGTCGAGGTAGTATCCGAGGCCCCAGGTGCGACCCTGGAGGCGCTTCGCCCAGCCCCACTCCTCGTAGCCCCAGACGTTCTCGTTGTTGCCGTTCCACAGCGCCAGGCTCGGGTGCGGCATGATCCGCGCGATATTGTCGCGCGCCTCGGCCTCGACCTCGGACCAGAGCGGCTCCTCCTCGGCATAGCTCGCGCAGGCGAAGAGGAAGTCCTGCCAGACGAGGATGCCGCGCTCGTCGCACAAGTCGTAGAAGTCGTCCGACTCGTAGTAGCCGCCGCCCCAGATGCGCAGGAGGTTCATGTTCGCGAACTCGGCCTGGTCGAGGCGGTGGGCAAGACGCTCACGAGTGACACGGGTGACGAACGCGTCGTCGGGGATCCAGTTGGCCCCGCGGATCCATACCGGCTCGCCGTTCACGACGAAACGGAACGAGGTGCCCTCATCGTCGCGCTCGAGCTGCACGTCAACCGTTCGGAACCCGATGCGGTGCGTCCGCTCGGCAATCGTCACCTCTTCGCGCTCGAGAGTGACAGAGAGGTCGTACAGCGGCTGCTCACCGAATTCGCGAGGCCACCACAGCTCGACGTCGGCCACGCGCAGTTCGACCACGCCCGCGGTCGCCCCGTCGGTGAGGTCGAGGTGGGAGGTACGACCGTCGGCGAGCGCCACCACGACGCGATAGTCGGACTCGTCGGCGCGCTCGATCTCAACGTGCACCGATACGACACCCGTGGTGTCCTCGACCGTCACCACCGGCCGAGCGGCGGCCAGACGAGCCCCCGACCAGGCTTCGAGGCGTGCCTGCTTCCAGATGCCCGACGACGCCGCATCCAGTCCCCAGTCCCATCCGAAGTTGCAAGCGGCCTTGCGCACGGCGTTGAAGGGGTGGAAGTAGGTGTGCGGGCGGTACCCGATCTCCAGGCTCGCCCGGTCGGCCTCCGCCACCGGGGAGGCGAAGGTCACGACGAGCTCGTTCTCGCCCTCTCGCAACGCCTCGTCGACCCCGAAGCGGTACGTGCGGTGCTGATTGCGCGTGCGCCCGAGCGAGTGGCCGTTCAGCACGATCTCGGCGAAGGTGTCGAGACCCTCGAAGACCAGTTCGTGACGATCTTGCCCGTCCGCCTCCCAGGTGAAGCTCGTGGCGTACTCCCAGGCGCTCTGTCCGATCCACGTGACCTGGTGCTCATTGCGGTCGAGGAAGGGGTCGGGGATGAGTCCCGCCTCGAGGAGGGAGACGTGGACCAGGCCGGGCACGCGCGCCGGGATCGTGCGGCCCGCGATGTCGGCGGGCACGGGCCCGTCGACGGCGCGCAGGTTCCACACCTCGGGAAGGGCCACGGCGCGGGAGGCGACGGGTCGGGCGGTGGTGACGTCGGTCATTTGGTGGCTCCAGAGGTGAGTCCGTTGTAGATGAATCGCTGCAGGAAGAGGAAGGCGACGAGGGTGGGGACGATGACGAGGATGGTGCCGGCGGCGATGACCTCCCACTGCGACCCGAAAGGCCCCATGAAGCGGAACAGCGACGTGGAGATGACTCCGAGGTCTCGCGAGGGCATGTAGAGGAACGGGATGTAGAACTCGTTGTAGACCGCGATCCCCTTGATGATCACCACCGTCGCGATGGCGGGCTTGAGCAGGGGCAGGATGATGCGCCAGTAGACGGTGAATCGGTTGGCGCCGTCGATCATCGCGGCCTCGTCGAGGGCGACGGGGATGTTCTGCATGAACTGCAGGAAGATGTAGATCGCGATGATGTCGGTGCCGGTGAACAGCACGATCGCCGCCCACCGCGTATTGAACAGGTCGAGGGCGCTGATCACCTGGAACGTCGCCACCTGCGTGGTGATCGAGGGGACGAGCGTCGCGAGCAGGAAGACGCCGGTGACGAGAGCACGGCCCCGGAAGCGGAACCGATCCACGGCGTACGCGGTCATCGTCCCGATGAAGATCGTCCCCGTGATGGATACGACGAGGATGACCGCGGTGTTGACGAAGCCGGTCAGCATCCCGCCCTGTGTGAAGGCGATCACGAAGTTGTCGAGGTTGAACCAGTTCGACGGCGGGTCCAGGGGACCGGTCGAGCGGTACTCCTCCGGGGTCTTGAACGCCAGGGCGAAGATCGTGACGATGGGCAGCAGTGCGAACAGGCTCCCCACCACCAGCGCCGTGTACTTCAACACCGTCGCTATCCACCCGAGGTCGACCCGCCGGCGGCGCTTCTCCGCCGGCGCCGGCGCGACGCGGGGCGGTGCGTCGGTGGGGGTGAGGGTGCCGGTCATTGCACGCTCGCTTTCTCGTCGGGGAAGAACCGTCGCTGCACGGCGGTGATGATGAGCACGATCGCCAGCAGCACCACGGCCATGGCCGACGCCAGACCCACCTGCGCGAAGCGGAAGGCGGTGTCGACGGTCTGGATGACGAAGGTCTCGGACCCGTTCGCTCCGCCGGTCATGATGTAGGGCATCTCGAACGCCGACAGCGCGCCCGAGACGGCGAGGATCAACGAGAGCCCCAGGATGCGGCGGATGCTCGGCAGGATGATGAAACGGAACTTCTGCCAGGAGTTCGCGCCGTCGAGGTCCGCCGCCTCGTACTGCTCGGCGGGGACCGACTGGATGGCACCGAGGAACAGCACGAAGTTGAGCCCCATGTAACGCCACACGGACGTCGCCGCGAGCGAGACGTTCACGATGGACGGGTCGCCCAGCCACTGCGGCGGATCGACCAGGCCGAGGGCGGCGAGCACGCTGTCGAGGGTGCCGCCCGGTCGGAAGAAGAAGAGGAACATCAACCCGATCGCGACCCCGTTGATGAGGTACGGGAAGAAGATGACTCCCTTGAAGAAGTTCTTGAAGCGGGTGCGGAAGCTCAGGAGAACCGCGAACAGCAGCGCCAGGCCCAACTGCGCGATCGCTCCGAGCAGGTAGTACAGGCTGACCGCGAACACCTGGAAGTACTCGGGCCGCGTGAAGATCTGAATGTAGTTGTCGAGGCCGACGAAATTCTGCTGCGGGTCCAGTCCGTCCCAGTCGGTGACGCTGTACCAGAACGAATTCACGACGGGGACGTACGTGAAGAGGATGAGGAACGCCAGCGGCACGATCAGGAAGAGCCACGGGGTGGCGCGCCAGCCGCGGGCGGCGGAGCGACGGGGACCCGCCCGACGTACGCGTCGTCGGGCGGGGAAGGTTTCGAGGGGGGTGCCTTCGGCGATGGCCATCGCGCACTCCTTTCCGTCAAGGGTGATGCGGGGCGGGCTACGGCGCCCGCCCCGCATCGGCGTGTCACTGGCTCTGGGAGACCGCCTGGCCCCAGCGCGAGTTCAAGTCGGAGAAGAACGACTCCTTGTCGCCGTCGCGGGCGCCGCGGGCGGTGTCGATGAGCTCTTGGCGGTACTGCTCGCCGAACAGGGTGATCTCCGCGGTGTTGGCGATGTCGGTGATCAGGCTCTCCTCGCCCTGGGGGCGCGGGTCCAGTTCGATGTACTCCACGCCGAGGTCGGTGAAGTCGGAAAGAGTCGCGGGGGCATCGTCGGCCTTGAGCGGGCTGATCGCGCCCTGGCTCTCGGCGAAGCCGGACTGTGTTTCGAACCAGTCGACCCACGCCTTGGCGGCCGGCTTGTTCTCGGAGAACTTGCTCACGGCGAGCAGCTTGTCGGTTGCGGTGACCGAGGTGAACTGGCCGTCGGTCTGCCAGGGCATCGGCCAGAAGCCGATCGTGTCGCGCGACTTCCCGGCGGCCTCGGCGGCATCCTGCATCTGGGTCACGGCCCAAGAACCGAGGATCATCGACCCGATCTCGCCGTTCGCGAGGAGCGTCTTGGACTCCTCCCAGTTGGTGGTGGTCGGATCGGTCTCGCTGAGGCCCGCGGCGACGGTGTCGTAGAGCAGACCGTCGATGGCGTAGATGTCCTTACCGGAGCTCCACGGCGCGTCATCGGTCGTCATCTCGTTCAGCGCGTCCGGGCCGGTGATACCGCCTATGTTGCCGGCGAGCGACGACAGCGGCCAGCCGTCCTTGTAGTTCGTGTAGTACGGCGTGACGCCGGTGTCCTTGACCTTCTGCAGAGCGTCGAGGTACTCCTGCTCGGTCGCCGGGGGCGTCGTGACACCCGCGGCCGTGAAGACGTCGCGGTTGAAGACGTAGCCCATCGCCGACCCGAAGGTCGACAGCCCGTAGACGGTCCCGTCGTAGGCGCCGTCGTTGGTGAAGCGGTACGTCTCGGACAACTCCTCCTCGTCGCCGAGCGGCTCGAAGAAATCGGGGTACTGATCGCGCGTGACGTTGGACGTCGGGACGAGCAGGACGTCGCCGTAGTCGCGCGAGTTCAGGCGGATGCGGACGTCGCCCTCGTAGTCGGTCAGCGCTTCGAACTTCACCTGGACGTCGGGGTAGGTCTTCTGGAACTCGGTGACGTAGTCGGCGAAGACGGTATCGACGATGTCGGTGCGGTTGGTCAGGACCGTGATCTCCCCGGACGGGTTCTCGTCGGTGCTGGCCGGCCCGCCGCCGGAGCAACCGGCGAGGGTCAGGGCCGCCACAGCGGTCAGGCCGGCGGCGGCTATGAGGTGCCTATTCATGGTTTCTCCTTCGAGAGGGTGCGGCGGCGGCATCGCCGCCGCACCGCGTGTGGGGGTGTGCGGGTAGCGGGTCAGGAACGGGTGCGACGGCGACGGAGAACGACGCTGACGGCACCGGTGAGCAGGAGGAGGATGCCGATCACGGCCACCCCGGCCGGCAGGGTCGAGCCGGTCGTTGCGAGCGAGCCGGACGGGTCGGCAGCCGCGCCAGAAGCGGGCGAGCCCTCGCCCGATGCCGGCGTCTGTCCGGTGTCCTCGACCGGAGCCGCCGTGGGCGCCGTGGTGGGGTCGGGCGTACCGGTCGGTTCCGGAGTGGGCGTGGGCCCGGGACCGGGGGCGACGGTGGGCGCCAGCGCGGCGATGTCATCGACGACTACGGCGCCCTGCGCCGTCCCGGCTACGTACAGCGCGATCTGCGTGACCTCGGACAGGTCGAGACGGGATTCCCCCGCCCAGGCGGGCGGTGCGAAGTCCTCGAAACCGAGCTCCACACGCTGGGCGCCGGGCTCCTCGACGGGGACCTGGGTCTCCCAGTACCCGCCCGAGGCGACGAATTGCACGGTCACTGTCGCGCCGACGGGCGCGTCGACGGTCAGACCGATGCCGTCGTAACCGAACCAGCTCAGAGGTTCCGTGAGAGTGCGGATCACACCGGCGTACCCGGGCGCACCGAGGTCGTAGGTGAAGACTCCCGCGTGGTCGCCCTGCTGCGCCCGGAGGGTCGGGGTGATCGCGCCGCCTCCGGTGTTGCGCACGTAGGCCTGGGTCAGCGCGGCGTCGTCGACATAGGACTCGAAGTCGTCGATCACGAGGTCGCTCGTCGGGCGCGCGGCGGTCGTGAAGCTCCACGTCGACGAGCTGGTGGAGCCGAGACCGTTCACGGCATCCACGCGCCAGTGATAGGTGGCCTGCGGCTGCAGGTCGATCGCGGGCCGGTACGACGGCGACGACAGCCCCGTCGCGGAAGCGACCACGTCGGTCAGCGCGGCGTCGGTGGCCAGGGTGAAGCGGTAGTAGGCGGCATCCGTGCCGGGTGTCCACCGGAACGCGGGGGTCGCCCGGATGTCGCTCGCGCCGTCGGCCGGGGTGTCCGCCGTCACCGCACCCGGCGCACCCAGCTCGGGTGCGTTGGGCGAGTACAGCGAGATCTGCGACAGCTGCGGCGTCCAGACTTCGCCGGCAGCTCCGTCCCACGAGACGCGCAGGTGGTTCACGTCCTGCAGATCGCGTAGGCGGTACACGTAGCGCTTCCAGTTGCCGTCGCCCCCGTCGATGGCGGGGTCGAGCGTGCGCCACTGCTCGCCGTCGCTCGATCCCGACAGGGTCAGCGGGATGACGGGCTGGTCGGGCCAGTAGAACGCGATGAGGTCGGCGCCGGAGATGCCGTCATAGGCCCAGGTCACCGACTCGGCGCCGTCGGCGGCGTCGCGCTTCAGACGCGAGGTGTCACCCATGAACTGCGCCGGATTGCCCGTGTCGAACGACAGGCTCCCGCTGTGGGCGGAGGTGCGGCTGAAGTCGTCGAGCGGGTCGAACAGCGCGACGCGGGGCGCGGCGCTCCAGACGGTCGCCCGCTCCAGCACGGAGCCCCGGGCCCAGCTCACGCGGACGTACTCGCCCTCGATGGTGGATGCCACCACCTCGCTCGAGCCGTCGACCTCGCGACTCTCGGAGGGCACGGTGGTCCACGTCGATCCGTCGACGCTGACGCTCACCTCTACGCCCTCGGCGTCGTCCAGCCGGAATGCGGCGGCACGGATGCCCGCCGCACGCCACACGGCGGTCGCCGTGGCGTCCACGGCGAGCGCTCCCTCGGGCGCGACGAGTTCGGCACCGCTGTGTCCGGACACGATGCGCCAGTCCGACAAGGGGTCGGCGGTCACCGTCGCGCCGTCGGGCTCGACGGTGTCCGATGCGGTCTCGGAGCCGTCGGCGGTGCGCGCCACGACGCGGTACGCGGCACCGGCGGGCGACTCGAGGTCGGTGACGGGGGACAGAGCGGCACCGGACTCGGCGTTCAGATCGCTCCACGCTCCACCGTCGACGCTGCGTTGCACGAGGTAGCCCTGCGCCTCGGCGGATCCGCGCCAGGAGATGCGGTTGATGGCGTTGTTCTGCTCGATCGAGACGATGAGCGGCGCGTCGGCGGGACCGGTCGCGATCGGCAGGCCGAGGTCACGGCCGAAGTCCTCGATCGCCCCCACCGACTCGCGCATCCGGTCCGTCTCACCCGGGTAGTGCAGGGTGAAGCCGTCGTCGTGGGGCACGAGACCCCCGCGGTCGTTGTTGCCGAACAGAGACCAGAAGAACATGCCCGACACGTTCTCGTCGGAGGCCGCGGCATTCAGCAGGGCGGAGCTGGCGGCGGTCGAGGCGTACTCGCCGCCGATGTAGACCTTGCCCGCCTCGGTGACGGTCGCGGCATCCGCCGACACCCGCTCCGCGGTGGGCGGGTAGTAGTGCACGTCGACGATGTCGAGATCGGGTGCGGCGAGCGTGTCGGGATCGATGTCGAAACGGCGACCGGCGGCGATGAGCTGCTGGGGTGCCCGTTCCGCGATGAAGTCAACCTGGGCGTTGATCCAGTCGAGGGTCATGCCCTCGAGCTCGTTGCCGAGTTCCCAGGCCAAGACGGTGGGGTCGTCGACGTACTTGACCCCGGTGAGGGGGTTGGTGCGCGAGAGCACCACGTCGACGTACTCCTGATACGCCGCGATCGCGTCGGGAGAAGTGTAGAAGTCGGCCGACTCGAGCCCCAGGGGGGTCGTGAAGTCGCGGTGGCCGCCGTGGTAGTAGGCCCATTCGTCGGTGAGCGGCAGGATGAGGCGGATGCCGAGGCTACCGGCGTAGGCGACGGCGAAGTCGATCGTGCGGAACGCCTCGTCGTTGTACTCACCCAGGCGCGGCATGATCGCTAGCGGGTTCGCGTCGTCCTGACCGGTGGAGGTCATCATGTGCGAGCGCACGACGTTGACGCCCATGCGGCTGGCGGTGTCGAGCGCGTCTTTGATGCGGAAGTACGTCGGGTAGTCGACGCCGCCCACGTTCTCGTCGAGTCCGAGCCAGTAGATGTTGGTGCCGCTGGCGCGGAAGGCCTGGCCGTCGAGCGTCAGCCGCGCACCGTCACGTTCGACGAAGGCGGTGTTCTTCGACGTGAGATCGAGGGCGGATGCCACGGGGGCTGCGGCGGCGGCCCCTGGGGCGGCCAGCAATGATCCGGCGACGACCGAAGCACTGAGCGTCGCGGCCATGAGGCTGCGGACGGAAGTTCGGGGATGAGACAACGACCAGGCTCCTTCGACCGGTGGGTGGGGTGTCGCCGTGCGGCGATGAACCCAGCATCGGTGAGAAGGAGGAGGAGGTCAAGGGGTTAGATAAATAATTTATGTAACGGGTCGGTCTCGGTCGGAGCTGCGTCGGACGCGCAGCGCCGCATCAGCGGCGTGCCGTACGGCGGCGGGTTCGCCGGCGATGACGTCCAACACCGCTCGCCCTATGAGTCGACCGACAGCGCGGGTGTCCCGCGCGATGGCGCTGAGGGGAGGGGTCGACAGCTGCGCCTGGGTAGAGTCGTCCCAGGCGATCACCGCGAGCGATTCCGGCACACCGCGGCCCACGGTCGCGGCCGCGTCGAGGCCCCCGAGCGCCATCAGGTCGCTGTCGTACACCGCCGCGGTGATGTCGGGATGCTCCCGCAGCGCAGCCACCGTCGCAGCCTCGCCCGACGCCCGCGAGTAGTCCCCCGTGGCCAGGCGCGCGACGACCTCGGCCTCGGCGCACGTCTGCGCGAAGGTGTCCCGGCGAGACGACGAGTGCCGGATATGCGTCGGTCCGCCCACGTGCAGGATCTCCCGGTGACCCTGCCCGATGAGGTACTCGGCTGCGAGACGCATCGCGGCATCGTCGTCCGTCCAGACCGTCATGAGGTTCTCGGTGACCGGCGGGCCGACCACCACCGCCGGAAGCCCCAGCTCGACCGAGAGGGCCGGACGCGGATCATCCTCCTGGATGTCGACGAGCAGAACGGCAGCCACCGCCCGGGTGTCCGTCCACGATCGATACAGCCGGTCTTCGTCTGCGCGCGACGGGAGCACCCGGAGCAGCACCGGGTGCCCCTGGGGGAGGGTCACTTCCTCGATGCCCGCGATGAGGTCGTGGAAGTAGGGCTCCGCGCCGAGGATCTCGGTGTCGCGCACCAGCGCGAGACCGATGGGTGGTCGCAAGTGCGTCACGGGTACGATCCTCTCGGGGTTCATCCAGGCCCTGCGTAATCTACCGAGCGCCGCAGGAGGCACACCGATGGCACGGCCGCAGGCGACGCCGGAGTCTCCCGGCAGCCGCGCGCTCGTCGTCGACCTGATCCGCTCCGCCGGCCCCATCAGCCGCGTGGAGCTGACGACCGCGACCGGACTGACCCAGCCGGCGATCTCGCTCATCGTGCGCAAGCTTCTCGACGACGAGGTCATCGTCGAAGCCGGAACGGTGCCCTCAACCGGCGGCAAGCCGCGACGCCTGCTCGACATCAACCGCCGGGCGCGCCACGGAGTCGGCATCCAACTCGGGTTCGAGTCGGTGACGTTGGTGGCCACCGACACCAATGGCGGCGTGGTCGCGCGAGAGCGCCTGCCGGGGGTCGGTGACGACGAGCCCGCGGGTGTCATCGAGCGCCTCGCAGAGTCCATGCGGGCCTTCATGACCGCGGCGGACATCCCCACGGCGAGCGTGCAGGGTGTCGCCGTCGTCCTGCCCGGACCCATGCGCCCCGACCCCGACACCGTCATCGAGGCGCCGACCCTGCCCCACTGGCGCGAGGTGGCGCTGCGCTCGGCGTTCGAGGCAGCGCTGCACATGCCGGTGCTGGTCGACAACGACGCGAGTGCGGCCGCTCTGGGTGAGTTCTGGAGTCGAGGAGTCTCGCGGTACAGCTCGTTCGCGTGCGTGTACATCGGATCCGGGATCGGGGCGGGCGTCGTCGCGGACGGTGCCCTCTTCCGCGGCTCGAGCTCGAACGCGGCCGAGCTCGGACACATCACGGTCGACCTCGCCGGCCCCGCATGCTTCTGCGGAAACGTGGGATGCCTCGAGGTCATCGCCGCCCCGCGGGTCGTCGTGGCCAAGGCCCTGGCGGAGCAGAATCTCGCGCGGACACTCGAGCTCGATGAACGCGCGACGGTCGCCCAGAACTGGGAGGTCCTTTCGCGCGCGGCCGTCGAGGGTCAGCCGCTGGCGGCAGCGCTCGTGACCGAGAGTGCACGCGCCGTGGCGGGTGCCGTTCTGACCCTCGCCAACCTCTTCGACCTCGACGAGGTCGTGCTGTCGGGGCCCGGTGTCGCAACGGCCGGGTCGATCTTCGTCCGCGAGGTGCGAGCGGCGATGGGGCGCGCCTTCGCACGCAATGCACACCCCACGGCCGTCGAGCTGTCGATCAACCCCACCGACTCGGCCGCCATCGGCGCCGCCGCGCTCACCCTGCAGGGCCAGCTCGCACCGGGTCACGGCCCGGCGCTGCGTTTCGCCGGGCCGTGACGACGGTCAGGGCAGGCCGAGCTCGCCCTGATTCAGCACTCGCGAGTGGAAGTAGCCGGCCTGGATCTCGGCGTTGGTGTTGTTCTGGCGCAACTGCTCCGACCACACCATGAAGTACGACCACCGTGTCTGCGATGTGAGAAGGTTCGCGTTCGGAACCTTGCCCATTTCGGCGATCGCGATGGGCTTGCCCGCGGCAATGTTCTGCAGCTGCGCGTAGTCGCCTGAGCTCGGGTAGCTCTTGTACCAGACGTCCAACGACGCGACGTCAACGTACGACGACCCCGGGTAGTAGCTCGACCAGTTGGCGTTCGGGTTGTCCTGCACGTTCCACACCCAGATGAGGTTCGTGAGCCCCTGCGCGTCGAAGTAGTCCTTCATCTGCTGGTAGATCTTCGCGCTGCCGTTCACGCCGGGGCGTCCACCCCACCAGTTCCAGGTCTCGTTCATCTCGTGGAACGGACGGAACAGCACGGGGACGCCCGCGTCGCGCAGCTGCCGAAGGTAGGGCACGACCTCCGCCATCCGCTGACGCCAGGTGGTGTTCAGCGCCGTCCCGCCCGTGATGATCTGCAGGAACTGCGCGTCCGAGATATTGCTCTTCACCCCGCCCTCGAACGCACACGTGCTCGGGCCGGTCGGCGGGCAGGCGTGCCAGGCGAGGGTCACGAGCGACCCGTTGCGCCACTCGGTCTTGGCCTGGTCGACGACCCGCTGGCGGTTCGCGGCATCCGTCGCCGTGAAGAACAGGTCCCCACCCCACAGCCCCGGGTACTGGCCCGTGATGTCCTTGACCTGTTGGGTGTACTGCCCCGGCTGCGACGCGGGTTCTTTGTTGTGCTGACCCGAGACGATGCTCGAGCCGGTGATGGAGTTCAGATACTGGATGACACTCGCGCGCGTGGAAGGCTGAAAGGCCTTCGCTGGCGACGTCGGCTGGACAGCGATCGTGGCACACAGCGCGGCCACCGCCATTCCGAGGACACCGAGCAGTCGTGTTCTTTTCATGGGCTGAGCCCCTCCTCTTCGTCGAGGACACCAGCATGGCGGGCGGCGAGCGGCATCGCCAGCCTTTTATAAGTTATTTACTTAAGCACATGATCCTGATCGCGATCACTTGGAGATGAACCCGTCGCTGACTCGACCAGTACTGCCGTGACGCTCGGTTGCGCCGCGCGGAACCGGGCATGCGGATGCCGGGTGAGGATGGATGCCATGACTTCCCCCCAACGCGTTCGCTTCGGCTACTGGACCCCGATTTTCGGCGGATGGCTCCGCAACGTCGACGACGAGCAGACGCCGGTGTCGTTCGCGCACATCGCGGAGATCGCGCGGGCGGCGGAGGAGGGCGGGTTCGACCTCACGCTCATTCCTGAGCTGAACCTCAACGACATCAAGGGCGTCGAGGCGCCGTCGCTCGACGCGTGGGCGGTGACCGCCGGGCTGGCGGCTGTTACGTCGAAACTCGAGCTGCTCGCGGCCGTGCGTCCGGGGTTCCATAACCCGTTCCATACGGCGAAGCAGGCCGCGACGATCGACGAGATCAGCGGCGGGCGCTTCACGCTCAACGTCGTGTCGGCATGGTGGGCGGAGGAAGCGAAGCAGTACGACGGGCTCTTCAGCGCCCACGACGACCGGTACGCGCGCACGATCGAATGGGTCGAGGTGCTGCGCGGCCTGTGGACGCAGACGCCGTTTGCGTACGAGGGGGAGTACTACCGCACCGAGGGTACGTTCCTCGAGCCGAAGCCGCGGGTGATCCCGCGTCTGTACGCCGGGGGAGAGAGCGAGGCGGGACGTAACGCGATCACGCGGTTCGCCGACGCGTACCTGACGCACGGCGGCACGCTCGATGAGCTGTCCACGAAGGTCGCCGACATGCGGCGTCGCCGCGCCGAGGCGGGCGCTACGCCGTTCGAGGCGTTCGGCATGGCGGCCTACGCGGTCGTGCGCGACACGGAAGACGAGGCGCAGGCCGAGATCGACCGCATCACCGACGTCCGCGGGGGAGCGGCCTACGGCTCGTACCAGGACTTCGTGAGCAAGTCGAAGCTCGACACCCCCGTCGACCTGAAGGAGTACTCGGTCTCGAACCGCGGCCTGCGTCCGAACCTCGTCGGCACGCCCGATCAGGTGGCCGAGCGCATCGTCGCGTTCGCGAACGTCGGGGTCTCGACGCTGCTGCTGCAGTTCTCGCCGCACCTGCCCGAGCTGCAGCGCTTCGCCGCCGAGGTCATCCCGCGCGTGCGTCGGCTGGAGGCGCTGCGCGACGTGTGAGGGGGTCGCTCCCCGGTTTCAGTGCCCAAGACACGCGGACCGAGCGCAGTGGCATCCGCGTGTTCAGGACACTGAACGGGGCAGGAAGCTGCCGGACGCCCGCCGCGGCGCAGCGCGGTCAGCGCTGCGCGAGGGCCGGAGCGTCCTGCTCGAGCAGCGCCCCGAGCCAGCGCGCGATCTGGCGCGGACCGGAACGGGGAGCGGATGCCTCGACGTCGGGGTTGTAGTTCGTGTTGGTGTTCACGTCGTAGGTGACAACGCGGCCGTCGCGGGTCTCGATGAACTCGATCCCGGCGACGCCGATGCCCTCGGCCGCGAGGAACGCGAGGTAGCGGTCGACGAGGGCGGGGTCGACGTCGTCGCGGAGGCGGAACAGCGGCTCGGGCTCCACGCCGTCGGCACCGGGGATCGCGCACGCCTCGGCCGGGCACAGCTCGAAGCTGCCCGCGCTCGTGTCGACGCGGACGGCGTAGACGAACTCGCCCCCCACGAACTCGGCGCGCGTAACGAACGGCGCGCGAGCGACCAGCAGCTCCTGCAGCAGGGTGATGCCGTCGGGCGACGGCTCGAAGTCGGGGCCGTCGACCCACGCGGCGAACTCGGCGTGCATCTCCCACCGGCGCACGCCCAGGCCCTTGCCGCCCTGATTGTGCTTGCTGATGAACGGCGCCTCGAACTCCTCGGCCTTCGCCGCGAGCTGCGCGGTACCGAACACCGCCGTCGTGCGCGGAACCTCGACGCCCGCGTGCCGGAGCGCGGCGTGCTGCGCCACCTTGCTGACCTCGAGCTCGAGGACGTCGGCGCCGTTCACGACCGTGCGACCCCACGAGGCGAGCCAGCGCAGCACCGCACGGCCGTACTCCTTGCTCGCCGCGTGATCACGCGTGTGCGCCGACGCGCTCAGCCGCGACCAGAACACGCCCTCGGGCGGCTCGACGGAGAGGTCGATGGACCCGTCCGTCAGCAGCCATTCCTCGAGCGGAACCCCCTCGGCCTCGAACGCCGCCTGGAACGGCGGAAGCCACTGGGGGTTCTCGTGGATGACATAGACGCTGCCCGACATGTTCTCCACGCTAACCCGGGCCCCCGACACCGGGAGGGGGCGGCGTCATGGGCCGTCACGGCCTACCGCCGGGTGCAGGCCCGGGGGAGTGGCATCCGGAATCTGTATCGTGGCAAGGCTGTACGACCGGAAAGGGATGCCATGACCGCCGAGTACATCGATGCGAACCGCGCCAATTGGAACGAGCGCGCCACTCTGCATGCCGCTCGCGACGGGTCGGGATACGGCGTGCTGCGGTACGTCGAGGACCGCACCGCGTTGAGCGACGTCGTGCGCTTCGACCTGCCCTTGCTCGGCGACATCGCCGGCAGGCGGGCGGTACATCTGCAGTGCCACATCGGCACGGACACTCTGTCGCTCGCGCGCCTGGGTGCGCGGGTGACGGGGCTCGACTTCTCGGAGAACGCGGTGGCCGAGGCGCGCCGTCTCGTCGCCGAGACAGGTGATGCCGTCGATTTCATCCAATCGGACGTTTCTCGCGCGACAGATGTGCTGCCAGCGGGGGAGTTCGACCTCGTCTACACGGGCATCGGAGCCCTGTGCTGGCTGCCGTCGATCACGGAATGGGCCGGTGTGGTCGCGGATCTGCTGGCTCCCGGTGGCACGCTGCACATCCGCGAGGGGCACCCGGTGCTGTGGTCGATGAACGAGACGCTCCCGGGGCTGACGCTCGCGTTCCCGTACTTCGAGCAGCCCGCACCGCTGGAGTGGGATGACGACAGCACCTACGTCGAGGTGTCCGCTCCGCTGCAGTCGACCCGGACGTACGAGTGGAACCGCAGCCTCGGCGAGATCGTCACAGCGCTGCTGGACCGCGGGCTGCGGCTCGACGCGCTCATCGAGCACGACAGCGTGCCGTGGGAGGCCCTCCCCGGCCGCATGACCCTGCGTCCCGACGGCGAATACGCCCTCACCGAGCAGCCGTCGGTCATGCCGCTGAGCTACACGATCCGCGCGTCGAAGCCGGTCTGACCGTGCGAAGAAATGTCCTGCCTCTTCTTCTTGCGACGACGCTCGCCCTATCGGGCTGCTCACCGAAGCAAGCCGCAATGAGCCCGGAAGATGCACGCGATCAGGCCCTGACGATCCTCAACGGCACGATAGAAGCCGCGGGAGGAAGCGATTGGACCCTGATTCGACAGGGTTTCGCCGCCCCGCAGGAATGCCGGGTCGACAATCAGGACGGCGTTTCCTTCGCACACGGCGCTTTCACGACGAATCTTGGGGCCGACCCCGCTGGAGACGTTCAACGTGTCGCGGACTACTGGACCTCGCTGGGCATCGATTCGCGCATCGAATCGCGCCCCGTCCCCGCGGTCTTCGGCAGCGGAGGACCGGTCAAGGCCATCTCTTTCGCAACGGCACCCACCTATGCGATCAGCTTGGGCGGTATCTGCGTGCCCGGCAATCCGTACGACTACTACGACCAGTCCCCGGCGGCCACCCCGGCAGGCTGAGGATCCGAACCGGTTAGTCTGTGTCACTCGCGGCCGCTACCTCGCCGGGTCGATCACACGGCCGGTTCCGATGTGTCGCGAGGCCACCGGGGGAGGATTTCACGGCTTTGGATGCCACCTGCCCCGCGCTCGCACTTCTCGCGGTAGCCGCGCTCGCCCTCGCCGGCTGCGCACCGACACCGCTGCCGACCTACGAAACGGTGCGCGGAGAATCGCAGTCGGCGTTGCAGCGCGTCGTCGACGAACTCCCGGCCGGCCTCAGGGTCGATAAGAATCCCTCCGACAAGCCGTTCGGCTGCTCCGGAGACGGGGTCTTCTACACCGGTCAGTGGACCATCGAGACCCCGGGGGGCTTCGACGGTCAGGCGTTCGTCGATGGGCTGCCCGCGGCCCTCGGCGAGGACTTCGTTGTCGAGGAGACACGCCTCGAGCTGAGCTACCCGGCGATCAGCTTCATCGCCACCGGCTACGCCAACAGCACCGTCGACGTCTCCGTCCTCACGCGTGACGAGGGAGTCGTCGTCGACCTCCTCTCGACCTCCCGGTGCGCGCAGCCGCCCGCCTCGCCCAGCCCATAACACCCATGACGAACGTCACCCCCACAAGGTGACCCCCGCCCCAGGCACGGGGCCGGGCGCCGGGCCAGCATGAGGACATGGCATCCTCCACTACCGCCCCCGCCGCGATCGACGCGCGGGGCGTCGTCAAGAGCTTCGGCTCCGTCCACGCCGTCCGCGGCGTCGATCTGCGGGTGCAGCCCGGCGAGATCGTGGCGTTCCTCGGCCCGAACGGCGCCGGCAAGACCACGACGATCGACATGATCCTCGGCCTCACGAACCCCGACGCGGGCTCCATCAGCGTCTTCGGGCACACCCCGCGCGGGGCGGTGTCGCGCGGCCTCGTCTCCGCCGTCCTGCAGACGGGGGGTCTGCTGAAAGACCTCACCGTCCTCGAGACGGTCGAGCTCACGGCATCCCTGTTCGCCGAGAAGCGTCCCGTGGACGAGGCGCTCGAGCGGGCCGGCATCCGAGATCTGGCGAATCGTCGCGTCGGACTCTGCTCGGGCGGAGAGCAGCAGCGGCTGCGCTTCGCGATGGCGCTCGTGAGCGATCCGGCGCTGCTGATCCTCGACGAGCCGACCACCGGCATGGACGTCGAGGCCCGCCGTTCGTTCTGGAACGCGATCCGGACGGATGCCGCCCGCGGCCGCACCGTGATGTTCGCGACGCACTACCTCGACGAGGCCGACGAGTACGCCGACCGCATCGTGCTGATGCGCAGCGGCGAGATCGTCGCCGACGGCACCACCGCCGAGATCAAGAACCTCGTCTCGGGTCGTGTGGTGCAGGCGACGATTCCGGATGCCGACCTCGCGGCGCTGACATCCGTGCCCGGTGTCGACTCGGTCGAGGCCAGCGGCGAGCGCGTCACGCTCCACACGCGCGACTCCGACGCGCTCGCGAAGCACCTGCTCACCGCGACGCCGGCACGGGATTTGGAGATCACCGCGCAGAACCTCGAGAGCGTGTTCGTCGCGCTCACCATCGACTCCCCGGCATCCGCCGACGCCTCGAACGGAGCAACCCGATGACCGCCATCAGCCTCGACCGTCCCGCCCCCGTCCTGGGGGGTTTCACGCTCACGTATCTGCGGATCGAGCTGGTCCGCAAGCTCCGCAACCCGCGGGCGCTGTTCTTCACGGTGGCGTTCCCGGTGCTGATGTTCTTCATCATCGGCTACCAGATGCTCGACCAGCCGCTCACCGAGGTGCCGGTGGCCGACGGGGGAGTGTCGGTGGCCGCGTACATCATGGTCTCGATGGCGATGTACGGGGCGATGATGTCGGCGACCCAGACGGGTGCGGCGGTCGCGGTCGAGCGCGCGCAGGGGTGGACGCGGCAGCTGCGCCTCACGCCGCTGAACCCGCTCGTGAATGTGATCGTGAAGCTCCTGGCGGGCATGCTGTTCGGGCTCATCGCCGTGGTCGCGACGTATGTCGTGGCATCCATGGTCGGGGTTGATCTGTCGGCGGCGCAGTGGATCGTCACGGGCCTGGCCGCGTGGCTGCTCGCCGGAGCGGTGTTCACGACGCTCGGACTCATGGTCGGGTACATGGTGCCGGGTGAGAACGTCGCGCAGATCACGAGCCTCGCGGTGGTGCTGCTGTCGTTCCTCGGCGGACTGTTCTACCCGCTGTCGTCGATGCCCGACTTCCTGCAGACGGTCGGCAAGCTGACGCCCGTGTACGGCATCGCCGAGCTGGCGCGGGCGCCGCTGACCGGGGATGCCTTCGACCTCGGCGCCCTGATCAACGCGGTGGTGTGGATGGCGGTGTTCTTCGCGGGCACGGTCTACTTCTTCCGGCGGGACACGCGGCGTTCGTGAGCCGCCCTATCGTGAAGGACATGAACGAGACGACCAGCCCGCGGCGCTTCGGTGCCCCGGGCCGGCGTCCGTTCACGCGGGGGTGGTTCATCGGCGGGGGCATCTCGCTCATCTGGACTTTCCCGACGCTGGTGTCGATCTGGGAAGTGCCCGATCCCGTCGCTAACGCCGTGGGAACGCTGATCGTGGTGGTGTTCGCGGCCGTGTTCCTCGCGAGCGTCCCGTTCGCGCGCCGCACGACCTCGGGGTGGCGCCGCCTGCTCCCCGGCGCCGTGATGTTCGCGCTGAGCCTGAGCCTGGCACCGTGGATCGGCGGCGACGTGCGGTGGATGTGGACGTTCGTCGGCGTCGCGGTCGCGGTGTCGAGCGTCGCACGGCGCCCCACGTGGATCCTCGTCGCGCTGCTGAGCGCGCTGTCGTTCGTGGTGGGGGAGTGGAGCGGCGCCGACACGTTCACGAACGTCCTGAACTCGGCGATCATCCTGTCCATCTCGATCATGATGCTGAGCTTCGTGCAGAACATCACGACCCTCGAGCGCCTGCGGGCCGCGCAGGAGCAGGTCGCCGAACTCGCCGCCGAGCGCGAGCGCAGCCGCGTCGCGCGCGACGTGCACGACATCCTCGGCCACTCGCTGACCGTGATCACGGTGAAGGCCGAGCTCGCCGGAAGACTCATGGATGCCGGCTCCCCGGCCGCCCGCGACGAGGTGGCGCAGATCGAGCAGCTGTCGCGCGGGGCGCTGGCCGACGTCCGCGCGACGGTCCACGGATATAGAGGCGTGAGCATCAGCGGCGAGCTCGCCGCGGCCCGCGCGGCGCTGGAAAGCGCCGGGGTCGCGCCCGAGCTGCCCGGGTCGACGGATCAGGTGCCTTCCGACCGGCGCGAGCTCGCGGGGTGGGTGGTCCGCGAGGCGGTGACGAACGTGGTGCGGCACGCCGAGGCATCCGTGTGCCGGGTGTCGCTGGACTCTCGATCGGTGGAGGTCGCCGACGATGGGCGCGGGCCGTGTGGCGCTTCTTCGTCGGGTTCGGGGCTGCCGGGGCTGCGGGAGCGCGTCGAGACCGCCGGCGGCCGCATGACCGTGGGGCGCAGCGACCTCGGCGGATTCCGAGTGAGGGTGACGTGGTGATCCGACTTCTCATCGCCGACGATCAGGCGCTCGTGCGCGGCGCCCTCGCCGCCCTGCTCGGTCTGGAGCCCGACATCGAGGTCGTTGCCCAGGTCGGCCGCGGCGACGAGGTGGTCGAGGCTGCCCGCGCGTCGGGTGCGACGGTGGCCTTGCTCGACATCGAGATGCCCGGCATCGACGGCATCGCCGCCGCGTCTCTTCTGCGCACGCAGGTTCCCGGATGCCGCGCCCTCATCGTCACGACCTTCGGCCGCCCCGGATACCTCGCGCGTGCCATGCAGGCCGGGGCATTGGGATTCGTCGTGAAGGACACCCCCGCGGCGGAGCTGGCGGATGCCGTGCGGCGGGTCTCCGCCGGGTTCCGCGTGGTCGACCCGGTTCTGGCCGCCGAGTCGCTGGCGCAGGGGGATTCTCCCTTGACCGAGCGCGAGACCGACGTGCTCGCCGCCGCCCGCGCCGGAGGGTCGATCGCCGACATCGCGCGCATGGTGCACCTGTCCGAGGGGACGGTGAAGAATCACCTGTCCAGCGCGATCGGGAAGACCGGCGGGCGGAATCGGGCGGATGCCGTGCGGGTGGCGGTGGAGCGGGGGTGGCTTTGACCGGGCTTGAAGGAGAGAACTCTCTCCTTCAGCCCTTGAGCATCTTGTCCAACTGCTGCTGGACCACCTTCCCTACCTTGAAGCCGTATTTGCGCCAGTAGGCGTAGAACTCCTCCGGTGTCTGAAACTCGCCGCGTCCGTGTCGAAGATCATCGATGTCGACCACGGCCCCGATGTATTCGCGCGTGGTCGAAGATCGCTGCTTGCTCGCTATGCGCCAGGCGGGTTGAACGATGATCTCGAGGTCCTCGACACGAGACTGGGTGTCCTCGTTAAGTGTGTACAGGACGATGATGTCCAAATGCGATTCGTACTCGGCGAAGGGACGGAAAGTACCGGGCCAGCGCAGGGCTGGGTAGCGGAAGTAGGTGTTCCCCGTATAGAGCGTGATGCGGCTCTGCGTGTTCTTGCTTACGCCTCTGGCAGTCGGCTTTCGTCGAGCAACCTTGATATCGACCGCGTGGAACTCGCCCGCCAGAGCGGGTCCCGTGAACTCCAAGTCCGGGTACCCACGCTCAGTCCCTCGAACGGTGGTTATTGCGCCGACTTCGCGAGCGCGTTCGGCAACGAAGTCAGCCACACTCACCTCGAGGACGTTCGCCAGTGACGCCGGCTCCTTCGGCAACGGCAGGATGTGGCCGCCGTCGACAACGAGCTGTCTAAGCTGCGCCGCGTTCGCGACAGTGACCGGCCAGTCGTGGTCACCGCGCTCCTGGTAGACCCCCAGCAGGTCAAAGCTGTAGTCGCTGCATACGGACCGCAACCAGGCGGCAAGGTCGATCGAGTCAGTCACGGCAACAGCATCCCACGCAGAGGATCTGCACCAACGAGTGGGGCATGTCGGAGGCATGGTGCAACATCGGGTCGGAGATACTGGACTGTCAAGACGCCCGCGGGCGAAGAATCGAGGTGACAATGGCGGAGCAGCTGCCGGTCGTAAGCCTGTTCTCTGGCGCTGGAGGACTGGACCTCGCCGCCGAACGAGCTGACAGCGAGGCCCTGGTCAGTGAAGACACCGGTTCAGGCCTTCTTCGGGTCGCCGTTGCCACTGACTACAACGAGCAGGCGCTGTCGACGCTCCGAGCGAACTTCGATGGTGTGCCGACCGTGACGGGCGACATCCGCGAGATCAGCACCGAGCAGATCCTCGATACCGCCAAGCTCCGTTCTGGTGAACCGGCGCTCGTCATCGGGGGCCCACCTTGCACCCCGTTCAGCAAGTCGGGGTTCTGGCTGGAGCAAAAGCGTGAGAGCCGTGACCCGAACGCTTCGCTTCTCGACGAGTACGTGAGGGTCGTGAAGGACACTCAGCCCGAGGCCTTTGTCCTCGAGAACGTGCAGGGGCTCACATACAAGACCCACCGCGCTCAGTTCGAGAGGCTCCTCAAGGCTCTTGGAGAACTGGGTTACAACCCTCAGTGGAGGGTACTGCTGGCGGCGGACTACGGAGTCCCTCAGCTCAGGAGACGCGTGTTCGTGATCGGGCGCCGCGACGGGAAGAAGCTGGAGTTCCCAGAGCCCACGCATTCGGGTTGGAGCGAGCGCGATCGCAAGGTCGACGCAACCAAGATTCCTCACGTAACCGCCGCCGACGCCTTCCGAACTCTCCCTGCCGTCGCACGAGTTGTAGCCGAGGAGATCGTTGACGGCACCTACGGCGAACTTGCCGCCGAGATTCCGCCCGGACAGAACTATCTGTGGCACACAGACCGATACGACGGGCGAAACGTCTTCGACTGGCGCAGCCGGTACTGGACCTTCCTGCTTCGCCTGCATCCGGATCGCCCCTCATCGACCCTCCAAGCCCAGCCCGGACCTTGGGTTGGGCCCTTCCATTGGGAGAACGTCAAGACGGCATCGGGTGAGCGCGCACGGAGACTGCGGATCGAGGAGATCCTTCGGTTAATGTCCTTCCCGGACGACTTCAGAGTCCAGGGAACCCGGGCGGATGTGCAGCGGCAACTTGGGAACGCCGTCCCCATGGAGCTCGGGAAAGCTGTCATCGGATCCGTGGTGGGGCAGCTCGGGTATGTGGCGTCCGGTGCGCATGCCCGCTCGCGGCTGCTGGCCTGAGCCGATATCCAGCACCGGCCCTCTAGCGAAGAGACCCACCGACGCTCAGGACCCGATCGGCCCAGATGTGCGGGATTCCCGTGCGCTGAAGGGCAGACGGCCCCGCACATGCGCCATAGTTGCCTCACGGACGTTTCCGGAAACAAGTGAGGCAAATATGACAACCAAGAGATTCGAGCGCACACCGAGCCCGCAGACAGTGAGCTGGTTCCTGGATCTTGAAGACACCGGGCGCCTCAACCTGGATCCGCCGTACCAGCGACGAAGCGTATGGAGCCCGCAGTACCGACGCTTCTTCATCGACTCAGTTCTGCGCAATTATCCAACCCAGTCGATCTTCATTGACCGAGTTGTTGACCCCGACCGCCCGACTGAGTATCGAGTGCTCGATGGCAAGCAAAGACTGACAACCATCTTGCTCTTCGTCCGGAATGAGTTCTCCGCCCCTGATTCACTCAACGACATGGGGCTGGCGGGTCGCTACTACGAAGATTTCTCCAAGGACGACAAGCTTCGAATTCTGGAGTACCTCTTCACCGTGGAGATGGTGACGAACACAACTTCGGCCGAACTCAATCAAGCATTCGACCGCCTGAATCGGAATGTCGCACGCCTCAACAAGCAGGAACTCCGCCACGCTCAATTTGATGGCGCCTTCATTCGGAAGGTCGAGGAGCTGGCGGAGGACTCCTTCTGGGAGCAGATTGGTCTCGTAACTGACGCCCGCCGGAGACGCATGCTCGACGTGGAGTATGTGTCAGAATTCTACGTCGTCGCCGCCAACGGAATCCAGGACGGTAAGGACTATCTCGACGAGAAGTACGCAGAGTGGGACGAGGAAGTCCCGGGTGCCCGGAGAATAAACAAGCGGTTCGCGGATGCCGTTTCCTACCTCAAGGAACTCGATGACCACCTGCCTCTCGCATCGACACGGTTCTCCAATGTTGCCGATTTCTACTCATTGTGGGCGGCACTGATCGATCTTCGCGACCGTGGCGATCTTCCCCGGGCCGAAGATACGGCCAACCGGCTGCTGACCTTCGCCGCCGAACTCGACCGCGGAGAGACACCCCGCGCTGTTCAATATGTGCTCTCGGCACGCCAGGGATCGAACAAGGCTGCCAATCGTACATCGCGCGCAGAAACACTTGCCCAAGTGATGGCCCAGGCGCAATGATTCCAGCCAAGCTGACAATCTGGCGAGCCAATCTCGAACAGGACCTGGACGCGCTGCGAGGCGTCATCGAGCCCAAGCTGATTGCCGCACTGCAAGGCCTCAATGTGGAAGCGATCACGGTACGGAAGAAGCAAGCGAAGAGTATCCATCAGAAACTCTTGGCCGGCAAGCTGGAGGATGTAAAGGGATTGCGCGACCTTTTGGGGTTGACGGTCGTGGTGCTTTATAGGAACGAGATCCCCAAAGCGATCGAGTTCCTGAAGGCTAGCGACTTGATCGTCGATGACCCTGGTCCGATTGAAGTTGGTCCGAGCGATTTTCGATATCACGAACCAAAGGTATTTGTACGACCTCCGCAGTCATATCTCGACAGACATCCGCTTCTCGTTGAGGAGTGCGAAATCCAGTTCACGACCGTTCTGCAGCATGCTCTGGACGCTGCGACTCATGACTTTGATTACAAGGGTAGAAACTATTCTTGGAGCAACTTCAGGCTCGTTGCCCAGATGCGTGGAATCCTCGAAATGATTGATCGCACGATCGACGACATTGATTCAGTCATGATGCCCACCGACCCCACCGTTGCAACTCCTCAACCGATGGTTGACGCGGCTGTGACCATAGAAATCCTCGCTACGTACTTTCCCGACCGACTTCCCGAAGATCGGCGACGTCTGGCGGACACGGTAGGCGGCTGGTTGACGGCGGCGCAGATGACTAACGGAGACTTGCAGGAGGCGTTGTCGGTTCATGCTGACCTTGTGGCAGCGCAATCACTAGACGCTACGAGCGCCGTCCTTGGAGTGATCCTTCGCCACGCGCCCGGAATGGTGGGGAGATACAAGGGTCTCTTCTTCGTCTCGGACGAACTGCGAACGCTGTGCACGGAGGCCGCAGCCATACCTTCTGACAGAACCGTCACTGGCATTTAGGCACCTCTCGAGGCCCCTCTTCACATC